>NZ_JASATU010000012.1:0-167458 GCF_032906605.1 Leptothoe sp. LEGE 181152
TCGTTGCAACCAACAAGTTCAGGCTTTGATGAGACTCGACCGAAACAAAATTGAGTATCATTTACGAGGGCTAAGAGCTATAGAAGCTGTCCTAGATACGCTTTAGCCGTTGTGTCTCCCTTTCAGTAAACATAGATGTCTTCTTTATTATTTTTCACATAACAATTGATTAGGGAGAAACTTTCTGCCTAATTCTCCGATTTAGTAGATTAGGTAGAAATATTTCAGTCTAATACTCTTTATAAGAAGATTAGGTAGACACCTGTCAGCCTAACATACCGATTTGGGGATTATTAGGTAGACACTTTCCACCTAACCACCAAGGCTTTATACAGTGGTATAGCTGCATAAAACTACAGCTATACCACCTCGCCCCTACCACTCCATCAACCTCGGATCAAAATCACGACTATCCACCGCCGCCACCGGACCACCCACATCATCCACATCCTGCATCCATGTCTTGCATTCCACGCCTCAAACCGGGTCGCCTGGCTCAGCACAATAGGGTACGGCAATGATCGAAAATACTTCAGCTTGCCCGTCGCATTCCGCAATTTAGGCAACGGGTCTGCCCCTTGGCTGGCAATTTGCGGTCTTGGCCAGCGCATCGGCTCTTAACCCAAAATTGAATTATCTGAATTCTAAACGGATCAAATCACCACTTGCAGTGTCATCAACCACAACATCCTAGAGACCTACCCCACTGACCAGTCACAAAAGATTACAACATTAACCTTTATGTCAGAGAAGAGACATTGAACCCCTCAAGGAATATGCTAAATATATGAGCTGAAAAGCTTATAACCACAACAAAGGAGGTCAACAATCGATATTTCTATATCATCGTTTGACAGACTACAAATAGCACCCAAACAGGTCACTGATATTTCTTCTTACTTGCGCTAGAGAGTATTGTTTTTAGTAAAGATAGTCCTTCTTAGAACAACTCTAGAAAGCCTCGTTTAATGCAGAAGAGTTCCTCAGGTAGATCGTTCTGGGTGCTGTTGTGCTTTAAAGCGTCCCTAGAACCATTGCCCAACGCTACACCTCACTGGGCCATAGCATCAGAGAAGCGCTGCTCAGACTATCGAAACCATGGAAACTGATGCTGAGCTGTCCTTCATGGGTCGCACCTTCACAATGAGAGCCCCCAAGGCCATGCCTGCTTAGCCTGCTACTCGCAGCCTCACATATCACGGCGTTCGAGGTCACCACGGCTGCCAGAATCTCTCCCATTTGCTCATCGACACCCAAATGGAGTTTGAGCCAAGTGCGACGTTTACTGACGCCATGGAGACGGGTTTTCCATTCCTCGTCTCCATAGACTTTAATGCCCGTACTGTCTACCACCACATGACGTCCTCCAGTCGTGGGTTTCGTTGGTAACTCAATGCTACGATCTTTTGACGACGCGACAGGGTTGTATGCACCGGTAAGGTCACCAATACTCCCATCAGCTCAAAGTAAGAACAGATATATTGTTATTCTCCAATTAGTCCATTTTGTTCTAAAAATTCACGGGCTACTTCATCAGATTCTCGCCCATTACCGGCCACCTGCCAATTGAGGGTTCGCATTGTATCAGCGTCTAGTAAGGCAGAGAGCTGATTGAGGATATCTGCAATTTCGGGATATTCATTGAGAATTTCTTGTCTTACAATAGGAGCCGCCGGATAAGGTGGCCAGAAGTTTTTGTCGTCTTCTAAGGCCAGTAAATCATAGGCGACAATTTGTCCATCTGTGCCAAATCCAGCAGTTACATCAATTTCTCCTTCTTTAATGCCGGAATAAAGTAACCCTGGATCAAGGGCAACAACATCTCTAAAATTGAATCCACCGTAGGTATTTTTCAACCCAGGTAGTCCGTCCTCTCGGGCAGTAAATTCCTGGATGGTGCCAAGTGTCAAATCATTGGCTTTACTCGACAGGTCACTCACAGTTTGAATGCCCAATTCACTCGCCCGTGGCTTGGGCATAAGGAAGACATAGGTATTATTAAAGCTTGTTGGGTCAAGGACAGCTAGATTGAATTGTTCGGCATAGGTGTCTTTAACTGTATTGTAGACTTCATCTGCTCCCATGCTTGAGTCAAACCCCATACTGAGGTGAACTAGTAGAGCGGTACCTGTATATTCTGGATAGATATCAAGATCTCCGCTGACAATAGCCTGATGGTTTTCACTGGTTCCTCCTATAGATCGGTAGTCTGCATTAAATCCTGACTCATCTAACAGGATTTCGTAGAGATTGCCGAGAATGTATTGTTCGGTAAATTCTTTTGAACCTATGCGAATTTTTGGTGCGTCTGGATTACTACTATTACAAGCGGTCACACCTCCGATTGAGAGGCCTAATAAAATACCTAAAAAGATACGTCGTCTAAACATCAGTACTCTCCTGGCAAGCTACAAGATAAACAATTAATCAAAAACATAGCGAAAATACAAAGGTCAACAAACATCAGGATTTATGGCGATGAAGCCATCCCTCGGAGTTGTTTAGTTCTGGACTGATAATTGCGATAGTTAAGGATACATTCAAATCCAGTGATCACCGCAATGCTCAACGTCGCTAAGAGAAACATTCTCAATCCGATTTGAAGTTGTTCAATAGTGGTTAAGATCCCGATCAACAGCCATATCAACCCAGCAAGTGCTGTTCCGGCAAGGATAAACGAGGTCAGAAAAGAATGATCCTGCGGCTTTCGTCGAGGAAACAATGTTGCAGTTAAACTCAAAAGCAAAACGGGTAGACCAATGGCTCGATACTCAGGGTGGAGACCCGTTAGCACAATAGGATTGCCAGAAACATCAATAGATAGTTCCCAGGGTAGCAAAACTCCAAAGATCAGTGGCATCACAACAACAGCTAATAAAACACTCGTAAATCCAGTGGGGGTTTTGGCTATATCCCTTAAGCCCTGAGGTGTGGCCCAAGTCTCTAGGCGACCAAAGGCCTCCTCAAAGTAGAACGCTAATAAGGTCGCAGGCAATGCCCCTGCTAACATAATGTGATCTTTATTCAGGGCATGTCCCCGCAAAATCAAATCTCCTAAACCGCCACCGCCAATAAATGCTGCCAGGGTAGCACTCGCTACGACCACCACAGCTGCGGTTCTCACACCTGCCATAATGATGGGCAACGCAATCGGCAGTTCAAGTTTTAGTAAAACGTGGAGATCTCTCATCCCCATGCCATAGGCCGCTTCTTTGGTATCCGGGTTAACTTGTTCAATGCCAACGGTTGTGTTGAGCAACACAGGTAAGGTACCAATAAATCCCAATGCAACTAAGGTGGGTGGCGTACCAATTCCCAACAATGGTAAGGCAAGCGCCAAAATTGCCAAACTTGGGATGGTACGACCAATTTTACTGATGGTGAGCAAAGGGTCTCGTAACCATCTCACCCGTGAACTCAAGATGCCTAACACCAGGCCCAGGACAATCGAAATGGCCAGCGCAATGAATGTAATCTGCAAATGCTGACTCAACGCAATTGTAAACTCTTGAGACTGACTGACAATGTAATCGAACATTTCCCTCAACATGCAGACTCCTCCTACTGAGTGGCGGAGCCGGGCAAGGCTCGCTCAATGTATCCAATGACCTGATCAAATAAAACAGCAAGGACAGCGGCACCAATCGCGCCAGCCACAATTTTGTCGTTCCGGGTACCGCCTGCAGAAATCCCTTCAAAAATTAGATTGCCTAGACTAGTTGCTCCAAAAAACGAAGCTAACGTGGCCAAACTAATGGTCGAAACCGTTGCAATGCGGATTCCTGCAAATATGACCGGTAAAGCAAGGGGGAGTTCAACCTTAAGTAAAATACTGCGATCGCGCATGCCCATGCCGCGAGCAGTTTCAATGACAGCGGCATCAACGCCGTCAATACCAACCGCCGTGTTACGGATAATCGCCAGCAAAGAATACAGGGTGAGGGCAATAATCGCCGCCTTAAACCCAATGCCTACCAGCGGCACCAGCATACCAAACATCGCTAAGCTGGGGACGGTATACAACATTCCAGCAAGTTTAATGACCGGATCATAAAGAACGCGTACACGCGTGATTAAAATCCCCAATGGCACACTAATTAGGACAGCAAGCACCAGTGTCACCAATGTGATCAACAGGTGTCCTCCCAAAAAATCTAGCACTCGGTCAGGACGTCCTACACCAGGCAGGTAATACAGCAAACCATCTTTGATACTGACTAGAAAACGAACGAAATTTTCCATTATTACACTGGGGTTAACGGCCTATTTTACGGAGGTAGTCAGAACCTTGGAGCGTTTGATCAGACGCTGGGCATCGTCCGCTGAAACCAGTCCCACTAAGTGGTGCGCGCTGTCAAGCACAGGCAAAAGACTTATCCCATAGCTCAACATTACAGAGAATGCATCTCGCATGGTGGCTTCCTCTTCAGTTGTCGTAATAATCTCATGCACAATCTCATGGGCATATTTACCCGGATGAGCTTGTGCACCGTCAAGGGTGACATAGCCAATAAGCGTTTGAGCATCATCAACGATAAATATGCTATCCAGGTTGTACTGCTGCATGCGAGTGGCCAAATCCGACGCAGACTCATTACATTGACCTTGAATTAGAGTGGTCTGCATCACCTCACCGACACGCACCAGGGTAAGCTTTTTTAAGCCTCGATCTGAACCGACAAAATCTGCAACAAAGCGGTTAGCCGGATTGGACAGAATATTAGTCGGTGTATCAAACTGTTGCAGGACTCCCCCGACTTGCAAAATACAGATAAGCGTTCCCATTTTGAGGGCTTCATTGATGTCGTGAGTAACGAACACAATGGTTTTTTTCAGCTGCTTTTGCAGACGCAGGAATTCGTTTTGCAACCGATCTCGAGTCATGGGGTCAATGGCCCCAAAGGGTTCATCCATCAGCATTACCGGTGGATCAGCCGCCAGTGCTCTTGCCACACCCACGCGCTGACGCTGCCCCCCTGAAAGCTGTCGAGGATAGCGATCGCAAAACTGCGAAGGATCTAGTCCAACAATGTCTAAAAGCTCATTCACACGACGATCAATGCGCCTCTTACTCCAACCCAACATTTGAGGAACAAGGGCAACATTGTCTCGAATTGTGAAATGGGGAAATAGACCGACCTGCTGAATAACGTAACCAATATTGCGACGGAGCTCAATCGTATCCTGCTTCAGGATATTGCGTCCCCCAACAAAGATATTGCCACTGGTGGGTTCAATCAGACGGTTGACCATTTTTAGAGCCGTTGTTTTGCCACATCCAGAAGGACCAATGACGACACAGGTTTCACCTTCAGGCACGGCAATCGTTAACCTCTGAACCGCAGGCTTGCCTGAACTGGGATAGTATTTCGTGACATCATCAAATTGAATCATTGGTACCATTGCATTTACCTGGATTGTGAAAGATCAATACCAGCTAGTTGAGAACAGTCATTCTTAAGATTTAGTTCTTATTACATTTATTTTTATAGTGTGATTGTTAGGGATAAGAGTCATACCACAAGTCCATATCCTTGACTGTGTCTCGTCAAGCTACAAAAGACACCTTCTCATCTTTAATGCCACACCACAAGTAATTGGCAAAGATATTGTCAAAGCTTAACCTCAGAAGAATATTAATAATAATTGAATATTTGGCTCTTAAAACACCTTGATTCGAAGGTGTCTGAGCATTCATGAACAACTCCCTTCTAAGCTGATTGGCTCTCTTCAAAAAGATGAACTCACCTAAAAACAATTAATTGGGGTGATATATCTAAATATCAATTTGAGGTCAAGGGCTAAGTTGTTCCATACTACTTTAGTAACATAGATATTACAGAACAACTTTCTCACTAAATCAAGAGTAAACTAACGATTGTTTTTGAGCAATGAACAACTCCAGTACTCAATTGAGCTGATCATTAATGGTGATAATCACTTTCTGTCATCCCAGTTCTGGGGAGTAGAAAAGAGTTCTTCTATATCAACGACTCTGTTGCATCCACTTGCCCTAGCTGTTGCAAAAATAGTTTTATTTTTTTTAACAGCTAATCAACCCTTGTTGCTGCTCCTTTAGAGGCTATTGCACAAAGCCTAAAACCTCTAATACATAAGGATTTAGCTATTGTTTCTTGTAGATAAACACGTCTATACTCACATCATCTGGACACAAGGAGTATCCCATGAACCAACGCCCCAAACGACAACCCAGACGACGACCTAGACAACAACGGCGTTATCGCCTTATCAGCGGTAGCATGCTTATACTCCTCGGCTTCAGCCTTGGTATCGGCCTTCGCTTCCAAGCCAAAGCTGCCTCAGCCAAGAAAGACCTCTGCCAGGATATAATATCCAGCCAAGCCGTTCTTTCACGACAACAGCTTATCCAATTGCTCACGATCCCCGAACGAGAAAATCGCCAGGCCATCGAAGCCATTGCAGAAGAGCCTTACTGCACACTAACCACCCTTGAGGTGAGGGCTGGGGTCATCGCTGAACGCACTGCCTATCCCCTGGCATTTGATCCCAATACCTGGTTGGTTGTGCTTTACGAAGAGGAGGAGTATGTCGGCTATGGCTTTAAACTTCAGCACTAAACACATACTAAGAATCACTGGTGGTGCACTGCTCACTCTGCTGACGGCCTGCCAGTCAGATCCCCCAACTCGCAACATTACCATTCAACAAACCTGGGAACTCCAGGTGGGTAATCAGGTAGGAGATTATCGCATTAGTAGCGGTCTTGGGGACGTTACTCTTGAATTGGATGATGATCCAGTGCGGCTACCCTTTGATGGCCAAGTCCAGCCTATGGATCCGCATTGCATTGCGATCACCAGCCCCGAGGTGCCCGCTTATCTGTTTCGACTCTGCGGCATCAATAGCCCCAAGTTGGGGCAAAACAACAAAGGTCACATCATTGGTCGGGCTCAGCAGCTAGTTTTTGCCGCTTTTAGAAAAGAACCTAACGGTACTTGGGCACTGATCGAACCGGCCACTGATCTGATTGAACAATTTCTGACGGAGTAATGCATCATGACCTATCGCTGGTCAGTTCACTGGTCAATTCCTATGGGCATTGTCTTACTGTGGGCCGCTCCGGCTCCAGCCAAAGATATTGCCCTGACATTTGATTCACCAAGGGCTCATCCTCCCCAACGAATCAAAAACACAGACCACAACAACGCAGTTAGTCTCAGCTTTGCGCCCAAGCCTCAAGGGGCACCAGTACCAGTTACCCAGGTTCTCCATACTTTAGACACGTTATTCCACGGCGGGAGCAACTCCTTAGTTGCTCGTGCTGTGGGCAGTGCTGAGGGCACCCGCACCCCCGACGGTGGCTATACCTCTGCTTACTACGGCCATATAGATCCTGGCAACCACAAGTGGAATCTGGGCAGCTTTTCTTATCAGCATGGAGCCAACTCCCCTGGCGAAGCCGATAACAAACAGCTCCAGCGCCTGTACAACCAGGCTATTGAGCTCCGGCAACAGGCTAGTGCACAACAGATCACTCTATCCCTTGCTGAGGAACTCAACGGTATCGATCTAGCTAATCAGGCCCCCTTAGCGGCTCTAGATCGAGGCTATATCAATTGGCTGGCAAAGCTCTACAGACGTGACAACACCAACCTGCAAACAATGAGTGCAACCGACCGCATTATCTGGGCCAGAACCCATGCATTTCTTGATCCCGATAGCGGTCACTGGAATGCCCCTGGTCTAGGTAACACCCTAAACTCCATCCGCTGGGACCAGGCTAGACGGCAACAGGCTGTGCAACAGGCAATTGAAATGAACTCAAGCAGGTGAGCCACAACATCGCTCACCCCTAACTCTAAATCAACAAACGTTCTGCTGAGGGATGGGAATGGTGAGGGATGGGGTGATGGGGGTGAAGGCTAGGATGTTGATTGGCTATTTCTGGGGTGAGGAGGCTTATGCGATTCTGGGGATATATTCGCTGGATGGCTTGTATATCAAACTATTGGGCACTGTTGTCTCCCCCTTGAGAAAAGGGGACTTCTTAATCTTGTGGAAGTTTAGGTGTAACTGAGCCGATTACAGACTGTTGCCAATCAGGTTAAATCCGGCCCATTCTCTGGGAGTACGATCCTGTTCAATTGCTTGTAACATAGCCTGACGTAGGGCTTGGGCATAAGAAAGATGAGGATTTTTGGTCACTTGTTGATAAAAAGCTTGCATCAGGTCCGCTGTTGGGGCATCGGGAACTGCCCACAAAGAAACCATCACCTGCTCTGCTCCGGCTAGCAAAAGAGAACGGGATAACCCAACTACGCCATCGCCCGTAATCTCACCACGCCCAGTATCACAGGCGCTTAACACCACTAGCTCTGCTGATAAGGATAGGTTGGCAATTTCTGTTGCCGTTAGTAAGCCGTCCTGACCATCTCCGGCAGCTAACGCGATCGCACCGGGGACCGTAATCGATTCATCCTCACCAGCGTAATCCAATAATCCATGGGTCGCTAAATGAATCCATCGGGCATTGGTCAATTGAGGAACTACGGTTGCTTCAGTTGCAGCTTCCCCTAGTAAGGGAGTGGTATTGAGGAGGGGTGCGATCGCAATCGCTTCCTTCTCGGCCCCTGGCAATGGGGCCAGCTCAAACCCTGGCACCTCTGGCATCGTTGGATCACCCACTACAACAGCGCCAGACCCACTGGCAGGTTGGATTAACCCTAATGCTTGCAAAGAGGGCGCACTGAGTAGGGTATGGTGCTCAATAAGATAGCGATTATCATCATCCAGTAAGGCTGCAAACGGCACCAGCAACAAACTTTCCTGGGGAATAACCACAACTGGCTCAGTGGGGTCTGGGGGTAAATGCTGAGCAATGGGGTCTATTAATATGTCGTGGAGCTGGCGTAATGAGTTACCTTGTTGTTCCGGATCAAACGTAGAAACAACCTTAATGCCACCTCGACCCAGTACACCCAAGTCTGAACGAGCATCAGCCACCAAATCACCCAGGGCAGGATAGTCTGTCAGGTCAACCTGCTCAAACTGAATCTCTCCGGTGGGTTGTACCACCCAGATGAGGAGCTCCATAGGCTGATTTTGCAGTTGATTATCCCGTCGCTGGGGTGCAAAAATCTCTTGGTTATCAACAATGAGGGCATATTCTACTACCGTAATTTGCTGCTCTTGGGCAATTCGTTTAAGACCTGCCAGGGTGGGCTTTGGTTGGGCAGGTGGTGGGTTCTCTTTTGCCAGCTGTTCAACAAACGAGCGGGCGCGCCCTTGTTCAGTCACTTCCAGGGCTAACTCAGGCTGGCCTTGGGCAACCAATACCTGCTGCAGGGTGCGATAGGTTAATACCTGGGTATCAAACAACTGAATCCGACTTTGATCATCGGTACCCAGGGTAGAGCGTTGGTCTTCCCACAAACGAATGGCTTGTTGTAGGTAGATAGCAGCTTCGTCCAGACGGTCATCAAGAAAGGCCACATTACCCAGATTATTGAGGGTTTGGGCAGTCCCTAACAGACTACCTGCCGCCTGTTCCGCCTGTAGCCGCTGTTGCAGCAGGTCGGTGGCTTGGCCATAGTTACCCAGGGTGGCATGGGCTAACCCCAGGGTGCCTAGAACATTGCCAATGAGGGTCGGATCACCCGTTGCTTGGGCTAGTGTTAGCGCCTGGGGCAAGGTTTCTAGAGCTATCTCGGGTTGTTTTAGCGCCAGCTGGGTTTCACCAACGTTGGCCCGTCCTATGGCTTGAAAATAGGGATCTTCTAATGCTTCTGCCAGGGTGACAACCTGTTGATGATACGTCAGGGCTTGGGGATAGTCTCCCTGGAAGAAGTAGGCGATGCCCAGACTTTGGGCAGCCTGTATTTGGAGGCTTGGATTTTGGGTTAACGTTGCCACCTCCTCCAACTCCTGTGCCGTATTCAACAGACGATCATAATTGCCTAGAACAGAATAGGTGACTGCCAGCAAACTCAGGGCCCTAGCCTGGTTCAGCGGGTCTGTTTGAGAAAGGGCCAAACTCTGCTGCAAATAGGTCTCAGCCACATCAAACTGCTCGGCCTGCACGGCAGCACTGCCTAGATTGCCGAATGCCTGGGCTGTGAGCGATGGATCACCTAGCTGTTGGGCGACATTGAGCTGTTGCTGGTAGTGGGTGATGGCAGCGGTATAGTCAGCGGCACTAAAGGCTACCAATCCTTGTTGACCATAGATCAAAGCCAGGGTTTGCCAGATCAACGATAGAGAAGCCGTGTCATTAATCTGTTGGTAGAGACTGAGGGCGGTTTGGAGAGAGTCAATAGCATCGTCTAAACGGTTTTCACCATAGGCGGTGACACCTGTCTGGAGTAAACCATCAGCTTGGTCTTTTAGCTCTTGAGAAGAAGCTGTTTGGGCGAGGGTTGATCGTACGCTATTTCCAGCAGGTATACCACTGGCAGCAACGCTGCTAGGGATCAATAGCAGCAGGCAGGATAGGAGCAGACAATAACGGTGGAGCATAGGGCACTGGCATTGATGCGGACACCTCTGGGGCAAACGTTATTTTTAGCTAGGCCGTCAAATTAAGTCTAACTAATTTAATATCAATCATTACCATAGATTGAGAGTCGCTTTAGATCGCAGTCTTTCCATTGATATATGGTCATTTTGTAACTGTTGTCAGCATCCCTGTGCCATCTGAATGAAATCTTAAAATTACAGCTCGTTCGAATAACCTGGGTGCATCGAGCGGTAACGATAGATGTAGTGCAAAGAGTGCATCAACAGATCACCACATTGCAATTGACTTCGTTTATCAGATTGGTTTTAGACTAACCCATGAAGAAATTAGTATTCTCTTCTATCGTTGGCATTGGTATTCTTTTTACCAGTGGATTGAACTGGCGACAGCTACAGTCTGCTAAAGCAGATGTAACGATTCGGCGTTCAGCTCCTACATTCACCCTTGACCCCAGCGAACTTGATCTTTCCACATCGGCGTTTGTGCCCGATAATCTGCCCATTTCTAATGAACCTGACGGCGGTCGTGGCATCATTGGCCCTGATGACCGTACTGAGGTGCGCCTACGCGCCTACCCTTGGACAGCCATTGGCCGTTTAGATGGCATGACCCAGGACGGTGGCCGCTACCATTGCACCGCCACCCTAATTGATGTCGATATTATTCTGACTAATTCTCACTGTGTCATTGACCCTGAAACCAGTCAATTTGCTGCTCGGCTAGTCTTTTCACCGAATGTTATCGATGGCACCGTTAGTTCCCCCCTAGACCGTGCAGAGGTCATTGACGGGCTGCTCGGTACAGAATTTCAAGACCGTAGTGATCCCCCCCATGAGGATGATTGGGCCATTCTGAAACTCAATAAATCCCTTGGGGAACAGTTTGGGACTATTCCGTTAAAGGCGATCGATACCCAAACCCTTGTGCAAGGGACCTACCGTAATAACCTGATCATGGTGGGTTACTCCGGTGACTACCCTGCAGTACTTCCCGGTCTCACTGCCGCCGCCCATATTGGCTGTAGTATCACCGCTGAGGCGGAGGAAGTGATTTATCACATTTGTGATACCTATGGTGGTTCTTCAGGTGGCCCGCTTTTAGCTAAGGATGGTGAAGACTTTAGCATCGTCGGTTTGAATGCAGCCGCTCAGCTAGATCGTGAGGAGCGTGGAGTCGTTAACTATGGTGTCAAAATCTCTCGTATTCTTGATCGCTTTCCTCAGCTAACAAGTCGATAAAAATAGCCAGCCATTTACTCGGTGCCACTCACTCGGTGCCACTCACTCGGTGCAATTTAATCTATATGGATCAAACCTATCGCCTTGTTGTTACCCATGTGCAGCAGATCTGTCTCTTTGATCTGACCTGGGGCGATGGCATGCAGCTTACCGCCCAGGTGCCCTATCCTGAAGAACTCACCCTATTACACCAACGCTGGCAGCGGGCTTACTACAATTTCTATCGTGCTTTGCAGAAGACCAATGCAGTGGGTGAGTCATCGGCAATGCGGGGACGAACGGGGGCTGTGGGGCAAGTGCCTGTTGCCCAAACCGACTTGCGGAGTCAGCTGGGTCAGGCTGAGGTACGCCTATTGACGGTGTTTCAAAGTTGGCTGGAACGGCGTGAGTTAATTGGCATTCGTGAACAGTTGAATCGGCGTGGAGAGGGACTCCAACGTGGGGTTACGTTGTACATTACCTGTGCTGCTAAGGAGCTGCGACGATTGCCATGGGAGACCTGGGAGCTAGCCCGAGGTTTTGGTCAAGGGCCACCCATGCGGATTACACGGCTGCCTGCCAATATTTCCGTGGCGGCAAACCCACCGAAGAAGCAACGGCGTAAAGCACGTGCTCTGGTGATCATTGGTGATGATTCGGGACTGGATTTTAAGCAGGATTTAGATGCTATTGATCGGTTGAAAACACTGGTAACTATTCAAAAAATTGGCTGGCAGCTGGGGCAGAAAACAAATGCTCTGATTGATCAGGTGCGAGATGTAATTCGTGACCCAGAGGGGTGGGATATGCTGTTCTTCTTTGGCCATAGCAATGAAATGGCTGAACTCGGGGGAGAGATTGCGATCGCACCCAAAACCACAATCTCCATGCGCGACCTGGAATCTGACCTCGCGGAAGCTAAACGCAACGGCCTCCAGTTTGCCCTGTTTAACTCCTGCAAAGGCTTAGACATCGCTGATCGGCTAGTGGCGCTGGGGCTAAACCAGGTAGCCATCATGCGAGAGCCGATCCACAATGACGTCGCTCAATACTTTCTATTACAGTTTTTACAACAGTTATCCCAATATGCCGATGTGCATACAGCTCTACAGGAAGCAACAAAGGCACTGAAAGCTGAAAAGACCATGGCCTATCCATCGGCCTATTTAGTGCCCTCTTTATTTAGCCACCGGGGTGCGCAGCTATTTCGACTCCAGCCAGTGGGTTGGCAAGCCAAGCTAACAGAGCTATGGCCCAGTCGAAAACAGGGGATGGCGCTGGGTGCGATCGCAATTCTCTCATTGCTACCGCCGGTGCGAGATAGGCTGATGGCGGGTCGCCTATGGACCCAGGCAGTTGCTCGTCAGATAACAACTCAACCTCTCCAGGCAGATGTTTCTCCCCCCGTGCTGTTGGTCCATGTGGATGAAACATCCATTGCCAAAGGGATTCCTGACGGTGATGCCAACCCCATCAATCGAGCCTACTTAGCTAAGCTACTAGACCGAATTGTTGAGTTAGATAGTCAGATTATTGGCATTGATTATCTGTTAGATCGGCGTCAGGATGAGAATAATGCCCGCTTGACAAAAACCCTGGAGAAAGCAGTCAATGAGGGTAACTGGCTAGTGCTGGCCAGTGATTTGCTAGATAAGCAAGAGATTGGCCCTTCAGAAGGGTTGGCTAATCCGGCATGGAGCATGCAGGGGTTGACTAAGGCTCCGGCTTCCTGGCACCTAAAAGCACTACAAATCGGTCAAGATTGCCACAGCCGTTGTCCTTTCAGTTACCTACTGGCAATTACCCATGCAGCAAGGGAGACCCCAGCTGGCAAAAGCCTGACCCCCTCCTTAGACAGAACCAACAATCTGCGTAAAGAATTATTTGAGACGATTATAAAAGACAATAATTCTCCAGTCTTATATCAGCTCTTGAACTATCGCCTGTCACCGATTTTAAGTCTGTCTCGGTGGATAGAACAACGCTGGTTCCATCCTATTTTAGATTTTTCAATGCCGCTCAGTCATATTTATGATCGCATACCAGCCCATGCGTTATTAGAAGAGGATATACAAGATTTATCTGCTCAATATGACTGGCAAAACCAAATTGTATTAATCGGTTCTGGTGGCTACAACGAGGCGGGTATAGGCTCTGAAAGTGACTATGTGCCGAATCCACCAGCCATTCAATTTTGGCGAGACCAAACCCAGGACTTGAGTAGTCGATTCACAGGGGTAGAAGCTCATTCGTATATGATTCATCATTTTTTAAATCAGCACTGGATGATACCGATTCCTGTTTTGTGGATGGTAGGAATTGGCACCATTGTAGGTGCGATGTCTGCGCTAGCTATGCAACGGGATCAGCAGTTACGACACTATCGCTGGCTAGGGCTCATAGGTTTCAGTGTCGGATATGGGCTATTCGGGATTGTCGTGTATGGTGCAGCCTCGATTGTTTTGCCCTGGCTACTGCCTACGGCCACTGTGTGGGTATATCACATACCCGGTTTGCAACGTTGTAATCAGGAGAAAAATCTATGACGATTCACTTCAAGGCCATGGGGCGCATGGGGTTGGTTAGTGTTGTTGCCCTATGCCTGGGCCTGGGGTTGGGATCAAATGCTAGCGCCCAAAACTCCTCTAGCGATTTACGCAGCCGCTTAACTAATATTTGGAGCCGTATTGTTAGGGATGATGAGGACAGGGAAAGAAGTTTGGTGTCACGGGGACCGCTATGTGTGCTCTCACCCACCCATCTGGGTGCAAATACTCCTGAGATCTGGCATGATCAGCCTGTGATTGTTTGGCAACCTGGGGCAGTGGCTAAAGTCTCTCTAGCGGTTGACTCAAAGAGTCCTTTTTGGGAATACACACCATCTGCTGATGAAACCCATGTCATTTATGATGGTGACCCCTTAGAACCCGGAGAAACCTATACGTTAGGACTATATGCCATTGAGAACGCAGATCCTACCTTAATTCCTAACTTTCAAATGGTCTCAGCTGAGACACGGACATTAATTAGCAATGAATTGGAGAGTTTTTCTAGCCCGAATGAGTCAACGGTGTCTAATGCTGAGTGGACTGCGATTCAGCAGACTGAGTATTTTGTGGAGCATGATTTTCCCTACGATGCAATTCAAGCTCTCTTTAGTGTAAGGGAGCCATCGGCTGAGCTGTTGGGAATCCAAGAAAAGATGATTGAGAAGGTGTGCACCTCTTCTCAAGATTAGGGCACGCCTATATTCAACAGAGCGGTGCGCACTAACCAGTATTATCTGATTAGTGCGCACCTGATTTTTCTAACGCTTTTTCTTAAACCCAAGTAATCCCAACCCAAAGAACAAAATTATCATCACCATCCCTGGTTCAGGCACACTGACTACCTTGTCAGATGGGTCTGTTGGATGATGCGGAGGGCGACTACGAGCAGATGTCGGAGGTATATCCCTACCTTCAGGCAAGAACTCTTTGCCTAAACGTGGTTGGGGAGACAGGTCTGGCGGTAGCTCCTCTGGGTCAAAACTGATAATGGGTGTTTCAGGCGTTGTTTCCACCTCATCCTCAGGAAACTGAAAATTAAACTCAGGCTCGTCAGGTTTCTTTTCTGACTCTACTACTGCTGGATAAGGCTGTTGCCGTAAGACTGGAGTCTTTGGCAACGTCTTAGGTGTGGGAAGCTGTATTGGGTTATCTGGAACCGTTGGTACAATTGGCTCAGGGGACTGTCTCGGAGCATCAGGTACAGTGGCATCTATGGGTATTGGCTCAGGTCCTTCTGGTAGTGGACCAGATCCTTTAATGGAGGGCCGATCTGGATTAGTCAGAATGATCGGGCGTTCAGGACTGTTGCGAAAATAAGGTGGCACTGTCACCTGGGGGGTAACCTCCAGACTGGGGGCAACGTCAAAGTTCGTATTGAGTTCAGGATAGAACTCAATTGTGGGCGAGACGGTAATCTCTGGGTTAAGTTCAGGATTGAATTGCAGTTCAGGAGAAAAAATCATCCTAGGATCAACCGTAACTGGAGTTTTTACCGTGATGTCAGGATCTACAGATACCCTAGGCAATTCAATAGTAATGTTAGGAATCTGGCTATCGGGACGAAAATCAGGAACAGGTTTATCCAGAGGCTGAGACTCATCGGGTAGGTGAAAGATATTGGTATTGAACCAATTGTTAAACATGTCAAAGACATAGGTATTGCCGGACAGCAAAATGAAACTTAAACTGCCAGCGGCGGATAGTGAGATCGCAGGTAACCCATATTGGAGTAGCTGCCGCAGCACGATTTGAGCTTTGGGCATGGGAGTCTCCTCATTGAAGAATCAGGGACTGAATAGCTGCTACGAGCCACTCAGCCAGGGTTACTTCTTCGTTGTTAAAGCTTATTCACACTTGAGAACATTGTGGATCAGTGAAGTGGATCAGTGAATAAGTCCCTTCAGCTCAGAAGTAACGACGGAGAGTGGATTGAGGATTGACTGAATGCTAAAGCAATTACTTCCCTGGATTCTGATGGCAACGGGTGCGTTTACAGGGGTAACCCAACCAGCGGCAATGGCAAATAATCAGCCCATACTTGCCCAAAATCCAACGCTCACTGCGGATCAAGCGGATCAAGAAGAACAGTTATCCTACACCTTCTATGGCCAACAAGTTCCCCTGGTGGAACGTTCAGATCAAATTGCGGTGGAGTTTAAGCCTGTTCCCTCCTTTACCCGTGACCTGAGTGAACCGGCCTATTTACGGCTACAGCGAGACCTGACAGCGGCCACTAGCTTTAGTCGAGAGGCACATAAAGCGGATGTCACCGTGAAACCCCTGGGGGAACGCTATGCCCTGGTGGAACTGCCCCATGGGTTAGATGAACAATGGGCACAGCGGCTGAATCAAGCCTATGTGCAGGCCACCCTACCGGTGCTGAGTCGGGAGAATATGACTGAATCCATTGTGGTCACTCAGGAAATAGTGGTGAGTTTTGAACCGGGCATTGCTGATGAAACGGCCCGCCGTTTGTTGGCCCAATATGGTGTAGACGTATTGCGATCGCTACGATTTAGTGAAGGACGCTACCTGGTGCGGGCCAATAATGTGTCAGGCACAGCAGTGCTGGCAGCAGCCACCCAGCTAAGGAATTTACCTAACGTTCAATCGGCCACGCCAAATTTTGTTCAGTCCATCCCGTTTGATGTATCCACATTGGATATTCTCTCTATGGACGACCCCCAACGCACCAATGGTCCAGAAAATGTATCTAATGTATCTGCGGCCCATGAGACGTCCCCATTTCCTAACTCATTGTTGCCATTGCAGTGGCATTTAAACAGTCGGGCTGTGCGGCCTCGCCCCTACCCACGGGTAGACGTGCGGGCAGTGGAGGCTTGGGAGACCACCCAGGGAGAAAATGTGGTGGTAGCCGTTATCGATAGCCTGATTCAGTGGGACCATCCTGATCTGGTGGACCGAGTGTATACGGTACCAGAGACTATAGCAGACCGGCTGCCAGGGGAAGAATATGGTTGGGATTTCTCAAATAAAGAAATAACCTGTGCAGGGAGTGAAAACTGTGCTCTGGGAGATGCCGATACCCGCATTAATGAAGAGGAGTTGGCCTATCTGAGACCCCATTTGCAGCACACATTTACATTAGGGACTGCGGATCTGTTGGCAGCCTATCCAAACCTGGCGCAACAGATTGCTAGGGTCATGCCCACCGCCTCAGAAAAACAACAGGCAGACGTTCTGCGGCGGATTATTCAGTTAGAGATTGGCAATGAGTTTCATGGTACCTGGTCAGCTGGGATAATTGCGGCAAATCCTGCGGGCCGTCAGGGAGTAGTCGGTGTTGCCCCTGAGGCACAGTTTTTGCCAGTGCGCGTATTTGGCCTGGGGGGAGAGATTACTGTAGCGGCACTGATTGAGGCCATGGGTTATGCAACAGCAAGAGATGTGGATGTGATTAATCTGAGCCTGGGGGGGTTGTTACCGGACGAGGAGCTTAGCGATCAAATATTTCAGATACTGGATGCACATCCAGCCATGGTGATTGTGGCCTCAGCGGGAAATAGCCAGCTGGATGGAGTATCTTTTCCGGCAGCGTTGCCAGGCGTAATTTCGGTGGGGGCAACAAATGTTCGGGGGAACCGCAGCTATTACAGCAGCTATGGAGCGGGACTGGATGTGGTAGCCCCCGGTGGTGAGACAAATCGTGAACAGGCGGGCGGTATTTTGACGGTTGGGGGTACCTGGGTGCCTGGTTTTTGGCAGAGTATGGAGCCACCACAGACGAGTTGGGGCTTGACGTTAGATCCGTTGGGACAATATGTGCAGGTACAGGGGACGTCGTTTTCGGCCCCGGTGGTGAGTGGGGTGCTGGCGTTGATGCGCTCGGTGGATGGGGCGCAGCAGTTGAGTCGAGATGAGCTAGGGGCAATTTTGGGGCAGACGGCGAATTATGGGCCGTTGGCACTGAGTCAGGCGGATCAGAATCGGTATCGGCTACAGGCGTCAGCTGGATTTGGTACGGCAGTCGATTTTCCATTTGTGCGGCCTTCGGGCATTAGTGGACCGGTGGAGGCCATTGCACCGGAAGTGTATTTCTTTGGGCAGGGGCTGGTGGATGCTGTGGAAGCAGTTGAAGCCGTGATGGAGGTGGTTGAGAAGAAAGGTTAATAGTTGGTTGAGTTTTTGGATGGGTGGGGGTCATAGTGAGGATGGCCCCTACTGCCGATGTTGCAACAAATTGGTTGCATTGTGGTTTAACTCTTGAAATGAATTATGAAAACCTTAACACTGCAAATAGGATTATCTGTTTTTTTCACAATGTTGATGATAGATAGTAGTGAAGCAGTACAGAAAAATCCAACTGTTGAGTACAGGGTTAAGTCAATTTCGGTAAAACAAGACGATGCCGTTACTTCTATAACAGATGAAGCTGAGCAATTAAATCGGATCGGTATTGCACTCATCAATCAAGAGAAATACTCAGAAGCACTGGAAAAACTGCTTAGTTCTTTAGCGCTCTATAGGAAAATTAATAATCTTCAAGGAGTCGGGGTTTTATTGAGCAATATTGCTACCGTTTATGAATATCAGTATAAGTATGAATATGCTTTGGACGTTCACATACAGGCATTGGCGATTCTTCAGGAGGTTGATAACCGGCATGGTCAACGTAATACACTAAATTCTATAGGTTTCATTTTTAATCGACTAGGTGACTATACAAACTCTCTAGAATTTTTCAAGAAGGCTTTAGTAATCGATCAAGAGATTGGTGAGCTTCATAATATTGGCATATCTCTAAATAATATTGGAAGTGCATATCATGGATTAAGTGATTATTCTCAAGCACTAGAGTTTTACAATCAGTCACTAGAAATTCGAAAAAAACTTAATGATCTTCAAGGGAGAGCTGCTGTCCTAAACAATATTGGTACTGTTTATTTCGAACAATCTTTATACTCCAGAGCCATCGACTTTCATCAGCAATCATTAGCGATACGTAGGGAAATATTTGATTCTTATGGCATCGGAGAATCTCTTAACAATATTGGATTGATTTTCGCCGTGTTAGGCCAGTATAAAAGAGGAGTTGATATTTCCATGGAAGCTCTTGAAATTCAAGAGTCAGTCTCGAATTTTCGAGGTATGAGGGAGGCTCTCACTAATATTGGATTTATGTATTCACGTCAAGGTCAATACGAGAATGCACGGCTGATTTACTCAAGGGCTCTGGAAATTAGTCAAAATATCGATGATCGACGTGGTGAAGCTACTTTACTCAACAGTCTTGGGTTGATTTATTCTAGACAAGGAGACGATTCCAAAGCGCTTAGTTCTTATCAAAAATCACTGAAAATCCGCCGAGAGATAAAAAATCCTTGGGGTATTTCGGAAACACTACACAATATTGCTGCTGTTTATTCACGTCAAGGTGAATATGACAAAGCATTAGAACTTTACAACGAGTCACTTTTGATTGCTCAGGATATTAGTGACCTTGCTGGACAAGGAAGCACATTAGGGAGTATTGGAAGCTTATTTAAAGAACAAAATCAAGTTGAACTGGGAATTACTTTTCTAAAAAAGGCTGTGACTGTTTACGAGAGTATTCATGGTGATCTCAGTGTTTTAGATCATGGGTTACAAGACTCATACAAAGAGACAGTATCAGCAACTTATCGTGAGCTGGCTGATTTACTCCTTCAAGAGAATCGAGTGCTAGAAGCCCAAGCTGTGCTTGATCTTTTGCGAACACAAGAGCTAGAAGACTATTTTCAGGATGTACGTAGTCATGATGATGCCCCTAGAAATTTTGACTATTGGCAACCAGAAGAAGAGATCCTTACCCTTTATAAAGAGGTTCTTCTCGCCAAAGAGGACTTAGCTCGACTCAAAGCCAAAGCAGATACTGAGGGCTATGACTCACTCACGTCCGAGGAACTAGAGCTATATGATCAACTTAGCGCCCGTGAAGGCGAATTGTTAGATAACTTCACTGAGTTTCTAGAATATCCAGCCGTTAAAGCCGCCATAGCCCTGCTACGCACCTCAACAGAAGGCCAAAATATTGAACTGGCCAGCCTCCGCACTCTCCAAAACAACATTGCCAACCTGCCCAATGCAGTCCTACTCTATCCGCTAATTTTTGAAGACCGCCTAGAACTCATCCTGGTCCCCCCAGATGCCCCACCCATCCGTCGCCCGGTGGAAGTCAGTGCTAAGGACGTCAATGAAGCTATCCTCAATTACCGCACCCTGCTCCGTAGCCCCCATGGCTCTACCCAACAGGCAAAAGCAGCTGCGCAAAAACTCTACAACTGGCTAATTAAAGATATCGAAAAAGACCTGGCCCTACTCGATAATGGCACCAGCACCCAAACCATTGTCTATTCTCCAGATGGTGCCCTGCGCTATATTCCCCTCGTCGCCCTGCACGATGGCAACCAGTGGCTTGCCGAACGATTCTCAGTCACCCACATTACCACCGAGTCCATTAGTGACTTTGACACCCCACCCCAGACTGAGCACACTATTCTGGCTGCTGCCTGTGCCGACTGTAGTTTTAGCCCCACCGTTGGTGGTGAGCAATACACCTTTAGCAACCTCCCCTTTACCCGCACCGAGGTCAACAACCTGGCAGCCCAAATACCCAACACCGATGTTCTCCTCGATGCTGACTTTAGCAAAACCGACACCGAACGCCGCATTGAATTAGTTGGCTACAATATTATTCACCTGGCCACCCACGGTGCCTTTATCTCCACCAGCCCCGATGATTCATTTCTGTTATTTGGCGATGGTGATATTGCCACCCTGCGCGATATTAGCAGTTGGGATTTAGAAGATGTCGATCTGGTGGTACTGAGTGCCTGTGAGACAGGACTGGGCGGACAGGATTTAGACAGTGGGATCGAGGTATTGGGGCTGGGCTACCAGATTCAGCGAGCTCAGGCAAAAGCAGCGATGGCATCGCTATGGCGCGTAGACGATGGCGGCACCCAGGCCCTGATGAATGCCTTTTACCTGGCCCTCAGTGAAGGATTACCCAAAGCCGAAGCTCTGCGACGGGCACAGTTGGCCCTGATAAAAGATGATCTCTCGGTAATTTCAGGAGAATCCAGAGCGGCAATTAATATTGTCGATTTCGACACAGGGGAACCGATTAGTCTGAAGGCAAGTTCAGATCATCCCTACTACTGGGCACCGTTTATTTTGATCGGCAACGGTTTGTAGCTAGTGCGTGGATGTGGAGCCGCAACAGTTTGGTGCCGCCTAAACAGACGACTTCAAACATAGACAATCTGCTATCCAAAAAAGACTTCAACCTGACAGGTAAAGCCTGGCAAAATAGGCGATTTCAAACTATCTTGCGAAAATAGTGTATTCATGAGTTTCAACAAACCATCTTCTCGGCGATACACTTCCAACTGCTGAGCGCGCCAATCTAAAATCCAATACTCTTGAACACCGCGTTCACTGTAGAGCTTCACCTTGGTTTCTCGATCTCGCTCTTGATTTTGTTTGCCAGCTGATAACACTTCAACCATAAGTTCTGGTGCAATGGTCAAATGACCTTCATCATCTAACCCTACCGATAGACGCTCATAGCTAATCCATACAACATCTGGAATTACATTATCTGCATCCTCAAAAATGACACCGGGTGTGGGTACAGCTTCACCGAGCTTACTAGTATCCGACCAAGTGTTGAGGACCCTGACTACATTGCTAATGACCTTTTGATGTTTCCAGTGAGGCGCACGGGTCGTTAGCAAGCGTCCATCAATTATTTCATAGCGGTTGCTACTATCAGGTAATCGCTTTAAGTCTTCGGTAGTCCAACGAACTCGATTAATAGATTGAGTCATGGCAGGCGCTAGGCTAGGGAGCCGATGGTTCTAGCCCCATGATACTAAAGTACTTACTTAAACGGTAAATTGTGGGTATCGGGAGTGCGATCGCACTTAAGTGAAATTACCTCTCCGTTAGCTGAGCCTGCTTCTAGGCCTTCAAACAAAACCAAACGGAGGTAGCGTTAATGTTTCACCATCCGATGAACTAATATCCACAGTAAACAGCTCATCTAAATTACCAATTGCCTGGATATATAAAAACGTAGTCATCGCCCCCGGCTGCACCTTACTAGTAGACATGACCGATGTTTGATCGCTTACCTGAAGCTCTGTGCCAATGGGTAATGGCTCATTGGCATCTGCACCAAATAACACAAATAGACTACTCCATTCATTTGTTTCTGCCAGTTCCCAGATGAACGTATAAAAGTAACAAATGACATTACCCACTCTGACAGACTGACAAGCTCCAACTGCGTCAGTGGGCACACCCACACTTCGGTCCTGCAACTCCCTAAGAATGTCTGATATTTTACCTAGAGGATCTTCAGCATCTCTAAAGTCCCTGAGCTCATAGCCACATTCTAAGGACGGGATAAACTGCCACGCTAGCTGCTCGGCCACAGTATCTAACTGCCCCTGTAGCCATTTCCCCGTATTGATAACCGTAGTCACAGTCTCATGCAGCTGAGTAGTAATTTTCTCTTTTACGCTAGATGTGACCGTGTCAGGTTTGATAATAGCCTCTGGCTTTAAACAGCTGAGATACCACAACAGTTTTTCAGGAGGCACTGTAAACTCGCTTACCGGCACCCCATACTCCTCAGCCTCGCACTGTCGCTCAACATAAGCCTCTAGCTGATGAGACAGTAACGCTGTCCTCACGCGCACCTGCGCCACTTCTTCGTGCACCTCTACTAACACATACAAATGGGCTGTGTGCTTCTCACTCAAGGCACTGGCTGGAATCACCACCTGATCATCCTTAAGCGTGCCCATGGGTAAAATATATAGCCGAAAATCTCCCACCTGAATAGTCGCATCTGTACCCGGCGCGACAGTCTGTGAATAGCTAATTGGTAGCCCACTATTCCCTTGATTTAGCCATTGTTCAAAGCCTGTAATGGCGAGGGCCCTTAAAAAGCTATGCCATTGTTCATCTGCATCTGCAATATCACGACAAACACGCTGAGCCCATTGAGTAGACGTATTAGTTAGCATAATCGTTTCTGTTGCTACAGGGTGAAAACCTTTGAAAGGGGCTGGGTTTGAAGGTTGAATACTCATGGCTTATCATCGGGCTGCAATGGTAGGAATGTGTAAATCTTAGGAAGGCAAATCAGGGGGCAGTGGTAGTGTGTCAACAACTGCGCAGAGTTGTCGGGCAAATACACTATTGGCTGTGCGATTTTTCGGTATCTGTGCTTCCGAGGCCGCTTCTGCCATCACCGCATCCGCCTCTTCGTTTAGGATTTGCTCTAGCTTGTCAGCAATGTTATCTAACTGATCAGGCGAAAGATGTTTTAGGGCGTTTTTTTGTACACGTTCCTTAAGTTGGTTAAGCCAATAAATACAGACTTCAGTGCGAAATTTTTTAAGATTCAGTAGCCGTGTGACCTTAACCTGACTGTTTAACCCCAGTGTTTTGGCAATCTCTCCCATGGGCCGTCCCTCGCAGTGAAACAGCTCCAATGCTTGACGATATACTCTGCCCTGGGGGGGTCTACGCTTTTGGTAATGGACCGTGTAGGCCGTCACCGTTACTTTAATGGCCTCGCCTAGAGTATTGAGAAAATCTTGACGATAGTTCTTGGCAAATTCATCTTGGATCTCCTGAAAATCATCAGAGACTGGGACCGCTGGTTCGGTGTATTCATTGGCATCAAGAGATTGGCTAGGTAGGCTGCCTCCCCGTGCAGCAACACGGGACTGGCGTAGCTGTTCTGCCAGGTCATGAAGCTGTGATAGAACGACATTTGGCGGTTGGCTAAGATCTATCCGCTGCAACTGTTCATCGGTAGGAGCGCTACATCGTTGCCCACGGCTAGTTCTCTGGGTAATGCGGTCCCTCCGATACACCCGATGGTAAGCTCCTAGCAACTGGGCAGCGATGTCTAACTCTGATGGACTCAGATGCGGTAAAAACCGAGGCAATTGGGTCGCCTTTGTATCATTCAGAATCGCCCAGGGGGTGGCTCGGTACAGTCCCTGACTAAGCAAAAAGTTATTTAATTCACGGTGATTTTTGGTGAGGCGACTGGCCCAGGTACTAAGGGCCCCCCGGTCTGGATCATAGCTGGCCAAGATCTTCATCGTAAACGATTGGTATGTGGCGGGCACTTTACCATCGTCATCTAACACCAACGGCCACAGGTCAGCTGCTTGAAAGCCATAGGTTGCACCAAAACTACGGGCTAGCTGGATGCAGATGTAAACAATTTGGTGAGATAACCAGCAGCGCAGACATAGCTGCGCCATGGACGCTTCATTAGGATGCGCCTGGCAAATGCGCCATAGCGTATCCTGACAAATGCGATCTGATAGCTCCTCAGCCGCGATTTCATCTTCAAAGCGAGCTTTGAACCATTGCTGAGCTTGGGGACAGTCTCGGTGTTCCAGCTGCCCTGCGGCGGTGAGGGTTGTTATTTGCCAATAGCGAAAGGGAGGTTCCATAGTGCTTGGATACGGACAGTGCCCTGGGGTTAGTCTAGATTGATTTTGGCCATGGTCAGAGAAATCTGAGGATTACCTGCAAAATTTCGATTTCGAGGCATTATAGAGATAGAGCATCGTTCTCATAGGTGGGGTTCGTTAACCTGTCGCCGTTGGGTATCGCTGGGTTAAGCAGACTTATTCACTCAGCTGGGATATTAACTGCAGCTGGAACTTTAAGCCGGAACTCGGCGAGGCAGGGCATCAGGTGTCAGTGAGATTCTGGATAAAGGGAAGCACTGTTCAACAACACGTCCCAAAAGACTGGCTTCAATGTTTTAATCCCCAACTATTGCTGTGCCAATTCTCTCCACTGATTTCGTAACTCCTGCGCCCGGGTATTTTGCGGATTAATCACCAGTACCTGATCCATCGCCTCAACGGCTTGTCCGTAACATCCTAAATCTGCCAGGGCCAGCGCCTTGTTATACCAGGGGCCCTCCGCCTGTGGATTGAGGGCAATCGCCTGATCATAAGAAGCAATCGCCTCTTCATACCGCTTGAGCCCGGCCAAGCTATTTCCCCGATAGAACCAGATGCGGGCATTATTTGCTGCCAATGCCACTGCCCGATCCAGGGCTGTCAATGCCTCACCTGGTCGCTCTAGCTTGAGCAATAAACGACCTACCCATAACCATGCCCCGGTCAGGTCTGGTTTGAGTTCAGTGGCCCGTTGAAAGTCCGCCAGCGCATCCCCATATTGCTCAGCGTTATTCAACGCAATGCCCCGATGGTAATACGCCCACGCATAGTTTGGATCTATCGTAAGCGCCTGCTGATAAGCGGCTAGCGCCTCTTGCAGGCGATCTGTTTCATCCAGCGCATTGCCCAACCAGACCCATGCGTAGGTTAAATTAGGGTTGAGTGCCGTTACCTGCCGATAGGCTATGCCTGCCTCTGCATAACGTCGCAGACCGTAGAGGGCTTCTCCCTTACCCAACCAACCTTGAAATTGATTAGGTTCCATCGCAATTGCTGTCTCAAATGAGGTCAGTGCGGCTTCGTAGCTACGCGATTTTAGTTGTTCTAGCCCTGTGTCGATTAAATCACTGTAGGACTGTCCCTGAGATAGCTGGATTGTCTCTTGGGGATAGATGTCAATGTGAGGTTCGATGGCTGCCAGTGCTGTAGTAGACAACAAGATGGGAAGAACAGTACCTAAACCAATGGCAGATAAAAGTTTCATGGTGATGACTCCGAATAAATGATTAGTATTGTTGATCCTCAATGGGGCTCAACTCTTGAAACGTGAGTGTTTTTGAGGCTGATTCGCCATTAATGCTTGCTAAACTGGGTGTTTCTTGGCGGTGTGCACTTATTCATGGTTTATGTGGCACATGGAGAAACGGAAAGCTGAAATTTTGTAGAGAACCTATTGAGCTTCTCCCGTCGGCATCAATGCAGCCCAGTTCTTCACTCCAGGTAGTATGACAGCAGCCTGGTTAACCTTTTTGGACCTTCTTCTGAGCGTATAGTTTAAGAAAATATAATTGCTGTAGTTATGGTCACCCATGCATTGGCATTGATTGCCTTAACGTTCTTGACATCGCTGAACCGTTTGCCTTCGCAAGTAATCTTTGCCGATAGCCATCAGTCACCAGCCTCGGTTGAGGTGACAGCTGAGGCTAACCGTTTACGGGATCGTGGTGTTGCGTCGTTTCAAGCAGAGCAATGGCAAGCGGCTATCGATGACTGGAAGCAGGCTTTAGGGCTGTATCAAGCCATGGATAACCAGGGGAGTGCATCTAAGTTATTGATTAATATTGGGCTCGCCTATCGTAAACAAAATAATTACTCTGAAGCTCTGCGCTACTTTGAACAAGGCCTCAGTGTCAACCGAGAACTAAATAATCCGGATGGAGAGACAGCGGCATTGACCCACATGGGTGTGGTTTATGATCTGCTGAGTCAGTATAGTCTGGCGTTACAGTTTCACCGACAAAGTTTGGAGCTTGCCCGACGTATTGATAACCCCATCCGAGAGTTTAGGGCGTTGGGAAATTTAGGGATAGTTTATAAAAAACTCGGTGACTATGGGGCTGCCCTTGATGCCTATGAACAGAGTCTGTTGCTGGTACGTGATGCGGATGACCCGGTAAATGAAGCGCGAGTGTTAAACAATATTGGTCAGGTGCACCGCTATCTGAAGAATTACGACAGTGCCTTGCAGGCCTTTGCACAAAGCTTGAGCTTAAAACGCCAGCTTGGCGACCCACAGGGTGAAGCCACGACCCTGGGCAACATAGGGATTGTTTACGCTTTACAGGAAAACTATTCGCAAGCCCTGGAGTATTATCAGCAAAGCCTTGAATTATCTCAAACATCTAGGTTTGCTGTTGGCAAACTCAGGGTCCTCAATAATTTGGGCGAACTTTATCAGTTGATGGGAGATTACGACACAGCATTACTTTATTATCAGCGTAGTCTTGCGATCGCAACCCAACTCAATCTCCGTCCAGCCCAGGGGACGATCCTCAGTAATCTTGGTTTACTCTACCGGGCTAATCAACAACCCAGTGTCGCAATTCTCTTTCTGAAACAAGCCATTAATCAATACGAAGCGATCCGCGCCGATAATCAGTCGCTGGCAGTGGACCTGCAAACCTCCTATGTCGATACGGTTGCCGATACCTACCGGCAGTTAGCGGACCTACTTTTACAACAAAATCGAGTGCTTGAAGCTCAACGCATCTTGGATTTGCTGAAGGTGCAAGAGGTGCAAGACTATTTTAACAATGTGCGAGGCAATGCCCGTACGGCCAGTGGCATTGAATTTTATCAAGCTGAGCAAGAGATTTTAGATCAATATGAGCGGTTGCAAACATCCGCCATTGAAATTGGTCAGGAGATTAGCCAATTAGAGGAAGCAACCATTCAAGGGACATTAACCCCAGCGGAGCAACCGCGACTTGATCAACTGCTTGAGGTCCAGGATCAGCTATTCCTTCAGTTCAATGAATTCACGCGCAGTGATGATATACAAGGAAGTCTACAGCAAATGGCTACAGACGAAAGCAGCTTCTCGATTCAAGAAATTAGCAGCCTTGGAGATAATCTAGAACAGCTTAATGCTGTTTTGATCTATCCACTGGTCCTAGAGGACCGCATTGAGTTGATTATTACCACTGCAAATGCTCCACCATTACGGCGAACAGTGAAGCATGTCAGCCGGGCTGAGCTCAATAGTGCGATCGCAACATTTCGATCTGTTCTACAACAACCCACACAAGATGCCAAAGGGTCTGCATATCAACTGTATCGTTGGCTGATTGAACCTTTGGAAGAAGACTTATCCAGGGCAAATGCACAAACGATTCTTTACGCACCAGACGGCCCCTTGCGCTATGTTCCCCTGGCAGCACTCTATGATTCAGCGAATGCTAGCGATGGCCAATGGCTAGCAGAGCGCTTTCAAATCAACAACATTACAGCCACATCCCTACAAAATCTCAATACACAGCCATTAACCGCGCCTCGTATCCTGGCAGCGGCCTTTGCAGATGAAACAGTGACCCACACCGTCAATGTCGGAAACCAGACCCTTAAATTTTCGGGCTTACCCTTTGCTGGCATAGAAGTGTCCATTCTTGCTCGTACCCTATCCAATATTCAAACCTACATTGACAATGACTTTAGTCTGGCGTCACTGCGGTCCAGGCTAAATACCTTCAATATTCTGCATTTTGCGACTCACGCCTCACTTGTACCCAAAGATGCAGGGGAGTCATTTATTTTGTTTGGCAACGGCGATCGTCCCACTATTCGAGATATTGAAACCTGGAGACTGACCAGGGTTGATTTAGTGGTGCTGAGTGCCTGTGAGACGGGTCTGGGTGGGTTTGACAATAACGGTGAGCAGGTGCTGGGGTTAGGCTATCAGTTTCAACGACAGGGAGCACGTGCTGTAGTTGCCTCTCTTTGGCAAGTAGACGATGGCGGCACCCAGACATTGATGAATGCCTTTTATCTTGCCATTAATGCAGGCTACTCAAAAACCGAAGCCCTACAAAAGGCTCAGCTAGCACTTATTAACAATGATCTGTCTAGCATCACAGGAGAACCGAGAGCCGCTATTAATATACTGGATACCGTTACTGGTAACCCCATCAGATTACAGGCTAGCCCAGACCATCCCTACTACTGGGCTCCCTTTATTTTGATTGGTAACGGTCTTTAAGCAGTATCTAGGGCAGATGAGTAGATGGGTCGATGAGTGGATGATTAGTTAATGGCAAGTGTCTATGCGCACTTCTCCTCTAGGAAAAATCCACTCGTATATTTAAATTCGCTTTTACCCGACGGCCACCATCGATAATAAAGAGAATTTCGGCAAACCCACCAGGCCCCGGCTCTTTGACTGTATATAAACGCGTAACTGAGCCAAACCGAGTTTCATAGCTGGTAATACTACTAGGTCCTAAATATTCACCAGTATTCGGATCTACATCACCGTCCCAGGTGCCCCAGTCTTCAAACCGATTACGAGTGGGTACTAGGGCACCATCTAACTCCAGCGCATCTAAATGTTCGTCGCCGCCCAGCACCTGCATACCGCGATCAACTCCAGCCGTCGTGGATCCCGTAAAGGCAATGGGGCTCACAAAATTATTCACAACTTGGATTGTGCCAAAGCCAGGATTAGGCCCTAGACGTTCATTGCGCTGTCTACCCCAAAGCGGGTTATCCACGTTACCTAAACGTTTAGAGAAAGGAGTTGCGCTATCTGTATAGCTGCGATTCGTAAACTCTTGCTGAACAGATTGTACAACCTCTGCAACAACCGAATTGGTCTCTGGGGGGAGGTTGGCCGTTTCTCCTTGGGCAATATTAACCTCACGAAAGGTTCTAAACACAGCATCAGCCCGACCATCTTGACTTAGCCGATAGTTAAGAGAATAAGCATTGGCCGGTTTAGGAAAAAAGAAACTGGAAGTCTTGGCAAAGGAAAGACTTCCCAGGGTACTGGTTACAATAAATTTGCGTCGGTTGAAGCTCATAGAGATGGCTGGCACTTAGGACAATAGGTTGACGCCAAGGGAGACAACGACGTTTAGAAGAGATCAAAAATATCGTTTACCGTATCTACAGCATCTTCAACTCCATTGAGCACATCATTGGTTTGATCAATCACGCTGCTGGGGTTATTGGGGGGAGTATGTCCTTCAGGACGATTGCTGTCTGAGGCTGTGGGATTTGTTTGAGGCTCGCCCGTGTTGATGACGTATCCTCCTGGGGCTGGGCTGCCTGTGGAGGGACTACTATGGATGGTATTATTTGTAGCACCATACAGCTTGGCTTCTAGAAAGTGAAGATTACAGCTGCTGTTCTGGCCGCTAGAGCCTGCCCGATGACACACAATTTCGATAGCAAAGTCTTCACCATTGCCTAGGGACAACGGAGTATTAATCAAACTACCTGGAATAATATTGTCATAGGAATAGACAACATTACCACTTTGATAAACATTGACTGTAGCTAATGTCTCCTTAGCGACATCATCGTCAGGCACCCCCATCTGTAACGATAGTAAGGGAAATATGCGTGAATCAGTCAAACAAGTAATCGCAGCCCTGTAGGTAGCACGAATCGACATGTAAAACTGTGACTCATAGGGGCGTCGGTTGACTGACACAATAGACGAGCCCGTGCGTAGCCGATCATACTGTGAGCGTGAACTAGTATGGGTACACTGTGCTCCGTCCAATAGCGGCATGTCCACATTAGAATCCTCTCGACCTCGGGGGTCAGGTCTAGATTGCCCTAGAACCGGTAGGCTCGACATTAACAAACCTGTCAACGACAAGGAAAATAATACAGTGGCTTTTGCTTTTGAGGTCATATGAGACATGGCGAGCTAGTAGGGACATCCTGAATGATGTTTGTATCATCAAACGTATCTGCTGCTTGTATATTTACACTGAGAAATAGCACTTCATGTGTTAAAAATTTATCCTGGTTGGATAAACAGTAAAGCTTACTTAAAGGCAATGTACTAGATAACTTTTACGATTGCTGGATATCACGGATCAACGTTTTCTTACATCTTGTGGCAACAGTATCCTATCAACGCTATTCCACCACTTCAAAAACCGCAGAAAATGCTGCTAGTCGCTGGGTATCAGAACTCTGGCGACCGCGTACAAGTACGGTGCTGCGTGCATTACGGTTTAAGTCACCCAATAAACTATCCAAAATCTCTACGGGAGCATCATCCCCTTCGTTAGAACCACGGGTTTGACCTTCGCCAAAAACAAGTGGATTACCGGAGCGGATACCTCGTCCACGGGCAATTTCTCTAAGGCCCCTCAGCGCATCCCGCAACTGGTCGGTACTGGCCAGGACCAACAGCTCAAAATGGCCAGCCGGTCCACCCACTTCAAACTCGAAATTGCTGCCTGGACTGGGGGCAATGAGTCGCTGACCGGGTTGCACCAGCGTCGCGGTTTCCGCTGCATTCCAATCCACAGGATGTAGCACAACGAGCTGACCTTTGCTATCGATAATGAGAATACTAATATAGAGATTTCTAGACTCATTATTGGTGACAGCAATCTCTATGCGAGTTCCCACCTCAACTTTTTGGATGCCTGTGTCGACGGTCTGGGCAATCAAGCCTGCTTCTTGAGCGGCGCGGCTGCCCCGACTGAGCAAAGTACCCCCAGTCGCGACTGGGGTAACGTCCACTTCTACATTGACATCCGAGGTCTCTCCATTAGCAATCGACTTGAGAATCCGCCCTGCCAGCAGCATCTTCATACGAGGTCGTAAACGAGCAACAGCGTTGACAACCGACTCATCGACCCGGCCAAAGGATTCAGGAACGGGCGTTAACCCTTCTGTAAATAAGCCGATACTACCGACAGGCGAGACCATGGTGATGCCCTCAGTGGCGGCTCTAGTTTTGATACTATCTGTCAATCTACCCAGTAGATAGTCAATGGGTTGAGTTTGGTCAACATCAACCACCGTGATGCGGTTAACGGCAGCCAGCGTTTCTCTAGCAACAGCAGCGTCCTCCGCCAGGCTAATATCTATGCCCACTCGTAGGGAAAGATCTGCCGGAATCCCCCGCACCTGTTCTCTCATCAAGATGCCGCGATCGCGTCCGCTGCGACCCATTGTTTCCAGAGTCCCATAGCCTTCCAGGCCAGCCCGGCCTGTTTGGGTTACCGCACCGATCGGATTCCCCTCGGTATCGATCAGATTAAAAACGGCCCCTGTGGTAAAGGCTTCGATACTCTGCGGAGAGACACCCCCTAGCCAAAACGTGATGTTGTTGCCGTCGATTTGTCGCACAACGGCCTCCGCTGCGGGGTGAGGAGCCTTAAGAAATAAAGGTGGCTGCTGTTCAAAATTGCTGTTGGGGGCAACCTCAAAGATGGGTTCTTGCTCTAGCCCTGCACTTTTAGCCACATCTTGGGTACTACGGGATAGGTTAACAAATACATTGTCGACCGATTGATCGCCCACCTGCTGCCATAAATAGCGCGTGAGTAAATAGCTAAACGCACCTGCATTAAAATCTCCAAAGGGCGCATCGGCGGCTAGCTGGTTAATGCGGGCTGATCCTAGGGCCATGCCTTTGGCAATGCCTGACTGGCGTAATTCTTGAAGTTTTTGTGACGATAGATTATTGAGCCCTTGCCACCTCTCTTGGTAAGCCAGTTCAGTATCCGAGGGTTCTATGTCACCACTCAACAATCGGTCGGTGACTGAACGAATGACTAGATTGCCCCTGGTGCCACCCCCAGCATGACAGCTATCTAAAATCAGGCTAACATTGTTGGTCTTGAGGGCATAGGTGAGCAAGAATAGAGTTTTGCCCATAATGTCATTGACCTGTTTATTATCGTGAGAAACACCAGCGCGTGCATCAATTGGAACAATAGTGCCATTGCGATTGTTAAAGCCTGGAATTCCATTTTCTTCTTTGACCAGCGCTCCATGGCCAGAGTAATGAAAGACAACAACATCGCCTTCGTTGGCCTGGTTGATCAGATGCTCTTCAAATGCAGTTAGTATATTTTCCCGCGTGGGTGGTGCGGCGACACGAGTGCTCAGGATGCCGTCAATCGGGTCGCTAATGATTTTTATGTCGTCGGGTTGAAAGCCAAAGCGATGGACCAGTAACTCGTACTGCATTTCGACATCTGTGAGGCATCCACGTAGACGACCTACCGATCTGGGATAATTATTGATCCCTACCAGCAGAGCCAGCTTGCGAGATGTGTCCTGAGCCAGTGCTTTGCCGTAGCGATCGCACTGTCGCAAAAAGTGTGTTTGACTAAGACCAATGGATGCCAGGGTAGATCCGGCAAGCTGTAGAAAATGACGGCGCTTAAACTGAGGCATGACAGGGGCTCTAACGTCTTATACATCGTCGCTATTTCTGGTGCCTTTGCGCTTATTCACTCAAATATTTTAAGAAATAGACAGAAAGTGCATCATATTATGTAATTGTTTTTTCTGGCTATAAACAAGAAGATTATTCTACGGACTGATGCCCCTCAAGTCTCTTCACGTCTCAAAACAAGACCTACTGCGGCAAACTCTTCATTACCTACAAGCTGGCCTTCTATGCGTTTTATGACCTTAAAGCCTTCAGCAAGATACAGTTCCAGTGCAGGTGTATTGCCTTCAAGCAATTCAATTGCCATAGTTGGTGCTGAGTTTGCAACAGCATGTTGGACTAACGCACGACCCACACCTTTTCTATAAAATTTAGGATCAACGTAAAGCCAGGTAAGTTCTTCATTCGTATAGGCAACAAACCCTTGGATAACATTATCGACCTCTGCAACAAAGAGTTGACCATCAAAAAGGCCCTCCTCCTTGGCTGTTTGCCCAAGGGTCAGGAACGCATCCATACCAACAGTTAATGTCAGTTCATCGACACGTGATGCATCATGGATTTCGCACAGCCTGGACCAATCTGTAACTTCATAAGAACGTATGTTGATCATTATCGGTAATCGCCAGCAGCTATAGTTGCAACTACTGTTGATCGTGAGTGGGTCGTGTTGCAACTGCGGCGGGATGAGATACGGATGCCAGCGCGAAAAACATGCAACGGAATTTTATTTGCCACCTGATTGTTGATCTTAGTACCCACAGGGGTACTTTTCTTGCGCCTGTGAACCATCTCCACTGAGACCCGATGAAACTCCAGCACCAACGATGCACAACAGTCTTCTAACAAAAAATACTCATAACCCAAATCATTAGCCCTTTATTTTCCATTGGGCAATAGAATAAAGACATTGTCGATGCTGAGGATCAACCCACGACTAACCTTTCTCAGGTTGCTAGTAAAACAGCTATCCGCACTGGATGTAAGCTGATTGCCCAGGACAATAACACTCTTACCACTGCATAACAAATTCACCGCTAAAACCCATACCCACCCTTGTTTTTTAACCTATGACCCAGACCATCCCTTCATCTCAACAATCGCCAGTCCAAATTATCGGGGCTGGTCCCGGTGCTCTAGACCTAATTACCGTTCGCGGTCAGAATCTCCTAGCGACAGCAGATACGGTCTTCTACACTGGGTCGCTGGTACCTGAACAGATGCTGCAATGGTGTCAGTCAACGGTGGAAACCATCGATACCCGATCCCATACCTTAGAAACCTGGTTGCCAATGCTCCAAGAACGGGTGATCAAAGGCCAGCGTGTGGTGCGATTGCAAGATGGCGATCCGTGTCTCTATGGGGCACTCCATGAGCTGATGGCGTTTTTGCTTAAGCACCAGATAACGTTTGAAATTGTGCCGGGGGTCAGTGCATTTCAGCTAGCAGCAGCACGTTTGGCGGTGGAGCTAACGGTACCTCAATTAGTGCAGAGCATTATCCTTACCCGAGTGCAGGGCCGTACCAATGTGCCAGGCGATGAGGACCTGGCCTCCCTGGCCGCGCACCGGGCTTCTCTGTGTCTTTACCTCAGCGCTCGCCATGCCGCTGCCGCCCAGGATAAGCTAATGACCCATTATCCACCAGAAACCCCTGTTGCCCTTTGCTATCGCCTGGGCTGGCCCGATGAAGAGATTTTTGTAGGGCGTTTGGATACCATGGCAACCATGACTCAGGAATCAGGCCACGATCGCACCGTGATGTACCTGATTAGCCCGGCCTTGGCTGCCCAAGAAGCGCGATCGCAACTCTATAATCCAGGCCACAGCCACCTCTTCCGTCCCCATTTATCCAGGGTGTGACCATTTGGCTAATCGGCGGCACCAGTGAAAGTCGAGCCATTGCCCAGCGACTCACTCAGCAAGGGATTTCGTGGTTGGTGACCGTCGTTTCCCCTACGGCAGGGCGGCTGTATCAGGGGCTGCCTGGTCAGATACAGCCAGGGGCATTGGATTGGGCCAGTATACAAACCTTGGTTCGGCAGCACCGCATTCGTGCCATTGTCGATGCCTCCCATCCCTTTGCCACCGAAATTTCTAAACAGGCCATGGCCCTCGGCTTGCCCTACCTGCGGTTTGAACGCCAGGCCTGTTCTCTAGAGCCACCTGCGGAGTCCGTGCCTGATTTAGAGACCCTTTTGCAACCTCAATATCTGGACAATCGTCGTGTGCTCCTTACCCTGGGTATCAAAGCACTACATCGGTTTCAGCCCTGGCAACAGCGGTCTTACCTCTGGGCCAGAATTCTGCCAACGGCTAAAGCTCAGGCCATCCAGATTGGGTTTGAACCAAAACAGCTGATTTGCGATCGCTCCCCCACCGATGCCCTAGCAGAACAAACCCTATGGCAGCGTCTGGGAGTGGATACCGTCGTCACCAAAGCCAGCGGTGGTCCAGGAGGAGTCCCCGTAAAACTAGCCGCAGCCAAAGCCCTGGAAGTGAGGCTATTGGTCATTGCTCGGCCAGCATTAGTTTATCCCCAACAAACCTATAATTTAGATGAGGTCATTGAATTTTGTTGCTATGCATGATCCCGTAGGAGTCGTGCCTTGTGCCTACCCCGCGATACCCCACACGATTAGCCAGGATAATTAAATAATTCTGTAGGGGTAATGCCTTGTGCTTACCCCGTAATGCCCTATGCTTACCCCGTAATGCCATACGCGATCAGCCAAGATCTCATACATACGAATTCTGGTTGGTGGCATAGGTTATCCCAGGGCAGGCACGAGACCTGCCCCTACGAGATATCTATAAGGAGATTCTATGGCCCGAGCCGGGTATACACTGCCAGTTTTTGCTGTTGCTGCCGCTAAAGCTGCTCTCATCCATCTGCTTGTTCAGTCTGGAGAGTTTGGAAAGGAAGAACAGGTTTCTAAGGCCCTACTATCTGACAAGGAACACGAGATACAAGTAACCCTTGATTTGGCTCCAGGTGAGGCTGAAGTTACAATCCAGCAAGTAGCCACCATCGACTCCACCACGGCCCTTGGCATTTGTCTTAGCGACCCCGGCGATAATCTTGACCTGACCCGCGATACCCCTATCTGGGCCTGGGTAAATCTAGAAGAAATTGGTGCAGATGCTGAAGACAATCTGATCTTGGAAGCGGGTGAAGGCATCGGTCACACTGCCGCCGGAGAACCTGCTTTCTATACCTATGCTCGTAAACTGTTTGATGTGAATGTTCGCCCTCTCATTCCAACTCAGTATCAGGCCAGGGTGCGGATTATTTTGCCAGAAGGGCGTCGGTTGGCCCAACGGACCTCCAATGAAGCTTTTGGCATTTTGGAAGGACTCGCCCTTGCGGGCACCAGCGGTATCTCTCAACCTCACTCGTCCACTGACCAGTTAGCAGAGTATCGAGCTAGCTTGCAAAAGGCCGTTCAGACGACACCGCATCTGGTGTTTTGTATTGGTCACAATGGTCAGCATACGGCCCACCGGTTGGGGATTGGCGCACAACATATTGTGCAGACGGGTAACTGGATGGGACCAATGCTGGCGGAAGCAGGGTTACGGGGTGCAAAATCTGTAATGCTGCTGGGTTATCACGGCAAGTTGGTTAAGTTGGCAGGGGGGATTTTCAACACGTCGAGTCATGTGGCGGATGGCAAACTACCGATACTGGCAGCGGCAATTGCACAAGTGGAGGAGACTCCGGAAACGACGGATCGTTTGGCGGTAATTCGTTCAGTGTTGGCATCTCCTACGGCGGCAGCAGCCCATGAACTTTTGATAGAAGTGGGTTTAGCTGATTCGGTATTTGGGTTGTTGGCAAGGCAAATTAGCGATCGCGCTCAAGCGTATATTCAGAAGTATGCCAATGTGCGGGTGGAGGTGGGGACAGTGTTGTGCGATCGCAAAGGCCACATCATTGCCCAGGATACACAATTAAATTCCTATCTCTCGGATGATCTTTGAAAATAATGGACAACCCTGTAGGGGTGGTGCCTAGTGCCCACCCTGGACAATCTGGCGCAATCAACCAGAATCATATATAACAAATTCCGTTGGATGATATAGGTTTTCCCAGGGCAGGTACAAGACCTGCCCCTACCGGGATTGTCGCCTATTTTTCAATGTTTTTTGGAATTTGCCTATCTCTCAGATGATCTGTGAAAAAGAATGGATAACCTGGTAGGGGTGGTGCCTAGTGCCCACCCTGGACAATCTGGCGCAATCAACCAGGATTTATATTTAACGAAATGTTGCTAAATGGCATACGTTGTCCCAGGGCAGGCACAAGACCTGCCCCTACAAGAGTTGTCGTCTGCTTTTCAATGTTTGACGAAATGTTGCGAAATGGCATACGTTGTCCCAGGGTAGGCACAAGACCTGCCCCTACAAGGGTTGTCGTCTATTGTTTGATTAAAAATTGTTCACTCCTGGGATAAATAGGCCAGGGCATTAACGATGGCAGCAGCCACTGGAGACCCTCCTTTACGTCCTCGCACCTGAATCTGGGGCACATGCACCTCTGCTAGAGCCTGTTTGGCTTCTTCAACGGCAACAAAGCCTACAGGTACACCGATTACTAGGGCTGGTTTTACTCGTCCTTTGCGAATTTGTTCCACTAGGGCAAGTAGGGCTGTAGGGGCATTACCGACAACAAAAATGCCAGTGGAGTATTGTTGTGTCAGGGTCAACATGCCCGCTGCCGTGCGGGTGGTGACGGCGGCACTAGGCATAAAATCCTCTGGAACATAATCCAGAGCACAGGCGATAGAAGAATGCCCTATGCCCTTGAGAACACCTGTGATGCCCATTTGCACCATGCGTACATCGACAATTACGGGTTGCCGTTGCTGAAGTGCCGCTATCCCTGCTGCCACTGCACCATCGCTGAACTCAAACAAGTTTAGAAGTTCAAAATCAGCGGTGGAATGGATGGCCCGGCGGATAATGGCATATTCCTCAGGGGGCCAATTGTGATGGTCAATTTCTCGGTCGATGATGGCAAAACTTTCGACGGTGATCGGGTGCATAGGTAAAGGACGAAGGCGGCAGGATGAGGAATTTGGGCGTTGTAGGGACCGTTGCATGCAACGTCCCCGCGTGGTTAAGGTTGTAAGGCCTGGGCAAGGGCGGTTAATAATTGATCGTTCTCTCCAGGAAGACGAACAGCAATGCGAAAATAATTCTCCCCGAGTTCTGGAAAGCTAAGGCAGTCGCGAATCAGAATTTTGTGAGATTTAAGTAAATCCTTTTGTAATTGAGTGCCAGGAACCTCTGTTTTGACCAGGAGAAAATTAGCGGCACCGACTAAGGGGGTAAGTCCAGGTAATTTTTGGAGCCCTGCAATAAGGGCATCGCGGGCAGGGGGCAACCAGTCCCAGGTTTGTTGCTGGAATGAATGGTCTTGGAGGGCTGCGATCGCAGCCACTTCAGCCAATGTATTCACAGGCCATGGATCCCGCCACTGCTGCCAACGTTTTAGATAGTCAGGCTGGCCCACGGCATAGCCCAGCCGTAGACCCGGCAGACTGTAGAATTTGGTTAGCGATCGCAACACAATTAAGTTAGGAAAGTCCGGCACCAGATCCAATACACTTTGCTGCTGCTCCGGCGGCAAAAAGTCCATAAAGGCTTCATCCACCACCACCAGGGCAAATTGATCAAGATAAGGGATTAAATCTTTTCGCAGTGTGAGGGTACCCGTAGGATTATGGGGATTGTTCAACAATAAGCCGCAGTTAGTCGATGCTGTTATGTTTGCCTGGGGGGGCACTGCTGCTAGATCCATGGGCACAGGAACAATCCTGGCGTTAAAAGCCCTGAGACTCCGTTGATAATCGGCAAATGCGGGTGTGACCAGATAAGTGGCATCTAACTGGGCCAATTCTCGCCCCATCCAGGTTAATAGTTCTGCGGCTCCATTACCGGGCAAGATCCAGTCCATGGGCAAATGGTGAAAGTTACTGAGGGCTGACCGCAGTTGAGGGTATCTGGGGTCAGGGTAGGCCGTTAGGTGCTGCAACTGCTCCGCCAGTATTGTCAAGACGGATGGGGGCGGTCCCAACGGGTTAATGCTGGCAGAAAAATCTAAAATCTCTTCCGGTGTGCAATTGGCAAGCTGAGCTGCCCAATTACGATTACCACCATGGGTAGGACGTACAGTCATTAATTGAAGTACCCCTTATTGTGAGGTGCCAATAAAAAAATGATAATCACTGAATAGTTAATCAGGTTTGACCTGCTCTAAAAAAGCAAGCATTTCATCGTAACAGTCCTCACCCTTATTCTGGTTTTCTGGTGCAGTCACAACGATTCTTAACACCTCAATTAAAGACTCCTGGGCCGATGTCAGCATTAACTCCTGAAATGCCGCTAAGTTATCCTGCTGCTGTGCCTGCACCAATGCCTCGATGTATACCAGCCGTTGATCGTTACGAATCACGATTACCGGATATCCCAGCCGTAGTAACAACAAATTCATTAATAGCCGTCCCGTGCGACCATTGCCATCTCGAAACGGATGAATTCCCACAAAGCGACAGTGCGCTGCTGACGCATACTGGATCGGGTGCAATTGCTTCGCTGGCTCTGAGTTTAGCCACTCAACAAACTCTGTCATCAGCTCTGGCAACAGATAGTGTGGTGGATAGGCATAGTCAGTACCAGCGGCCTTGACATCTAACTGCCGATAGCGGCCTGCTTCCGCACGGTCAATAACGCTAAACAACAAACTATGAATCTGCCGAATTTCCCATTCTCCAATAGTTGTATCTTTTTGTGCTAACGACTCTACATAGTCAATGGCATCCTGATGACCCACCACTTCCAAATGCTCGCGTAAGGTTTTCCCACCCACCGTAATTCCTGTTTCTAAAACGAGTTGCGTTTCACTTTGGGTGAGGGTATTGCCTTCAATGGCGTTGGAATTGTAAGTAAACCTGACGTCAAACAGTTGTTTGAGTTCAGTCACTATCGCAGACTGTAAGGGGCGAAAGCCATCGAGCCAGCCCTTGAGCTTATCCACCTGGGCATATTTTTCAGCCAGCGTCATACTGTCTAAGTCCCCCAGCATTTGCTGGATCAGCGTACCCACATCCCAAATTTTTCGCGCCTTTAAGGCAACAATAAATTCACTATAGCGAGTAGCATGATCGCAGAATGACATATGCTCAATTGTCGATCCGTTTGCAACACAGCCTACTCTAAATATCGGCTTATTAGGGGCAAGTTAAATGTCTACTTACAAGCAGTAAAAAATATTCATGGATAAATCCTCACTTAGAAAACTGCTCATTGGCGAATTCACTTGGAAACGATTAGTGCGCTCAATTCTACTTATTTATACATTAGTGGTGAGCATTTGTAGCAAGCCTTAGTGTCCTTTCAACAGCTGTTAGAAAATCAAGAGAATCCCTAAAGCTCCTAACCCTAACCAGAGCAAAAAACAAAATCGATTTAATCGTAAACACACTCGAACCACATCGGGCGTAATCTCACGGTCTGGGTCGCCCATCAAGGGTTTGACCTTAACCACGCCTTTATAGACGTTTTTACCCCCCACCTGCACCCCCAAGCTGGCGGCATAGGCACATTCACTCCAGCCGGAGTTAGGGCTGGGGTCGGCGTCAGCATCTCTCCGACAAAGGCCGATCACGGTTCGGGGTTTTCTAGAAATTAGAGCCAGGGTTAACACAGCTAAACGACAGGGCAACCAGGTTAAGACATCTTCGAACTTGGCGCTGCACCAGCCAATGTGGGTATAGGGCGCTGCTCGATAGCCCACCATGGAGTCCAGGGTGCTGGCAGCTTTATAGGCCAGGGCTAAGGAGGCACCCCCCAGGGGGGTGGCAGCTCCGACTAGGGCATAGAACAAAGGCCCCATAATGCCATCAACGCTATTCTCGGCAACAGTTTCAAACACGGCTCTGAGGATTTCGGCTTGATCCAGCTCCTGAGTATCGCGCCCGACATAGCGGCTCATACGCTGGCGAGCCTCGGCTAAATCGTTCTGTAGCAACGGCGCGAGCACATCTTCTGCTGCATCTCGCAGGCTGCGTCCGGCAAAACAGGAAGCGACTAAGATTATTTCTAAACTTAGGCCAAGCCAGGGATTGAACCACCGTGAGATCGCAACCAGTCCCCAGCCCACCATCGCACTCCCCCCAACCAAAAGAACGCTCAGCAACACCCCCAGCCCCTTCAGCACCGTTGCCGACTGCGTAGCCTTAAACGCCAGGTTGGTATACCGCTGAATTACCCAACCCATCGCCTGCACCGGGTGAGGCCAGTGCCACGGGTCCCCCACTAGAAAATCCAGCCCTGCCGCCCCCATCAGCACAATGGCCGCATAACCATCCACAAATTCAGTCATAGTAGTCATTCACCCATCCACCCCATCACCCATCCACTCCATGAAATCACTCTCCGTCCTCGGTACATCGTCTAATGCTGGTAAAAGCTGGATTGTTACAGCCCTGGGTGCCTGGCTACGGCGACAGGGGGTAAAGGTGGTGCCCTTTAAGGCACAGAATATGTCCAATAATTCCTACGTCACCCTGGAGGGGGGAGAAATTGGACGGGCCCAAGCGGCCCAGGCGGCGGCCTGTGGAGTGCGTCCGGTGGCGGAGCACAATCCGGTGTTGCTCAAACCCTCGGGCAATGGTACGTCTCAGCTGGTACTGCTGGGGCAGCCGAAGCAGCATATTCGGGCGGGGGACTATTACCAGCACATTGAGGATATCTGGCAGGTGGTGGCGCAAACCCTGGACTCTTGGCGCGATCGCTGCGATGTTTTGCTGTTAGAAGGAGCGGGCAGCCCGGTGGAGCTGAACCTGATGCATCGAGACATTGTCAACCTGCGGCCCATTCAATACCTGCAGGGGCGCTGGCTATTGGTGGGAGACATTGAGCGGGGGGGCATTTTCTCCCAAATTATTGGCACCCACACCTTGATACCGGAACCGGCAAAATCCCTGGGGTTAGGGTTTATCGTTAACAAGTTTCGCGGCGACCTCAGCTTATTTGATACAGCAGGAGAACATTTTGCTAAGCACCTACCGGATTTTCCTTACCTGGGCACGTTGCCCTACCGGGGTCATCTGCAGCCAGAAAGTGAAGACAGTCTATGTAAAGAAGCAGAAGAATTTGGCAGTGGTGCAAAATTCGCCTGGATTCGGTTTCCTCGGGTGTCGAATTCCCAGGATAGTCAACCCTGGCAGTTGGATACGGGGATTCGCACCTGTTGGGTAACCACACCAGAAGACCTGAAGGATGCCCAGGCCATTATTCTCCCCGGTAGCAAAAACACGCTGCAGGATCTGGAGTGGCTACGAAAGACGGGATTAGCGATCGCGATTCAACAGGCAGCTCAACGGGGTATTCCCATTGTGGGTATCTGTGGCGGTTATCAGATGCTGGGGCAGTCTCTCTCGGACCCCCATGGCTATGCGGGGCTAGCAGGGGAGGTACCAGGGTTGGGGCTGTTGCCCATTGCCACTGAGTTTATTGCTGAAAAAGAGGTGCGGCAGGTGAGTGCGATCTCAACCCATAACAACACAACAGACACCTGGCAAGCCTACGAAATCCACATGGGCCAAACCCAGATAATGACCTCCCATATTCCAGCTTCACCCTTGCTAAAGATTGAAGTGCAGGGAACACAGCGACCCGAGGGCAATCACTGCGTCCACACCTGGGAGACAACCCAAAGTCACGTATGGGGCACCTACCTCCACGGATTGTTTGAATCCACCTCTATGCGCCAGGCTTTAGCCCAACTGGCACATGTGCAAGACTATCGACCTGGCACCATATCTTGGCAACAACAACAATTTAAGCTCTACGATCAGATGGCCGACACTCTGGAGGAATACTGCGATATGGCCCTCATTCGCGATTGGGTTGATCTGGTCTGATGAAGCTAATACAAAATATATGTCCGAATATGTCCGATAGTGATGAGCGGCACTATGGGCAAAACCGTTGAGATATACAGACCACTCCTGATTTGCTAAGCTTAATAAGCGTGATATCCCTGAAATATGCCGACCATCTTGAGAGTAGGGCCTTATCGGCTCTACTTTTATAGCCATGAACCTAATGAACCACCTCATATTGATCGTGATAGTTCATCAGCCAAGTTCTGGATCGAGTCTGTCAAGCTAGCATCTAACATTGGATTTAGTCCAAAGGAGTTACGCAAAATACAGGCCATTGTTGAGGCAAATCAAGAAAAATTATTGGAGGCTTGGCATGGGTACTTCGGCAATTCAGGTGGATGAGCGGGTAAAAGCAGTTCAATTTACAGAAGAGACAATTAGCGTTGATCTCATGGATGGACGAACAATTGTCGTCCCACTGGCGTGGTATCCAAGATTATTAAAGGCAACTTCAGAACAACGAGAGAAATGGGAGCTTTGTGGAGGTGGCTATGGTCTACATTGGGAAGAGATTGATGAAGATCTAAGTACATCAGGAATGTTGCGTGGTGCACCTGCGCCAGCCAGGTAAGGTTCCCTGACACCAGATCATATTTATTTTATCTGAACATTGTTTATCACAGAATCTCCGTTTTTATACCTAACTTCGGATACAGATACGTTCCATCCATAAATCTTCCGGGTAGCCTATCGTAGGCTTAGTCACCATAGGCTGGGCGCTAATCATCAGTTGAATTACAGATGAAATTGCTGAGATTGTTCTACCCAGTGGTTTTTGGAGTATAAAATTGCCATGGCAAGCGATACTTTATATGGGGTCCACTTATTATTTACAGATGGCCCTTCCCACCTTAATGACAATTCATCTCGGGCTGAAACCTTCAAGAACTACATTGATGAAGCCATTCGACTAGGCTCGGATGTGGTTCGATTTCCAGGGGATTGGCATGAGCTAGAACCTGTAGAAGGTCAATGGAATAACAACTACATCAATGATGTCCGTGACGCTATTCAGTATGCTGAGGACAATGGGGTCCAGGTTGTTATGTTATTTGCCCAAACCCCTGAATGGGCGCGCCCCAACCCTAACGATGACATTTGGCATCCGCCAGCAGATGTGAATGATTTTGCGAATGCGGTTGCTTACTTCTACAATCAATTGGCTAGTGTCCGCGACAATATTACAGCTTGGGAAATTTGGAATGAACCCAATGTGTTTGAGTTTTGGGGTAGCGCTGATCCCGCCACAGATCTCCGGGACGTCAACGGCCAAACGGCCTATGCTCTGATCGATACAGGGTTTGCCAGTGATTATGCCCCATTATTGAATGCCGCCTACACTGCTCTTCACAATGCTGCTAACGCTGCCAATACAAATGTCACCGTATTGGGTGGTTCGGTAGCGGGCACCGATTTTCAGTATGTCCAGGCGTTACTCGATGCCGGGGCCATGTTTGATGGTCTGGCGGTGCATCCCTACACCCGTCCTAATGATTCCACTGGGATTCCCTGGGCACCGGATACAACCTTTGCACCCACTGCTCAGCCCACCCTGGATCAGCTATGGTCGTTTCAATATGGCATGGAACAATTGCGGAATTTGGTTGCTCAGCCCCTCTGGATTACGGAATTTGGCTGGCGGATTGGTAATGGCTGGGGAGATGTGTCGTCTGAGCTGCGGGTCGACTATATGGAAACAGCCCTTGAGTTAATTCAGGGATGGAATGATGTGGAAGTTGCGATCGCATACCGTCCGTTTGACGATCCAGCCAGTTCTGGGAATACAAATCGATATGGTTTGTTGAATGACGATGGTTTAATTCGTCCAACTGGCAGAGTGTTGCAGGAGTATGCAGGGTTAACTATTCATGGGACTCCCAGTAATGATGAACAATTGTTTGGTGCCCAAGGCCAGGATGAGCTTTTTGGTCATGCAGGCGATGATATTCTCTGGGGGTTTGGTGGCGATGATTTTTATGTTGGTGGTGCTGGCAACGATCAATTTGTCTTCACGGCTGGCAACGACTTTGTCAAAGATTTTGAGGTAGGTGCTGATACTGTAGTGCTCTCAGAGTCTTTGGGAATTTCTTCTTTCAGTGAAGTTCAGCCCTTACTACAACAATGGGGAAATAATGCCGCCATTGTGATTGATGCAAACACCTCAATCGTAATGGAAAATATCGATATCAATCATCTCAGTGCCAGCTCTTTCCACTTTGATGATCCTGATTTACAAGTTTACGGCACACCAGATAATGATTTGCTGTTGGGCGCGTTAGGCCAGGATGCCCTCTTTGGCGGTGCCGGTGATGACATTCTTTGGGGGCAGGAAGATAATGATTTCTATGTCGGTAATGCTGGTGACGATCAGTTTGTTATTACGGCTGGCAATGACTTCGTTAAAGACTTTGAACTCGCTGCTGATCGGCTGATATTACTAGATTTGGGAGTTTCTACCTTCAGTGAGGTTCAACCTTTGCTGCAACAGTGGGGGAGTAATGCCGCCATTGTGATTGATGCAAACACCTCAGTCGTGTTGGAAAATGTCACCACTGGTGATTTGACCGCTACCCATTTTGGCTTTCTCGATCCTAGTTTACCCGTCTAGAAAGAACGTTTATTTTGCACTACTGGGCACTAAAAAATGTGCCTTGCAAGATATACATCCGGATAACATCTCGATATTTTCCACCTGTAAACACTTCTTGGATCAAGCGACCTTCTTCAGTAAATCCTGACTGATTATAGAGATAAATTGCTTTTTCATTTTCCACTGCAACAAGAAGATATACTTTATTGAGGTTGAGAATCGAGAAAGCATAATCTAAGGCTTGGGCAATCAGAGATCTCGCAAATCCTTTGCCTTGATAACCCGGTGAAATAATGATTGCGAACTCTGATGTTCTATGGATGTAGTCAATTTCCAGGAGTTCTACAAGCCCTATGGAATTGCCGTCGCTATCTTCAGCAATGAAACGTCTTTCTGTATTGTCGTGAATATGCTTTTTGTATAAGTCTTCCAATTCATCAAATGATTCATACGGCTCCTCAAACCAGTAGGCCATTATATTTCGATTATTGTTTAATTTATGAATAAATTCTAGGTCTGTTTTCTCTAGAGCACGTAATGTTAATTGTTCAGGCATGGTTTTCCATAACTTAACGGTAGGTCTATCTAACCATGGTTAATTGAACAGTTAGGATACTTTTCATGGCCCTATGCATTTGAATATAACGTTGCTCACCATCCGCTGTAGATAACCTGTGCATCATGCAGCTCATGTTTTTGGTTCGTCCTTCTTTCCCAGCACCTTGGTCACCAAGATTCCCATGCAGACGGCAGGAAACAGCAACAATAATCCCTGATAGAGCACCCGCCCGCCATGCAGAGGGAACAGGCCTGTCGAGCCGGCGACACAGAGGAGAACGACCAACGATGTATAGGTTATTGCGATCGCGTCATACACGTTGTGGCGAATATACCGACCGATCCCGGCTTGAAGGTCCCGAAAGAACTCTTTGGTTGATGCGATGGTGTACGAGAAATAGAAAACAAACCAAATCCCTGTGAGAATTCCCAGTCGAAGCAGGAGATGAACGTAAGCAAACCGTCCTTCCTTCGGTGTGTCGAGGCCGGTTACCATCATAACGCTGTTGATAACAGTGACGATCAAAAACGCGTCAGAAACTCCCGCGACAGCGTTCTTCTCGGAGAAGAAGCGCTTGAGCGCACTTATCACTTTTGGAGCACGAAACGGCATGTGCATTCACCCTATTATCGACTCAAATGCTTGAACAGTGAGCATTTCTTCCAGTTTTCCTTTAACCTCTTCCAGCTTTTCAGCCTGAGAGAAGTTCAAGCTAGCATGAGGCCAGGATCAAGCGAAACGCATACAATTATGATTGTCTTTTTAACTTGATGAGAGGCAGCTGCACGGCCCCAGCTTCTTGATTGAGAACAAGATTCTGAAGATACAGCACCCTCCTATAACTATACATATATCTAGCTATAACTATACATGTATCTAGAAACTTTCTGGACAACACCCTTTAGACCACAGGGCAAACGCATATTCAATGAGCGAGGATTCCTAATAGAATAATCGTTATCCTATCCAGCTTTGAGACGTTTGCCCTTCGTGCCAGCTTTGGTTAAAGCGTTCTACCCCACCGTCAAAACTCAGCAAATAATAGCGTTGTTCAAGACTGGGAGGGTTAAGCTCTTTAGCTCAATGTCCTTAAGGATATTGAGCTTTTCTATAGCTTTGAAATAATCAGCCTTGTCATACGTTCAGTGTGCCCATGATTCTCTCTCGTAACCATAGAGACCTACGAGGCTGAACTTATTAATGACGCAATTGTTCGTAATGCCTGATCCACCCCTTGTTCTGCCAGGTCCGATAAGGGATGACCCATGGTAAAGTCGCAGGCAGGCACTTCAACCCACCAAGCTTTTGGGAAATGGCCATAGACAGATTGGGTCAATGCCAACAAGGAGCAGGGACTACAGGAATGACCAAAACCAGGCAGTGCAGAACCCGTAGTTTCGGTGCCACGGGCATCCAATGGTTTAACTTGAACCGTGTCAGTATTTGTTAATTTACAAGCATCAACAAAAATAGCAACACTTGCCCTGGCAAGCTTACTAGAGAGTTCTGGCGTGAGTTGTTTAACTGAATAAGCTTCGAGATTAGGTGTTTTTAACCCTTGAAGTTGAGCAACGACTTTCTGACCAATGGCATCATCGCCTTTGTCAGGATTACCATAGCCAATCACAACAAAAACAGGACTAACCTCAGAGGAAAAACCGTCAATAACATTGGCCATGGTACCTTCCTCTACTCATTTACCGATGTCTTACCTACCTACATTCTAGTAGCAAATTGATCTACCTGCTAGACGATACTGATGTCGTTTTATTATGTCCTCTACCAGGCGTAATTGCCTGGTAGAGGACAAGGGAGCAGAACTATAGTGTGATGAGGCGTTATTGATGGTCTACGATGACGTCCTCAGTCTTGTGTTCATGACGTTTGGTTGCATTCGGCTCATGGACGACCAAGACCGAACAGGGAGCATGATGCATGACATAATTACTCACACTGCCCAATAGCATCTCACCCAAGCCTTTACGGCCATGGCTGCCGACCATCACCAACTCAGCTGACCACTCTTTTGCATGGTCACAAATGGCACGACCAACGTCGCTATTGACCAGCTTAAAATCACTCCGAACACCGGCCTGTGTTGCTTGGTCAACAAAGTGACGCAACCGCTCGGTTGCCGCCGCTTCATAGTCACGATAGCTTTTGAGATACACCTCCCAAAGACTCTCGTGCCCCCCTAACGAGAAAGCTGTCAGCCCAGTCTGTTCGGGGAGGGGTAAATGCCCACCCCCATCAGGGGTTAAGACACTGAAAAACAGAAGTTCAGCCCCAGTCGCCTGGGCAAGGGTCAGCGATTGTTGGCCGAGCTCATGGCAGGTATCGCCATGATCGAGAGCAACCAGAATTTTAGTGAACATCCCACAACCTCCCCATCAAAATAGATCGAATAGACCAACAATTATCCATCGTCGTCATGCCCCCCTACACAGACAGCTCCCTAGGTCATGGTCTCCGCCTCCATGGCCGCAATCGCTAAGGTGGTCTTTAAGACAGAGTCTGGATTGAGACTAATGGAATCAATCCCCTGCTGCACCAAAAACTGAGCAAATTCAGGATAGTCACTCGGCGCTTGGCCACAGATGCCAATCTTGCGCTGATTCGCCTTCGCCTTCGCAATCACCTGACGCACCATCGCCTTGACCCCAGCACTGCGTTCGTCAAAGAGATGGGCCACCAGGGCAGAATCCCGGTCGAGGCCCAGGGTCAGCTGCGTGAGGTCGTTCGACCCAATGGAGAAGCCATCAAAGATCTGGCTAAACTCATCCGCCAAAATCACATTGTTGGGAATCTCACACATCACATACACCTGTAACCCCTGTTCCCCTCGCACTAACCCATAGCGGGCCATTTCAGTGAGCACCTGCTGCCCTTCTTCGGGGGTCCGACAGAAGGGCACCATGGGAATCAAATTGGTCAAGCCCATGTCTCGACGCACCCGCTGTAAGGCCTGGCATTCCAAGCCAAACGCTTCCCGATAGCGCGGGTCGGTGTAACGAGAGGCCCCCCGCCAACCAATCATCGGGTTCTCTTCGGTCGGTTCAAACGACGCGCCGCCCAACAGATTCGCATATTCATTACTCTTGAGATCGGAGAGCCGAATCACCACAGGCTTGGGATAAAACGCCGCGGCAATCATCCCTAATCCATGGGCCAACTGTTCCACAAAGTAGTCGGGCTTATGGGCATAGAGCGAGGTCAGCTGCTCAATCTCATGTTTAATGGGGCCGACGGCTAACTGGTCAAAGTTGAGTAAGGCCAGGGGATGCACTTTAATGTGGTTGGCAATGATAAACTCCATGCGCGCCAACCCCACCCCATCACACGGAATTTTCGCAAAATGAAAGGCTTCTTCTGGATTCCCCACATTCATGAGAATTTGGGTCCGCGTCCGGGGAATGTCATCAATCGCCGTTTCTTCGACTGTAAAGGGCAGGTGTCCCCCATAGACTTTACCCACTTCGCCAGCGGCGCACGTCACCGTCACGCTCACTCCGGTGGCTAGACGCTCGGTCGCGTTGCCACACCCCACTATCGCCGGAATGCCCAACTCTCGGGCAATAATGGCCGCATGGCAGGTGCGACCCCCTTGGTCGGTGACAATCGCACTCGCCCGTTTCATAATCGGTTCCCAATCCGGGTCTGTTCGCTGGGTAATCAGCACATCCCCCGGTTGAAACTCAGCCATGTTTTGCACCGATTGGATCACCCGCGCAGACCCCTGACCAATCATTTCACCCACCGCTTGACCCGTCACTAAGGGCGTCAGGTCGGTGGTATCCGCCTGGAGAACATAATTACGCAGAATCGAGGCTGACGTTTGAGATTGCACCGTTTCCGGGCGCGCCTGCACAATAAACAACTCTCCCGTGAGACCGTCTTTCGCCCACTCAATATCCATCGGCGTGTAGGTGCCCCGCACCTGGGTATAGTGGTCTTCGATGATGCACGCCCACCGCACTAGGGTTAAAATCTCATCATCACTAATCGCATAGCGCTGACGCTCCACCTCCGACACCGGGACGTTCTTCGTTAGCTTGCTGCCGCCCACGTCGTACACCATTTTGATCTCTTTACTGCCCAGGCGCTTTTTCAATATGGGACGATATCCCTCCCGAAGGGTGGGCTTAAACACTAAATATTCATCGGGGTTCACCGCCCCCTGCACCACATTCTCGCCCAACCCATAGGCGGCCGTGACGAGCGCCGCGTTCTTAAAGCCGGTTTCGGTATCGATGGAGAACATCACACCCGAGGTCGCCAAGTCCGAGCGCACCATCCGCTGCACCCCCACCGACAGGGCCACCGTAAAGTGATCAAAGCCCTTGATGGTGCGATAGGAGATCGCCCGATCCGTAAAGAGCGAGGCAAAACATTTATGGCACGCCTCCAGCACGCCCTTGACACCATGCACATTCAGGTAGGTTTCCTGTTGGCCGGCAAAACTCGCATCGGGCAGGTCTTCAGCCGTGGCACTCGAGCGGACCGCCACATCCAGCGCTGGATTCCCACTGTCAGCACAGAGGGTCAAGTACGCCTTGGCAATGGCCGCTTCGAGCTCCGGCGGAAAGGGCGTGTCGAGGATTAACGAACGGACGGTTCGACCACAGTGGCGCAGGGCCGTGACATCGTCGATATCCAGATCGCTTAGATGCGCTCTCAACGCCTCGTCCAGACCGGCCTGCTGTATAAAATAGCGATAGGCATCGGCGGTGGTGGCAAACCCAGTGGGCACCTGCACCCCTTGGGGCGTCAGCTGTTGAATCATCTCGCCCAAGGATGCATTTTTTCCCCCCACACAGGGAACATCATCAATCGTAATCCGCTCAAATTCAAGGATAAAGGCGGATTGAGTCGGCGTCGGGGCCAAATTTGCAGGGGTCGTTTGCACCATAAAAACAGAATCCAAAATAACAATCACTAGAAACGGGGGTGACCGTTTCCAATCTGGGTATAAGTCAAGACTTTGAGGAATCTATGAGGATGCCCACCCACGTATCGTTTCATTAACGCCAGACCAGGGGGCAGTCCCTTTTTTGGCATCCATGCAACAATTAAAGCAGGGTAGATGAGAGTCGTCGTCTGCTCGATGGAGTTCTCGTTCAACAGGGTGCAACAGCCTGGCTGTTGACCTAGGAGGAGACTATGAAACGACACTCTTTAGCCACACTCCCACTCAGAATGGGTTCGTAAATTATTGTAAAGGAGTGAATGTTCTTCCTTTCGTCCCTGTATAACCAGCAGTGTTGTTAGCACTGGAGGAAGGGATGAATTGTCTTCCGTATCCCTCAGATTTAAGCGATGATGAGTGGGACTTGGTTGAGCCATTAATTCCCGTCCATCAGGGTGTCGGTCATCCTCGAGAAGTGAACTTACGAGAGATCGTGAATGCCATTTTGTATTGGGTCGATAACGGTATCAAATGGCGTGCGATGCCCCATGATCTGCCGAACTGGTCAACTGTCTATGATTATTATCGTCGTTGGGTCAAGATAGGCTTATGGGACCAGATTAATGAACGCTTGGTAAAGCTAGTAAGACTCGCAGAGGGACGAGCTGAGCAACCGAGCTTGATCAGCATTGACAGTCAATCTGTGAGGACCTCAGAGAAAAAAGGACCTGAACAAGGAATTGATGGTCATAAGTGTGTCAAGGGACGTAAGCGTCATATCGTTGTTGACATCTTAGGCATGGTGTTAAATTGTTTTGTGAGTGCCGCCAATATGGCGGATATTAAAGCAGCCGTTGCAGTGTTAGGTCCTGTATTAGAGACCTATGTGAGGCTTGAGAAAGTGTTGGCTGACCAAGCATATAAGGGAGCTTTAGGAGAGATTATAAAACACGTTCATCACTGCATTCTAGAGGTGACAAAAAAACTAGGAGAGGGGTTTATCCCGGCTCCTTATCGATGGGTCGTTGAGCGAACCCATCGGTGGGCATAAGCGCAATCCACCGAACGGTATGGGCATCTAAATAATTCACCACTTCAACAGTGCCACTCCCACCGATAATCACCTGGGTATGTAAGGCCGGTAAGGTACCTGGAAAATACAGATCGACTACACTGCCTCGCACAGCAATCACTCTTCCCGAAACTGCTCCAGTCACGATAGACCTCATTGCTGATGAGTCTCTGAGATATCCCCATCAAAGGGTTGTACCCCTGTCTTAGGATCACCATCTTTAATGTATGAAGAAAGTTTGGGGATATTATGAGGAAATGAGACATCTGTTACTTGAATTTACCCGATTCCTCAGCTCGCAGCAGTGTAGACGTTGAAGTAACAACACTGCAGTTAATATTGGAAAAGATAGGTTCTGTTGATGTGCTCAAGGTAGACGTTGAGGGCTCGGAACATAGCATTTTAATGCCCTTTGGCGACTTACTAAAATCATCGGTTAAATATTTAATTGTTGAAGCTGGCGGTTCTCCCCGAGGAGATGGTATGACCTTACTAAAATTTCTGAAACATTTGGGGTTTTCCTGTGATTTTCAGGGTGACGCTTCGCTGATGCTAATTCGAGCTAAAAACAAACACTTACTGGGCGATTAATACCCACCATATTTTAGAACGATTTCCGATCTTGTAGAGTGCTCTCTTCACTGTACTCCTACATACCCTATCAATAGATGCTTGGGAACGCACCATGCCTATACATTCCTTGCAGTAAGCGGTCACAATGGGAAATGGTATGACAAAGTTTATGATAGTGCGAATTACTAGTTGTCTAAACCATCTACCCATACAGGCCCGTTATGACCATGGAAGCCTCGTCCTCTTCTAATAGCACGATTAAGCTTGAAGCCAGCTGGAAAGCGGTATTAGAAGATGTGTTTGCCACTCCCTACATGCAGGATCTAAAAAAATTCTTAAAGGCGGAAAAGGCCGCTGGCAAGGTTATTTACCCCCGTGGCGCACTGATGTTCAATGCAATGGATAGCACACCATTTGACCAAGTCAAAGTTGTGATTCTTGGACAGGACCCATATCATGGCCCCGGTCAGGCCCACGGCTTGAGCTTTTCTGTCCCGGAGGGCATTGCGCCGCCGCCTTCTCTGGTTAATATCTTTAAAGAAATTGAGCAAGATCTGGGCATTAAACCTCCTAATCACGGCTGCCTGCAAAGCTGGGCAGATCAAGGCGTGTTATTGCTTAACAGCGTCCTCACAGTGGAACAACATAAAGCCGCCTCCCATCGGGGAAAAGGCTGGGAGCAATTTACAGATGCCATTATCACTAACCTAAATCAGCAACGAAAAAATCTCGTGTTTCTGCTGTGGGGTAGCTATGCACAACAGAAAGGAAAATTTATTGATCGTGAACGGCATTTAGTGCTGACCTCACCTCACCCTTCGCCGCTCTCAGCACACCGTGGTTTCTTTGGCAATCGGCACTTTTCAAAAGCCAATGAATATTTGCAAAAAAATGGCATTGCACCTATTTCATGGTCGCTATAGTCGTTTTTTACCGATTTCTAGACTTTGTAACCCCTGGGGGTAACCATGCGACCCTGATGCAAAAACGTGCGGGTATTGCCGATTAACACCACGGTGAGCATATCGATGGTGGTCACATCTACCTCTTTCAGGGTAAGACAGCGGACGGATTCTCCTGAACGGTAGAGAGAACGTGCGATCGCAACCGGAGTATCATCCGAACGATGCCGTCGCAAAATCTCTAACGCAATTTCAATGCCCCGCGTGCGAGTCTTCGAGCGCGGATTATAGAGCGCCACCACAAAATCCCCTTGGGCTGCCGCCGCTAATCTCTTTTCAATCACCTCCCACGGCACTAGCAAATCAGACAGGGAAATGGCACAAAAGTCATGCATCAGGGGAGCCCCCACCCGGGCTGCCACTGCCTGGAGTGCCGTAATTCCTGGGAAGGCTGAAACACCGGGTGTGTTGCCATCCCAGCCTCGCTGCACCAGGCATTCCATCACCAGGCCCCCCATGCCATAAATGCCGCAGTCGCCGGAGGACACCATGCCTACGGTTAATCCTTGGTGGGCCAGGGCAACGGCTCGCTCTGCCCGCTGTACTTCCTGGGTGATTTTGCTAGTCTCAACCACCTGGTTAGGATGGAATAGGGGCCGCAACAGGTCTAAATAAAGGCCATAGCCAATTACCACATCACAGTCCAACAGAGCGGCCCGGGCCGCTGCGGTGAGCTGGGCTAAAGAGCCAGGACCTGAGCCAATCAGATACAGGTGACCCGGCCGGGGATTGTATGGCTGGTCAGCGCGGGCTACGGCAATGGTGCAGGCCCCCTGCTGCTCACCTTTAAAGACTTGTTTTGTTATCACCAGTTCCTGACTATGGGCGGCCAGCAGGGCAGCGGCTTCAGCGACAGACGGTGTCCCCACCGCCTGGGTAACGACATCTGAGGGATTGGGAACCGCTGGTTCTTGTAGTTGAGCAGCGCTGAATAAGTGCAGGGGCCACTGATGCCGTTCTGCCAGGGTTTGAAAGGCGACTTCGTCTTGCTTGAGGTCAATGGAGGCGATGCCGGCGATGGATTGCCAGGCCAGGTTGCGATCGCGCAATACCTGTCTAATACTGGCCTCAATTAACTCTGTCGATGTCCCTCGCTCACAGCCCAGCCCTAGCCATAATGTACGAGGATGCCAGCACACTTGAAGAGATTTCGCTGGGTTGTGCCCTTCTGAATCCTGACTAGGGGGTAGCTGATCCGAAATCCACAGTTGCGGAGAGGCTGGTAATTGAGTATTTGAGGCCGCAGTCTCCTGATCTGCAAAATAAAAAGAAGAATCGTCAGGTAACATCTGTCGCCATAGAGTCTCACCACAGGTTTGATGCACTGCGATCGCCTCTCGTTGTGCCAGCGCTGACGCCACCTTTGTCCAATCTCCCCCTCCACGCTGCCAACCATAGGGCTTACCCAACAGATCTACAGCCGGTAGCTGTTGTCCTTCAGAGGCTGACGTAATTACCGGTGCAGCTCTCAGTAGGGCCGCACATTGTCGTGTGAGCGCATCAGCTCCCCCCTGGTGTCCCCCGCTAACGCTAACCACAAACTTACCACTGTCATCAATGGCCACCACCCCCGGATCCTGGTGTTTGTTTTGGAGTAGTGGGGCAATCAGTCGCACCACTGCCCCCACGGGCAAGAAAAAGACTAGCTGTGTGGCTCGGTCCCAACAAGCTGCCACCACAGGGATTAGGGAGCCACTATAACAATGAACGACACCAAATTCTAAGTCAGTAAACCCAGCTAAAAATGGATGCTCCTGTAGGGGCAATCCCTTGTGGTTGCCCTGCGATATTGGGGGCTGACAATCAGGATGTTGTATAACACGATCAGCAGTATCCATCGAAGTTAGGGTATCTTCCCTGGTCCAAAGTTCCAGGGGCTGTAGACCATCCCAAAGCTGAAGAGCTTGATGACAGCCTGCCAGTGTGGGAGCAATGATCACAACCTTGGATTCAGGCATGAGAAAAGACTTAGAAGCGATAGTCATGGCGGCGCACAATCAAAATGGAAAAGTAGGGTGGTTTATGGTCAGCCAGGTCCACCAGGCTAGGATACCGTTTCTCCTCCGGTGAACCCACCCGTTCCACCAGACTGGAGTGGTCTAAAAGGTCTGCTTCTTTCAGGATTTGCCATACCTGACCAAACACCGATGCCACTTTCATCAACACCACAACTTCAGCCCACTCCAGGGCATGGGTCAGTTCGGACACGTCATACAGGGCAGGAAGAATGACAATTTTTTCTGCCCCCAGGGATAAGGGCATATTGAGGGCGGCCATGGCGGCTAGGGGAGAACACACCCCCGGTACAGTGGTAATTTCTACGTCAGGGGCCAAACGATGCACCGACTGGGCCACATAGCTAAAGGTGCTATATAGGCTGGCATCTCCCTCGGTGATAAATACCACATCCTGGCCCTGGGCTAACAAGGGTACTAGTTTCTCTCCTGCTGTAGTCCAGGCTTGCTGTAGCTGCACCGGATCGCGCACAAAGGGCAGGTCCAAGGGCAAAATCGTTTGCTCGGGCCGCAGGTGAGATTTGACAATGTTGTAGGCCATGCCGGGCTTTCCATGTCGATTCTGGGGACAGGCCACCACATCCACGGTCTGTAAAATTCGCAGTCCTTTTAGGGTGAGCCATTCGTCATTTCCTGGACCAACGCTCACTCCCCACAACTTGCCCCAGGCAGAAGATTTTGTCAGTAACTCATTAGATATCATTGCTTTCTCCTTGATCTGAGCCTGCATCGGGTTGAGGGAATGGTCGAGAGGCTTGCAACAAAATCACAGGGTTTAAAGGAACAAACCGGGTGGCGGTGGCCAGGGTGGCTGAGCGGGCAATGTTGACTTGTAAAAGCTGTACAATCCAGCCCTTATTTTGTAGCTGTTGCTTGGCTAGCATACAGGTTTCGAGGGTGGCAAAGTTGGCGACAATGACACCGTTCGGGCGGATGCGATCGCAACACACCGCCAAAATTTCCGACATTGCTTTTCCTCCCCCACCAATCATGATTCGATCCGGGTCTGGCAAAGAGTTTAGCGCCGCTGGCGCAACACCTCGGATAGGAGAAATGTGAGGCGTACCAAAGCGACGACAGTTTTTTTCGATTAAGGTCAGCCCAGCAGCCGTTTTCTCAATGGCATAGATGTGGGCATCGGGTATTAGCCGCGCAATCTCAATGGAGATGGACCCAGTACCGGCTCCTACATCCCATACCGTGATATCTGGCTGTAATCGCAGCAGGGAGAGGGACAAAGCACGGACTTCCTGCTTTGTAATCAAACCAGGCTGATCGGGAAAGGTGTGAAAGTCTTTATCGGCAATGCCGAAGAGGGGCTGAGGCAGGGCTTGTGTCAGAGGCTGTGCTTCTAGGACAACAACATTAGGGCTCGGGAACGAACTGTCTATTGCTGCTTCTATAGAAATTGATTGGATAGTCTCCTCAGTAGCTCCGAGCTGGCTACATACGGTCATGTGATACTGCGCAGGGGGGCGTATATCTTGAATAAGCCGGGCAATTTCTCCTGGCGTATGGACAAAATCGGTCAGAACTGCGAGGGGAGATTTGCCTTGTTTGAGGGCCTGCTCCAGGTGATCGGGCTGACGACCGTGGACACTGACGATGGTGGCCGACTGCCAGGGAATCCCTAGACGGTTAAAGGCCAGTTGGATAGAGCTTACCTGGGGATAGAATCGGAGATATTGCCGGTCGAATCGTTGTGTTAGGAGGCGGCCTAGACCATAGAACAGTGGATCGCCGCTGGCTAGAACTACAACGGATTGTTGTTGAAGTATGTCGGCTATTTGGTCGATCCAGGCGACAATATTGTTGCTGAGGGGCAGCTTGCGAGCTGGATGCTCGGCTACAGTTTGTAGATGGGCTTTACTACCTGCAATAATCTCAGCTTTTTTCAGACAGGCTAGAGATTCAGGGCTCAGACTTTGCAGACCGTCTAACCCTAAACCGATAACATGCAGTAAGTTTTGAGGACAAGATTGTTTCACGCTGAAGAGCTTTTAAACAAAAGAGAATTGCATGGCTTGGGATAACCTGAACAATCGACCCCACCGTAACCTCACCACACCCGTATTGTTGCTATGAGCGACTACCCTGTCGGGGAAACCCAGCTTGCCTAAGTGGGATCACTTGGATACTTCCGTAAAGGGGAGTTAGGCCCCCACGAACAGAAGGGGTTCGGGGAGGAAAGTCCTGAGCAGTCCTTATCGCAATTAGCCAACTTTACAACCAAGATATTTTGAGTAGTTGGCTAACTGCAAAACCAGCTGCTTGGGGTCCCTCCGAGTTCCCCAAACCCCCATGGGCAGGGCCGGAACGCCGCCCTACAACCCAACGTACTAGGCTATCCAAAATTGCATAGATTAAGGGGTTACGGCGGGGTCGATTGTATATATCCTGAGCTGCTGCCTGCCAAAAACGTAGCGTAGAAAAACAGAATCATGAACTTAGTGTTAATGCTCTTTTAGGGTACCTGCCAGGCCCGCTCATGGTAATCCTCCACTTCGGGATAGAGGTCGGGAATGCCGTGGTATAGGGCTTGTCCTTCAGGGTGGTCGTGGCTATGACTGTGGCCGTGCTCGTGATTGTGGCCATGGTCGTGGCTGTGCCCGTGATCATGATGGTGATGCCCATGTCCCTGGGCGCTGACTACCTGGCGAAACTTGCAGGTGTAGCAGTTCATGGAGACCTGGCCAGCTTGGGCTTCTTGTTCGCGATCGCGAATTAGCTCAAACAAAATTGGATCGGCACCAATTACTGATAGGCTCTGCACTTCTATGTCAGGGTGAGCCGCCTGCTCTTGTTCAACAATGGTCTGAATCCGCTTTGCCAGCACCCCATCAAACAGCAGGTGGGGGATCACAATAATTCGTTTAGGATTCCAGGCTCGGGCGCGCTCAAAGCCTCGTTCCATCCGAGGGTGGGTAATGCCGGTAAAGCAAACTTCCAGGTCGTGGTAGCCGCTACCTTCCCACAGCATCCGAGCCAGCTTATACACATCGCCATTGGCATCAGGGTCCGATGCGCCGCGACCGACAAATAGCAGTACGGTTTGTTCACGGGGTACGGTGCTTTCTTTATCTGCCTGTTCTAGCCGTTTTTGCCACAGGTCTAACCAGCGTAGGGATACACCAAAATGGCGACCATAGTTGAGCTTCAGTTGAGGGTGACGCTGGATAGCCCGATCTAGTTCATTGGTTACGTCAAACTTGCTGTGGCGTGCAGCAAACAGTAGCACCGGCAGTACGGTTAGCTCGTGATAGCCTTGCTCAACACAGCTATCAATGCCTGCCTGGATCAGGGGATCCGTCAGTTCCAAAAAACAGGGAACCACGGGACGGCTAGGGTCATAGGTTTGAAACGTATGGGCAAAATCAAGAAATGCCTGACGCCCATTAGCATCACGAGTGCCATGGCCCAAAAGTAAAAGAGGGTTAGATTGACTCATGTGGTTATCATGGCCTCTGGGCAATCCAGAGAGATAGAGGTCAGGGATTAACGTTAACATTTGTCGGCAGCCGACGAAACATGGAATTCCCCCATGCCGATTTGCCCTATGCACACTTTGATTTTTCGGAAAACTATAAACTCTCGCCATCTTCCAGGATCAAATGCTCCATAGGGCAGTGGCATGTTACGAGAAATGTTATGTAACTAAAGGACCTTTAGCGTTTCAACATAGTTTTTACAGCATGCCGATTCCCACCCTTGTTATTGCTGGAACCCACAGTGGTGTGGGTAAGACGTCTATCGCCATTGGTCTCATGCGGGCGTTTACCCATCAGGGTCTGCAAGTACAGCCTTTTAAGGTAGGACCCGATTTTATTGACCCCAGCCACCATCAGCGGGCAACGGGGCGGGTCTCCCATAATCTGGATGGCTGGATGCTAAATCAGGCTCAGAATCGTCAGATCTTTGATCAGGCTTGCCAGGGAGCTGATCTGGCCATTGTTGAAGGGGTGATGGGGCTGTTTGATGGCTACGGCGCGGAGTCTGAATCGGGGAGTACGGCGGAAATGGCCAAGTGGCTGGGGGCACCGGTAATTCTTGTGATCAATGCCCGTTCTTTGGCCCGCAGTGCAGCAGCCCTGATTTCAGGCTATGGCAACTTTGATCCAGACCTGGCGGTGGCGGGGGTGATCTGCAACCAAATCGGCAGTGCGTCACACCTTGAGCGTATTTGTTCTGCGGTAAATCAAACTGTCCAGGTACCTATTCTGGGAGGAATTCCTCGCACTGAACCAGTGAGTATTCCTGAACGCCATTTAGGACTATGGCGGGCGACAGAGGATGAGTTAGCTGAGACTGACTATCTGGACAGTCTGGCAAAGCTGGTAACCGACAATCTGGATTTGGCAGAGTTAGTCAATATTGCCAACTCTCGCTCAGACCAACTCGTAGCATCCAGTCACCTGGAGATGAAAACCGGTGCTCAACAATGCTTGTCCCACTCTCCTAAGGTCCGTATTGGGATTGCCCAGGATCAGGCATTTTGTTTTTACTATGGGGTCAACCTAAGTCTGCTGGAACAGGCGGGGGCAGAATTGATTCCTTTTTCTCCTCTAAAGGATGCTTTGCCTGAGAATTTGGATGGTCTTTATATTGGTGGGGGGTATCCTGAGCTGCATTCTAAACAACTGTCTGAGAATAAGGATATGCGGGATGCGATCGCAAACTTTTGCCGGTCAGGACGTCTGGTCTATGCAGAATGCGGTGGCTTGATGTATCTTTCCCAGGGATTGTTGGGCGCTAAAAAACAGCGCTATCCCTTTGTCGGTATTCTTCCGTTTTGGACAACAATGGGACAACGGGTGAAGCTGGGCTATCGCCAGGTAGACATGGTGGGACCCTACGGTGGCTTCCCTAAACAGGGCACCATTCGCGGTCATCGGTTTCACTATTCAGACATTGTGGATGCTCAAGGTAATCTGCTGGAAATCACCCCGACGTCCCCTTCGACTTCGCTCAGGGGACAATTTTCACTCAGGGGACAATTGGAGTTTAATTACAAACTGCAAGGATGGAAAAACCATCAACCTTGGGAGGGCTATCAGGTCTATAATGTCCTCGCCAGTTACGTTCATTTACACTTTGGCAGCAATCCCACCTTTGCCCAACAGTTTGTTAAATGTTGTCGGCCATAGTCTTTAGAACTACCCCGACAACATTAGTATCAGCTAACGTCCTTGAGCCTAGCGATGCGGCAAGAGCTCTCGATTAAAAGGACACCCGTGATCGTCGCAACCCTAGAACATTATGGCTTTGTCTCTAATGCTGAGCCAAATGCCAAATCTGCTCTAACGCCACCGCTGCTCCTAGGGCAATCCGATATTCCACCACAGACGACAACATCGTTTCACCCGGATTAATTTCTACCGTGGGAATACCCTTCAACTGTGCTCTAACCAGAGGTTCAGCAATATACGGAAAAAGCCCCGACGTTCCTACCGCAAAGACAAGATCCCAGGCCATGTCCTGAAACTGGTAAAGCGCTTGGATGCCCCGTTCGGGCAAAGTTTCACCGAACAGGACAACGGCAGGACGAATAATCCCCTGGCAGGCTGGACAGATGGGGGGCAGAGGCACCTCTTGGCCATAGTCCGCCAGGAAGTCCTGGGCTGTGGTGACATAATCACACTTGATGCAATAAAGCTCTGAAGCACGACCGTGAATTTCCACCAGGTTTTGACTGCCTGCCGAGCGGTGAAACCCATCAATATTCTGGGTTAAGACCCAAGTGTTAGGCTTATGGCGCTCAATTTCTGCAATCACCTCATGCCCACGATTGTGGCAAGTATTGTGTAATGCCGCACCAAGTTGCCAGAGGTATTTCCAGGTAATGTCGGGCTGCACCTGAAACATGGAGCCACTCAGGGCTTCTTCGATCGAAAAGCCTTCTGCTGTCGTTTGTCCTTCGTATAGCCCACCCACACCCCGGTAGGTGGGCAAACCCGAATCAGCAGAGAGGCCTGCCCCCGTAATAAACAGAATCTGCTCGGCTTGACTCAAATGCTCGGCAACGTCCTCAAGAATAGTAGTCATAGTCTGGGTATAGCAATCGGTAAGGGTATTGGAACATTTAGGTTAACCTGAATGTTCCAATACCCTGATTGCTTAAGGGGGATATTCAAACCATTCGACGGCTCAAAGAGATATCACGCAGTTTAACTTCGCTTTACTTCGATGAACTTCGCCTGACATCTGGCCCATTGGATTTGCTTCAGTCAGCTACACCACACTCATGGAAAATTCATTGAAACTATTGCCAAACTGGCTCCATAGACAGATGAGGGTTTATGCAGGTAGTGGCTATGTCCAAGTTTCGTCGACAACTTCGCAGGGAAGCAGAACAGTGGTGGCAAGAAGGTGTCATCACCGTAGATATCTACGAGCAACTGTCGGAGCGTTATAAATTTGGTGAGATTGAACCAGACGCCCAAAATCAGTTTGTAGCTATTTTGTTAGGCCTTGGTGGCATCTTGTTGGGGTTGGGGCTAATCACCTTTGTGGCTGCCAACTGGCAAGTTTGGTCCCGAGCATTTCGAGTGTGCTTGTTGATGGTGCTGTTTGTTGGGATCAATGCAGCAGGGTTTTATTTATGGCGACGCCCCTTTCGCCAAAAAGGGTTACAGCAGTTGGGCCACGGTCTTTTATTAACAGGGGCACTATCGCTGGGTGCAAATATGGCCCTGATGTCGCAAATGTTTCACCAAAGTGGACAGGCCTATGAGCTTTACTTTTTCTGGGGAATAGGGGTGACCTTGATGGCCTACAGCCTCAGGCTCACATCCTTAGGTGTAATGGCTTGGGGACTTATGGCGATTAGCTATGGTTCATGGGCTGTTTCGACTTTCTGGCTAACAAACTCTAGCTGGCTAGAGTTCCCCATGAGAATGATGCCGCTGATAGTCTGTGGATTGTTTGTGCCATTGGCCTATGGGTGTCGGTCACGGGTGGTATTTGTTCTGGCTGGATTGGGTTTTGCGAGCGCATTTCCCCTAGCTCTATTTTCCTATGATGTCACAAATGGACTGTTGGCCATTTCACTGCTGCTGCCAGTCGCCTGCCTATGGAGCTATGACCGAGACGTGTGGAGATTTACTCCCTGCTCCATCAATACCCGACCAGATCCGTTTCAAACGGTGTCACGTAGCCTGGCTATTACGGTGCTGAGTCTCACACTCTATATCTTCTCATTTAAGGCTACCTGGGCCAGCCCACACCTATTTCAAGATGATACGTTGACCGAGCTGTCCTGGTGGTTTGTGAACATTGTAGTATTTAGCGTTTTTGCGGGGCTAGGATGGCTGCGACTGCGACACCAGCTGAGACATGGGAATCTCTGGCAAGAACAGTCGATCAATACCGTTACAATCGCCCTGATACTCATCCTATCTACCGGAATCATAATTACCCACATCTCCCTGGGGGATATCAACATCGTTGCAACTATTGTCGTTAACATTATGTTGTTCTTACTGGCGCTGGCCCTGTTGCGGGATAGTTTAGCCTTAGGCGTACGACGCACCTTTTGGGGTGGAATGGTGTTGTTAGTGTTAGGACTACTCAGTCGCTTATTTGAGTACAACACTGACTTAATGTTGAAGGCCGTTGTATTAGTACTCTGCGGCATCGGCATAATTGTTGCAGGGTTATGGTTTGAGCATCGACTTAAGCATTCATCAGCACGCCTCAGTCAAGCTTAAACCTGATTTTTGCAAACGACACGTCTATCAGTTTTTTAGGTACTGTCCTATGCCATCTTCGTCATCTCAACATCCCGACATTAAAACTCTGGTTAAGCCTGATGGTAAGCCAGTGCCCATCCAATCGTTGCCAAGACGTAGACTACCCGGTTGGCGATTGTGGGCTCCCCTACTGATTCAGACCGCGATAATTGTCGCAGTGCCTGCTCAGGATGTCTATACCTCTGCCACAGGCACATCTGTTACGCTACAAACTGCCCCTGTCGATCCCTACGATTTTTTGAGAGGGTATTACCAAACCCTGCGTTATGACATTTCCCAACGTGAGACGTTGCACACACTTCCGGGTGGCGAGAAGTTTTTTGAGGACTATGACTATCAGCCTCAGGCCTTTTTTGTTGTCTTGGAAGCTCCCAAAACAGAGACTTCGCCTCCAACTCCCTGGCAACCCATTCGCGTCAGTGAAACACGACCTGACGATCTAGACACTAATCAGATTGTTCTAAAAGGTCAATACGCTAACAATCGAATCACCTACGGTCTGGAGCGTTACTACATGCCAGAGGATCAAAGAGTAGATATCAATGCACATATTAATGATACTCAATGGCGAGATCAAGAAGCTTTTGTGGTGGACATTAAAATCGATAGCCATGGCAATGCGGTGTTAGTAGGACTATGGGTAAATAGCACTAACTATCGTTTTTAATGTAAGGAGATATCTTTGGGTTAGTCCCATTGGTGTTGTCGAGCTTCATCGACGATCCCTTGGGCCTCTTCGAGGGGAATATCATAGCGAGTGCTCAAGAGTTGGGGCATGCGATCGCAGGCACGATTGGGATTCACATCTGGTTGCTTGGAATAAGCAGGCAAGGCAACATTACATAAAAAAGGTGAAGGTTTCACCTCGAGTTGAAGCGGTTCAAGATTTAGAACTTCTCGTAAATTTATAAAAAATAGCAAGGCACCGCTGAGGTTAGCATCGCTGAGGTTGGCATCGCTGAGTAGGGTACAGTTGAGGTTGGCCCCGCTGAGGTTGGCATATCTGAGATCGGCCCCGCTGAGGTCGGCATATCTCAGGTCAGCCCCGCTGAGATTGGCATACCTAAGGTTGGCACCGCTGAGGTTAGCCCCACTGAGGTCAGCACTGATAAGGTCAGCCCCACTCAGGTTAGCGCCGCTGAGGTCGGCCCCGCTGAGGTTAGCGCCGTTGAGGTTGGCCCCGCTGAGGTCGGCATATCTGAGGTCGGCATATCTGAGGTTGGCCCCGCTGAGGTTGGCACTTATAAGGTCGGCGCTGATGAGGTCGGCCCCGCTCAGGTCGGTCCCGCTCAGGTCGATTGCCTCTGCATTTCTGTTAGCAATGCGGAAACGAAGAAACAGGAAAACCCCACCGGCAACCATTGCGAGCGTCCCAATCCCCCTGATGAGGGTTTGACGATGTGGGTGAGCAAGGGTGACTCTTTCGTTGTAGGATAGGCGACCGTCATCTGGCTGAGGTTGACGAACGGGGAGTAACCAAAGCCACCACACTAACCAGAGAAAGACTGGAGTGGAGATCGCTCCCATCACCCACCCCTTGTTGATGCTTATCTTTGGTGGCCACTGCTTGAATCGCTCTCGCATGCTTGGGACTCCCTCAATGTTGAGCCCATTATCGCTCCCCTCATTCGGGAACGCCCTAAATATTTATGCGCGCTTAACCACCCCATTTACGCCAAGGCGTATTCTGCCTTTTTTGTGCTTTTGAAACCAATGCGGGTTTGAGCCATGGTCCATGGACTTTTGAACTAAGTCGATGGGCCATGGCTCACCATCAGGCCTATGCAGTTCCTGCCATAGCTTGAGTAACGGTCTCTTTATCCAGCTCAGAGCCAATGACCACTAGCCGAGTCTGACGAGATTCATCCGCTTGCCAGGGGCGATCATAAAAGTGATCAAAACGCTGGCCTACACCTTGCAAAACTAGTCGCATCGCTTTGTTTGGGACAGAGACAAAGCCTTTAATGCGATAAATCTCTTGTTGCTGCACCAACGATTGCAAACGTTTTACCAAAACAGCAGGCTCAAACGCCTTATCTAGCTCAACATAAACGGACTCCAGATGATCGTCATGCTCATGCTCTTCTTCATGATCATGATGGCTGTGACGACTATCCAAGTCATCTTCAACAGCGGCATTAAAGCCCAGCAAAATATCTGGGCTAATTTCACCCTGCTGACAAGGAACAACCTTAACGCCCGTGGGTACCGTCTGTTGGAGCCATCGTTGTACCTTAAGACGGTTATCTTCCGACATCACATCGGTCTTAGTTATTAACACCATATCAGCACAGGCTAGCTGATCCTCAAACAGTTCTTCAATGGGCGTTTCATGGTCTAATGAGTCATCTGCCTGTCGTTGGGCTTCTAGGGCCTCTAGATCGCCAACAATTTGACCATTGGCAAGGGCATTGCCATCCACCACCGTTACAACACCATCCACGGTTGCTCCAGTCCGAATTTCAGGCCAACGAAACGCTTGCACTAAAGGCTTTGGCAGCGCTAAACCTGAGGTTTCAATGACAATACAGTCAATGTCTTCTCGCCGCTTTAGAAGAGTTTGCATAGTAGGCAAAAACTCTTCTTGCACAGTGCAGCAGAGACACCCATTAGCAAGCTCTAGAATGTTAGCATCAGGCGTCTCATCTTCATCACAGACCTGGCAGGATTTTAGAATTTCTCCATCAATGCCAACCTCTCCAAACTCATTGACTAATACAGCGATGCGTCGTCCCTGGTTGTTTTGCAATAGATGACGCACCAGTGTGGTTTTACCGGACCCTAGAAAGCCGGTGACTACGGTAACAGGAATTTTATGCATTGGTTTTTCCTAACGACTAAAGATTCAAGATTTTGTGCAAATTTGGTTTGGTAGAGGTGCACATTGGTGCACCCGTCAGGATGCAGACAACTGATTCTGATCCTGCATTGGACGTACAGCAGTGGGTTCCTACAGAGGAACTATTTATTTCTAAAAAAGCTCTTTCCTAAATTCTCTCCAAGCAAATTGAAGTCAAGTATGAAAGAAAGCTAAAAATAACAAACAGGATAGTTTGAGATGTCTAGTCGATCTTTTACCTTTCCTTTTGGAGCTACCATGTACGCATAAGTTGCAGAGTGGGCAAATTCAAGGTCATGTCTACCTTTTGGGACATTATCTTCTAGATACATACACAGTACCCTTTAAGAGGGTTCACAGTAGATCAGCGTAGGTTAAGCGAGCAAAACATAATCCATCATCAGTGTGGACAGAAACGTACCGCCCACACCGCAAATAATAAAACCAGCAAATCGCAGCGCTGAACTTTCGGGTGACTGTTGGAATAGGCGACTACCCATCCCATAAGCAGCTGTTGCGATCGCAAGCTGAATCGATGCAAATCCTAGCAAATAAGCCATCAGAGGACCCATTTCAGCACCAAAGATGGATTCTCCATAAGCAAACCCATGGAACAACCCAGAAATGGCGGCTAAGCCAGTGATAATTGTGCTATTTGGCCGCTCTTTTAGGGCTAGTAGTACACCAAAGACAAGCACTGAGGCAGAAATTACCAGCTCAGGAAGCGGCAAATCAATGCTCATCAAATGAATTCCTGTACCCAAAAGAGAGGCTAAAACAAAGGCAACAGGAATAATTAAGTTGCGACCAATGGCCGCTGCTAACAACCCTGAGGCGATGACAAACACTAGATGATCTAGTCCAATGACCGGATGACCAAGACCGGATAACAATCCTTCAATGAAATTACTGGGTGTCTTTCCGCCCAACGGATGATGAGCTAGGGCAGGCAACCCATTGAGGAGAAATGCTGCGATCGCAACAAGCGCAATCTCACCTGAACGACAAAGATTCTTAACCTTGAAACCCTTCAAGGCGACTAAAGCATATAAACCCATCTGTACCTCGCAGATCAATAAAACGGCAGGTTGACCATCGGCGGGCATTCTGACTGGGAGGTATAAAACTTCCTTCACAGCTGCGGGACAGTGGCAGATTTTCACTGCGCTTTCCCCCTTTCCTCTAGCGGCTGTTCCCCACTAGAACCGATGCTAAGCAGATTAAATCTACCACCTTCGCCTTCGCTTTGGATATCAAAATTGCACAGGATTAACTATTTAGGATTGGCATAGAACGTTGTTTCTTGGCTTTCTGTTAGAACTATACCCATACCCTGTTGCAGATCCTATGCCATTTGCCACGTCATCTCTTCCCCTGCCCGTAACGGCACAAGTTCAGACTCAGTCAGAGGCACTTCATCGGGGATGCGCCACGTTGTTTTGACCAAGGTAATTTGCTGCGTATTGCGGGGTAGTTTGTAAAAGTCTGGTCCATGGAAGCTGGCGAACGCTTCTAGTTTATCGAGGGCGTCAACACTCTCAAACGCTTCTGCATACAACTCCATAGCATGCAAGGCCGAATAGCAACCGGCACAGCCACAGGATGTTTCCTTATTGTTGCGATCATGGGGGGCACTATCGGTGCCCAGAAAAAACTTAGGATTACCCGAAGTGGCCGCTTGCAAAATTGCCCGACGATGCTGCTCATGTTTCAAAATTGGCAGGCAATAGAAATGGGGGCGAATTCCTCCTTGGAAGAGCGCATTACGGTTAAACAATAAATGCTGCGGTGTGATGGTTGCAGCCACATGGTTATGGGCCAGAACAAACTGCACAGCATCTGAGGTGGTAATGTGCTCAAGCACGATACGCAGGTTGGGAAATCGCTGCTTAAGTGGGAGCAAATGTTGCTCGATAAATATCTTCTCACGATCAAAAACATCGACCCCTTTATCGGTCACTTCCCCGTGTAACAATAGGGGCATGTCCACCTGCTGCATGGCAGCAAAGACGCGATCGCACTTACGAATATCCGTCACACCAAAGTCTGAATTAGTTGTTGCACCGGCTGGATAGTATTTAACCGCTTTAACAAACTGGGAGGCTTTGGCCGTAATGATCTCTTTGGGGTCTGTATTGTCAGTCAGGTAGAGGGTCATCAGCGGCTCAAATTGTTTGCCAGCTGGAATGGCTGCAATAATGCGATCTCGATAGGCTGCCGCATCCGCTACCGAGCGCACGGGGGGCTTCAAATTCGGCATAATGATGGCGCGGGAAAACTGACGCACCGTATGGGGCAAAACCGCTTTCAGCATCACACCGTCCCGCACATGCAGATGCCAGTCGTCGGGTCGGGTTATGGTAAGCTTTTGCATCTTTTAATCATTAAACAAGTAGCAAGGTGATTATAGTGTCCATCCACTATGGAAAGCCATCTAATACTCAATCCCTATCTGGGCTGGAATACCTGCACTGATGGGGTGCTTGATGCGATTCATTTCTGTCACCAAATCAGCAACATCAATTAATTCCTGGGGCGCATAGCGTCCAGTACTGGCCACATGACAATGGTTAGGACGAGCCTGAATGCCTGCCATTACAGGTGTCAGATCTAGCCGAGCTTTTTTGAGCGCAATGTGTAATTCATCCAGAACAACCAGGGAAATATCGGGATCCGCAATGAGCTTGGTTGCCGTTTGCCAGGCCTGCTCCGCCATCCGCTGGTCTTGATCCGGGTCCTGGGTTTCCCAGGTGAACCCCCCACCCAGGGTATCGATACTGATGGGAAAACCCTGTTCCTTGAGCTTTTCCAACATGATGCGATCGCCATCGGGAAACGCACTGTCGTTTTTAATAAACTGCACCACAGCCACCCTCATATCATGGGCTAAATGGCGATAAACCAGGTTCATGGCACTACTGGTTTTACCTTTACCTAATCCTGTAAACAAAAGATAAAGTCCTTTTTCATTCCCTGCGCGGTTGGCACGGGACTGATCTTTAGCGGCTTTTATCTTCTGTAGACGGGCTTGCTCTTCTGACGTATTTTGTGGGGTGTTCTGTGGGTTGGTCATAGTGTTTCCTCAATGTGAGCTTCGGCATCTAATACAATGGCCCTCAGCTGTTCTAGCATTTCGGGTGAAACCTGTTGCCATAATCCTCGCTGGTGGGCTTCTAACAACCGTTCTGACATATCCCGTAACGCCCAGGGATTATGGGTCTGGATAAAGCGTTGAACGTTGTCGTCTAGAATGTACGTCTCGGCAACGCCAGCATACATAAAATCAGCCACCGCGTGGGTTGTTGCATCATAGGCAAAGAGATAATCCACCGTGGCAGCCATCTCAAAAGCGCCTTTATAGCCATGGCGCATCACCCCGGCAATCCATTTAGGATTGACAACGCGGGAACGGTAAACTCGGCTGATCTCCTCGGGCAAAGAGCGAATGCGCGGCTGTTGGGGGCGGGAGTGATCACCAAAATAGGCTGTGGGATTTTTGCCCTGGGTGGCGCGCACGGCAGCGACTAGGCCCCCCTGAAACTGGTAGTAATCGTCAGAGTCCAACAGATCATGTTCTCGATTATCTTGATTGTGCAACACAATTTGCAGCTGCCCTAGCCGTTGTTGAAAGACATCGGGAACGGAGGTGGAGCGCAATTTGCCCAACGGTTCCTGTGGGGAGGGCTCTCCTGTGCTGGGTCGCCCATAGGCATAGCAACTCCAGTTAATATAAGCCTGGGCCAGGTCGCGATCGCTACTCCAGTTTTGTGCCTCAATCAGTCCCTGAAGTCCGGCACCATAGGCCCCTGGCTTAGACCCAAACACCCGGTACTGGGCACGAATATCGGCATCCTCAGCACTAAACCCCAGGGACTGCCAATGGTCGGCTTCTTGCTTTACCTGGGTAGCCAGGGGATTCATGCCAGACGGTTCATCCAGCGCTGCCACCGCTGCCACCGCTGAGTTAAACAAATCAATCAGGTTAGGAAAGGCATCGCGGAAGAATCCCGAAATGCGCAGGGTAACATCTACGCGGGGGCGTTGCAGCACCGATAGGGGCAGAATTTCAAAATCCACCACCCGACGACCCACCCCATCCCAAACGGGGCGCACTCCCAGGAGAGCCAGGGCCTCAGCCATGTCATCTCCGCCCGTGCGCATGGTGGCCGTGCCCCACATGGACAGACCCAGGGTTTTGGGATAGTCTCCCTGCTCTTGGGTGTAGCGCTCCACCAGGTTCTCTGCGGCTCGACGACCCACATCCCAGGCACTTTCCGTCGGCAGTCCCCGAATATCAACGCTGTAAAAATTCCGCCCGGTGGGCAGCACATCCGCCCGTCCCCGCGTCGGTGCACCAGAGGAACCGCTGGGCACATAGCCTCCATTTAAGCTGTGGAGCAGGTGGGTGATTTCCTCGGAGGTTTGGGTGAGTTTGGGCCAGAGCCACTGGCGGATCCAGGTAAGTTCTGCAGTTGTTTTAGGACCGCAGACGAAATTCTCTTCCTTAGCCAGCAATTGTTCCACTAAGCAAGCCGCCTGGTGTTCTAGTACTTCAACGGCATCACCAACGGTGTAGAGAGTTGCCAACCGCTCAGGCTGCAACAAAGTATCTGGTATCTCCAGATCTTTGATAACAGTGCCTAAATCTGCGGTGAGGGGGTCAAAATGCAGATCCCAGCCCCAGTCGTCTGAGATCGCACGGGTTAACCCCTGACGACCGGGACCGGGCTGCCGGGCAATGGCCACCATCAAATCCCGCAGCTGCCTGCCATCGGGGCACAGACCTAAAATATGCAACCCATCACGGATTTGAGCTTCCTTGAGATCACACAGGTACCCGTCTGTTTGGGTAATAAATTCGCTAAAGGCATTTGAATCTAACGATTGATCATTGCGCCGCGATCCAGGTTGCTTTTCTTGGGAGAGTTGCAGCTGTGGCAAGATGGGAGCCAGACCTGGCAAAAAACTGAGATCCTGTTGTAGATTTGCTTGGGTGACCAGGGAACAGATGTGATCGCGAATCACTGGAAGTCTTTTTGGATCTAACGACTCCGCATCGTAATACTCGTCAATCAGCGCCTCCAATCGATGCAGCGAGCCATAGAGTTCAGCCCGAGTCAAAGGTGGCGTCAGGTGATCCAAAATCACCGCCTGCGCCCGACGTTTTGCCTGGGTGCCTTCCCCCGGATCGTTGACAATAAAGGGATATAAATGGGGCATTGGCCCCAGGGCCACTTCTGGATAACAGGTTTCAGACAGGGCCAAACTCTTGCCCGGCAGCCATTCCAAATTGCCATGTTTACCCACATGGACAACAGCTTGGGCTCCCCACTGGCAACGCAGCCAAGCATAAAATGCAAGATACCGATGGGTGGGTTCTAAATCTGGCGCATGGTAGTTCAGCGACGGATCATCGTCATAGCCCCGAGAGGGTTGAATGCCGATAAAAATGTTACCCAGTTGAATGCCGGCAATGGGAATATCCACGTCAGGGGCCACCGCTCCCCAGCGGTCAATGACACCCTGTTGCACAGCCGCAGGCAGCATTTGAAAATACTCTTGATAATCTTTTGCTGAGAGAGTTTGATGCACAGGGCGCATGCCTTGCCCTTCAGGATCATTGGTAATGCCCTGGGTAAGCCAGTCGATCAAATCTGCACCGGTGGCCGATAAAATTTCTTCTGGGGGAATAGTGCCGGGGGTAACGGTATAGCCTGCTGACGTTAGCGATCGCAAAATCTCCAAACAGCTAGCGGGAGTATCCAGCCCCACCCCATTGGCCAAACGACCATCTTTGTTGGGGTAGTTGGCCAGAATTAGTGCCACCTTGCGCTGCTGGGGTGCCGTGCGCCGCAGCGTTACCCAATTAGCTGCCAGGTCAGCAACAAACTCAATACGATCAGCCTTCGGCTCATAGGCCATCATCGTCGTCTCCAGCTGAGGATGATCCGTCTGCACCGCCTTAAACGACACCGCCCGACTAATGATGCGGCCATCCACCTCCGGTAGCGCCACATTCATCGCAATATCTCGGGGTGACAATCCTCGCCACTGTTGTTGCCACTGGTCTTCACTGCCACCGCTGAGCATCACCTGAAGCACCGGCACATCTAACTTTTGCCAAAAGTCCACCTGGGGAGACTCAGCATTTAACTTAGCAAGAGAGAATCCAGTGGTATTCAAAATCAAATCAATACTACGATTCTCAGTGAGTTCAGTTAGCAGCTGAGCCTGAATATCTGGATTGCGGAGAGAGGGCAGAAAAAGCGGCAGCGGATTTAACCCACGGCATTGCAAGGCTTCGCAAAGAGTATCAATGACGCGGGTATTGCCAGACAGATAATGAGCCCGATAGAAAAAAATCGCCACCGTCGGCTGGGGCTTAAGATATTTTCTCGAAGAAACTATATCGGTTGAAGTCCCCCCGAGCACCCCAATTCTGGGAGAAATAACGACATTTTTGTCTGTTTCTTCCCTCTCCCACTCTCCCATTCTCCTACTCTTCCATGCATATTCCCCCCACTGCGGCACGGACTTCGGTGCAGGTGGCTCATAGGGATATTCCAAACAGGTTCGAGCCAAATACTGTAGCCCGTAAGTCAGATTTTCCGCTCCCCCTTCCACAAAGTAGTGCCAGAGTGTATCCGCTACGATTAGGGGCACCGTACCCAAACTGCTCAGGGCCGGATCGGGGCGATTGTCACCGGGCAATACCACCAGGCTAATGCCCTGGAACTCTGCAACTTCCCGCAGGCGTTCTAGACCATAGCTCCAGTAGCTGCGTCCCCCCAACAGCCGCACTACAATGACCTGGGCTTTACTCAATACATCATCTACATAAGTATCAATGCTCAGTTCTTGTTGTAGCTGCAGCAGGCTAGCGACTCGAAATTCAGGAAAGTCTTTAGGAAGTCTCGGCAGGCTAGCAGCCAGGGTTTGGATTTCTGTATCGGCAGCGGTGAGGATTACGATGGGGGCTGGGGTTTGTTCCAGAATGATGACTCCGTCTGTATCTGGGCTCCATCCTCCCGGTGTTGCGGCAATGCGATGCATGCGGTCATAGGTGGGTATCGGCTATGGATCTTAGCACTTCCCATCACCATCCTGATCCCGTCCATTGTGCAGACAGCCTGCACGCATATGCTCAGCAGAACAGCTTAAACCCCGCAATTAACAGCTTGGCAGTTCAGCACATTGATATTGTAGGTAAACCGTCCTGGTCTGTAGACGTCAAAGTTAATAAACGCAGTGTTACCAAATGTCACGTCCCTGGCGAAAACTTATCGATTACCAATCCTCCCAAGTTCCTCAAATTTTTTACCTATATTGCGGGGGTAAGGAAAAGAACTCTACGAGGTACTTACAAATGCTATCTCAAATAGAAACGGTAGCGCCACCCAGGACAGTACTTAGTATACGTAATACTACCGTACGTTATGGCTCTGCCTTGGGTGTTTACGACGTTTCTTTCGATATTCCAGAACATCAGATTACGGCTTTGATTGGTCCATCCGGGTGTGGGAAGAGTACCTTAATTCGTTGTTTGAATCGCCTCAATGATTTGATTCCAGGAGCACGTACCCAGGGAGATATCTTCTTTTATGGGCAAAATATTTATAATTCGACGATGGAGGTCGATATCCTGCGTCGAAATGTTGGCATGGTGTTTCAAAAGCCCAATCCATTTGATCATTCTATCTATGAGAATATTGCCTTTGGTGCACGCATCAATGGTTATACCGGTGATCTAAATGAGCTAGTCGAGCGCTCTCTGATGCGGGTGGGGCTTTGGGATGAGGTAAAAGATAGGCTGTATTGTAGCGGTTATGATCTTTCAGGAGGACAACAGCAGCGGCTTTGTATAGCCCGCTCCATTGCGGTTGAGCCTAAGGTGTTATTGATGGATGAGCCTTGTTCTGCTCTAGATCCGCTGGCAACTCACCTGATTGAAGATCTAATGCAAGAGTTGCGGGAACATTACACCATTGTGATTGTCACCCATAACATGCAGCAGGCATCTCGTGTGTCTGACATGGCGGCATTTTTTAATACGAAGACTGATCCGAAAGGTCTTCGCTATGGTTATCTGGTGGAATATAATACTACCGAAACAATTTTTCAACAACCCCATGAGACATTGACCCGAGACTATGTGAGTGGTCGCTTTGGCTAGGCGAAGAGAAGGACGATAAACCATAGCGAACATTAAACTAGCGACGGGGAGATAGGGGGCAATGGCTGCCAAGTTTCTGCCATCGGATACTAGAGGCCTTTAATTACTGCTTTTTGCGAATATTCTTCAATCTTTTTTAAAGCAGTGTGATGGGCTTTGGTGTGGGTGGGCACCTGATGTAAATAGTTCAAGGCTTGCTCAAAGTTTTCAATAGCAGCTTGCTTATAGGCTGCGCGCAACAGGGTTTGGGCCATGATTTCTTGCTTCTCGCTGTATTCAGCTTGAGACTGGCTAAAGCTGGGACGAACATCAAATTCGCCGGGAGTCTCTGGCACAGGAATGGGGACTGAGTCACGGTTAGTTTGAGCAACCTCTATATCATCAGTAATAACCTTGGATGAAGTATCTGGTGCTGCGGTGACGTCTTGATTGAGATAGTTCCAATTTTGGTAGAGAATAACGCCACCCAATGATGTGGTCATTGCCAAGACAGCTGGTGTCCACTTAAAGTGAGATATTTTTGAACCAGGTGACTCTTTAGGCAGCTCAGGAGCCATCAGCAGTGTTTCTTTTGAGCCTTCAATAACAGTAGGGTTGGCATGGGCTATGGTTGCCTCAACGATAGTCGGTTGGGATAAATCTTCTATGGAGACTGTCTCTAGTGCCATAGAGGCTAGGACTAAGGTCTCTGTGTTCACCAGTTCTGGATGAACAAACGTTGAGTCACGGGATAGTACGTTTAACTCTGACTCGATAGAAAGTAAGGCTACCTGCGATTTGACAACTGGCAACGTGTCGGGACTTGATTTAGACTGGAGTAAAGCATTGGCTGAGGGTTCTTTACTTGGCAGAGAGGCTGGGAGTGATCGCTGATCTAGCATCCCATCATAGTCTAGTAATCTACGCTCCATTTGACTGAGTTGATAATGGTTTGGCTGTCGCTGCCAGGAATCTCCTAAGGTCAAGGGGGCTTGTGGAAGTTTGTTTTCTTGCTCTCTTCGTTGTTGTTCTATGGGTGCTGGTCGTTGTTGCTGGTCGTCTAATTGAACATTATCTAGAGCAAACAGTGCGATCTGAGCATTCATATAGCGCTGGTCTGGGATGCTATTAACCATGCGCTTAAGGATAGTTACCAACGGCTGATAAGGTAGACTACTAAGCAGTTGATGGAGCTGCGTTTCAGAAGTCCAAGACTGGCGACCAAGAAGAAACTGCAACCCTAACATTCCCAGCGCATAGATATCGCTGCTGGGTTGATGACAGCCTTGCCATTGTTCGGGAGCGGCGTAGGCAGGATGTTCTAATAGTCCTAAAATGTTACTTCTGAGGCCCACCTTATGCCGTCTCAGGGTTTGGTGATAGCGTCCTTGGGTACCGGTAAAATCCGTCAATATCAGCTGTCCATCAGGTCGACGGATCACATTATTGGGGTGAAGATTGCCATGAACGGCACCTTCTTGATGACATTGGACCAGCGTTTTCAAAATTGACCGCAGCAGGTTAATGACCTGATTGCCATTCCAGCCTATCTGATTTGGAATTTCCCAAGTCAGCGGTTGTCCAGGAATATATTGACGAATGAGATAGCTGTAACTGTCTACTTGAAACCCACCTAGCAGTTGAGCTGCCGCTGAGATGCTGGGTGTTGGCTGAAACAATTCTAAAATCGGTTCGTCATTGTTATTTATCGGTAACACGCGTACAAGACAATAACACCCTTCAGGTTCGCGGTTATCTCTGGCGACGTAGGTGACGACATCTTGGAACGTGCTGAGCTGCTCAATTAGAGCATAGCCTCGGAAGGTTAAATGTTGGAGAACATGTTCCTCACGAACGGATTCACATTTGAGGCAATTGTCCACGGTCATAGGACTACCAGTTGAGCTAATAACGTTATATCGGTAGATTTGTGACCCTACCTACTTTCGATAGTTAGGAATTTAAATTAGCAACAGGGATAATACCCATTGCTCGTAGATGGTCCTGGCTTTCCTGACGATTGAAAAGTTAAGCAATAGCTGCCTCCATTTCAGAGTTGTTTGGATATACCAATACCAGTGCATAGGCTAGTAGTTCTTCATCTACTAGCTGGTAGATCAGGGTTATATCTGGTTAAATAAAATTCTTATGGTCAAATGCATGATTGACATTGGTAAAAATGTCTTACTGTCTCCGGCTATGGCCGCTTAGAATTTGCGATCGCACCTCCCAAACAGATCCACCACCCAGTCCTGAGACCGTATTTAGCTGAGAAAAACCGTGTTTAGCCGAGAATTACCGTGCGTAGCCGAGAATTACCAAAATAATATCATCGGCCCGCAAAACCGCCATGACTATCAGACTTTGCTATTGTCAGAGGCTTAGGCTAAGAGACGTCTAAGCATGGGATGTTCTATCAACACTGGCCCTTCCGGTAGAAAACGGGGAGGATAATTAGATTTTTTGCCTAATGCCTTCATCTTACCGATGGGCAAAGGGGGTTGAAGTTTTTCTAAATCTTTGAGTAACCAAAAAACGGCCCAGGTGGGTTTGTCAGTGGCGGTTGTTTCTGGGCGATGTATCGCTTTGCCAGGATAGCGACCTCGACGAGAATGAACCTGTTTAATGTAAGTTGCCCTCCAGGTCGCCTGGGGATTTAAAGTGGGATTATCTGCATGGGATGCATAAATATAAACATCGGCCATGCGATCTTTACGCAATGCATCTGCTTGCCCAAAAACTTCAAAGGCATTGCTGCCTAAGGCTACCATGGGTTGTGTCTCAATCGCATCATCGTCCAGCTGGCGAGTAATCGCATCAAGCCCCGAGACCAAATGATGTTCTGGCACAGGGGCCAAAATAGCAAACGTTTTAGTATTAGTTTTTTCCATAGACTGTGTTCATTGATGCCAGCTGTTTAATGTAACAAGTTCTGAGGTACTTAGGTTAGATCGGGGCATAGAAAATAAATTTACCCTTCATACCTTGTTACCAATAAACACCCACCCAATAGGCTTACAGCCGTTAGTAAATATCATCTCCTGGCTGATCACCCCATCCACATTTGATAGTGGTCAAACTTACGCCACACACGCCACACACACCACACACACCACACAGTACTAGTAGGCAGTAAATAGCCGATGACCCCGAAATTACAGAAAATGGGCCATCAGACTAAAGGTATTGAATTCATTACACGGTCAAACGTTGGGCATGGGCATCACGGTTACACCATCGTTGCATTCATAAGCTCAGACGATTTTAACGGAGTGTACTATCTGGTATTGTTTGACGGGTTTCAGCTTTATGGTTTGATTGGCCTCGGTTGCAGAACTACCAGCACTGATAATTTCATCTTTCTCTTTAACGGTAACCTTATATATGCCAGTGCCAGAGGATGTCTCATAGCTAACGCTCATATTGACCCAGGTTGCACCTTTGGTCCAGCGGTCTAACCAGAGCTGCAACAATTTAATAGGAATGATTTTCAAGATCGGATAAGCAAGTTTTTTAATTCCCGTCAGTCCCTTACTGGTGGTTTTAACAGTTCTCGGGCAGTTAAACCAGTCCCATCCTTCTTGTTGCCAGACCGCTCGCTCAGCCATCTGCTCAAACTTGTTAACGCCTGCCCAGCCCCGATAGCATAATGCAAGCTGGCGTTGATCGCCGCTGCGCTGCATCAGATGTGTTAGGAGACCCGACTCTAAGTGCCCCCAAAACTGTCCTGTGGGTAGGTCAATTAATGTGGGGGCAAACTGATGACCACCAAAGTGAGTGCTTTGCCATACCCGAACATGGGACTGACCAAATTGTTTGCGTAACTGGCGATATATGGGAGTGCCAAATCGGCCACAGGCCAGATCAACCTGGGTGTGGGTGCACACTAGCATCTCTCGTATATGTTGAGTCTCTTGTTGGTAGGTGGCAAAAGACTTGACCGGATTTTTTTTGCCCAATAGGCGATTTAAGAGGCCCAGAACCAGCTCAATGGTGAGAGCTTCGGGGACCAGGTATTCTTCTTTCAGGTACTTGGCAAACTGTTTTGCGGGACGCGAGTAATACAGAACGCGGGTAAAGCCGGGGGCAGAATAGTCGGGATCGGGTGCGATCGCAATCGGTCTCACTATTACTCCCCGTCTAAAAATCAGCTTTTTGATCAGCGGAAATATCTGACTGATAGCTGGATTATCTGTAGCCATTGTGATGGGCCAGGGCTGAGGAACTTCCACAATTAGCCAGTAATCTATCTGAGGGGCTGAACCAATGGGATCTTCGCCATTGGCCTTAGAGACCTGGGAGCAATAGCGACAGTCAGCAAGACTTTCCGGCAGATTATCTAGAATGTGCATAGCTCCTTTATAGGATTTATTCCTAATAAATCTAATCTATGCACATCTTAACGCCTGGCAGGATTTATTGAAATATTGTTCTCTTTTAGGCTATGCCTTGTACCAATACTTTTCGCCCTATGGAAATCCGCACCATGGGAATCCACAGTCGTATTTCAGACCAGACTCTGACGTCATGGATAGCTGGGTAAAGAGATTCATCAGGAGAGATTTAGAACATTATAAAAATGGACAAAACCCTTTTTGTCTAAAACCCTACGGTGTACACATAAGTCCTGGATACTAGCGTTCGCGGTTGCATCACCCCCTCTAACTTCCCCTTGGTAAGGGGGAGGACTGGAGTTTCCCCCCTTACCAAGGCAGGGCTGTTTCATTGTCTGGACAGAAAATCTGAAGGCATTGAAAGCTCATTTGAGGAAAAGCATGCTCTACTTGGAGGTGGGCCAAACAACAATGCGATAACCTGATTAATCGACCCCACCGTAACCCCCACTTTAATGCAATTGAGGACAACTCAGTAGGCTGGGTCCTAGGGCGGCCTCCCGGCCCTAGCCATGGGGGTTTGGGGAACTCGGAGGGACCCCAAGCAACCGGTTTTGGTTCCCTCCGATCATATGTCGATTCAGTATGAACGAAGTAATAAGCCTTACAGATTTTCTCTGGTGAACATGAAACAACCCTGCCCTTACCAAGGGGGGATTAAGGGGGTAAGGCAGGATTTTGAACCATCTTCCGAGATATGTGTACACGGTAGGTCTAAAACCAATATCTGGTTTTAATAACCCTGGTTAAACAAAAGGATGACGTCGGGATACTCCCTTGGGAATGCCCCGCTAGGATTGTTTATTTAAAGTCTCTCTTGTTCAGGGCAAGACGTTGATAATTATCTTCTCTAACTGGGACTTTCTTGATTTATGCGTATCTGCCCAAGCTGATCTTTAAATGATTGAGGAGAGAGGCTTGTTCCGTTTGAATAAAAAAGTGTTTGCCTGGTAACACATGGCGGGTGAATTTAGCCTGGGTCTGTGCTCTCCAAGCCCGCAGGCGGCCCCGTTGGGTGGTGGGATCTTGGGTGCCGCCAAAGGCGGTAATGGGACAGGGCAGGGGCGGCTCTTGAACATAACTGTAGGTTTCACACAGGGTGAAATCAGCCCGCAGCACCGGCAACAGCATCGCCATAAACTCTTTGTTATTGAGCACCGCTGGTGGAGTGCCCTGCAGTCGGGTGAGTTTCTCTCGAAAGGCCTGTTCAGGCAGATTGTGCACCGGCTCTTCCGGGTCGGGTAGCTGGGGCGCACGATGACCTGACACATAAAGATGGCTGGGCATCGGCAGATGGTGGCGGCGACAATAGCGGGCCAGCTCAAAGCTGATCAAGGCCCCCATGCTGTGGCCAAAGAACACAAAGGGGCGATCGCAAAGGGGCAAAATCACCTGGGAGATGGCCTCCAAAACCGCGTCCCAATTGTCAAAAGGCTGTTCGGTGAGTCGGGTGCCGTGCCCCGGCAGTTCTAGGGCACACACCTCAACACTGTCGGGCAAGGACTGGCTCCACGGTTGGAAGATGCGGGCACTGCCACCGACATAGGGCAGACAAAAACAGCGTAGGGACGCATTCGGATTAGGGGTACCGCGTCGGAGCCAGCGGTTGGTATCAGGGGTGGTGATCATGGCGGGGATATGTAGAAACTAGGTTAGGGCCTGCAATTGGGAAAATTGGTGGAGCAGTTTATCCACCTGGGATTCGGGCAGCTGATCGATCTGGTCTAGCAATTGCTGGATGTCTGAGCTTTCAAACCTGGGTAGGGGTGCGATCGCATCCACCACCGGCTGATGCTCACTTTGGTGTTGAACAATCGCTTCGGCCAGACCAGCCACCGTTGGGTTATCAAACAAGCAGCGCAGGGGAATATCCACCTGAAATTGCTGACGCAGATGGACCATAATCTGGGTGGCCAGCAGGGAATGGCCGCCCAGTTCAAAGAAGCTATCGTCAATGCCGATGGGCCGAATGCCTAAAAATGACTCCCAAATCTCCACCACCTGCTGTTCTAAGGGGGTGGTGGCCGCCTGATAGTCACCAGCTAGATCCGGGCGATCATACTGGGGACGATTGGCCTCGTCGGTGGTGGTCGCTGGCGCTGGCTGCCACTGCTGTTGGCGCGCCTTGAGGTCCCCCGTGGAGACAATCATTTGGGGCACGGTGGCATAGGCAAACAGCCGCTGCCACACGGCGCTGCCCTCCGCCGGGGTGAGGGCAAAATCGGCCATGGTTTGCCCCAGCTCTGGATGCTCGTCCGGTTGAAACCGCCAGCCATCCCAGTTAATGCTCATCCAGGGCAAGGAGTCGCCTTGGGACTGCTGCTGGGCAAAGGCATCCATAAAGTAATTGGCGGCGCTGTAGCTGGCAAAGCCTAAACCACCTAAGACTGAGGCTAGCGACGAACACAGCAATCCGAAGTCTAACGATTTGCCTTCTAGGGCCGCCGCCAGGTTTTGCAGTCCGGTAACCTTAGCCTGAAACTGTTGCTCTAGTTCAGCGCTACCCGTTTCTGCAATCATGCGAAAGGCCTGCTCACCAACGGCACCGGCGGCGTGAATGACGCCGTTGAGGGGGCCGAAGTGGGCTTCGGTTTTTGCGATCGCACCCTCCAACTGTGCCGCATCAGCCACATCAGCGGCGAGTATGAGCACCTCCACACCCGCAGCCTCCATGGCCTGAATCTGGCGAATTTTGTCACAGATCGGATCGGTGGGCACATTCTCTAAATAAGCGGGCCACTGAGCGCGATCCGGCAGGCTGCGTCGACTCAGCAGGGCCACCTTGGCCTGCCAGGGGGCCAGGGATGCGGCCAGGGTAAGACCCACATTCCCCAGACCGCCGGTAATGAAATAAACACCCCGTTGGCGCAGCAGCGCTGGCTCTGCCTCCGGTAGAGGCATGGGGACAAAGCGCTGTACCCACCGCAGTCCGTGACGATAGGCCACCGTCGGTTCTTCAGCAGCCCCAGCGACCAGCTCTGCCAGCAGTACTTTTAGCTCCTTGGGGCTATCGCCATCCACCGGCCAATCCACCAGGCGGCTGGTGATTTGCCGATATTCCTGGGGAATCACAGTGCAGGGGCCAAGGATGGTGGCATGGGCTGGGGACAGGGATTCGGTGCCATTGACGTTCAAAATATTGGCGGCCAGCACCGTTAGCCGCAGATCATGGTGCCAACCGCACTGGGCTAAGGCCTGGGTCAAATACAGCAGGCTCTGGCAGCCCTGGGTCTGAATCTCGTCAAAGTCGGTCGCTGCGGCCAGACTCCAGCCGTGCAGAATTTCGGTGGGGCGGTGGTCCCCCAACCCATTGAGCAGGGCTCGATAGTCCTCAGGGCGGTGGGGATTGATCGTAAAGGTGTGCCGATCTAAGCGACTAAAGCTGTCGCCAGGGTATACCGTGACGGCGGTGTGGGCCACGGATAACCCCTGGGCAATGGCCTGGCTACGGGCGGTGTCATCCACAAACAACAGCCAGGCTGCCTCGGACGTAGTGTGGGCCACCGCCGGTCTTAGGTGAGAACGCTGCCACTCCGGTAGATAAAACCAGTCAGCCACATCGGGCTTTTTCTGTAGCATGGGCTGGGGGGCCGCAGCTAAGGGCTGAGCTTCAACCCAGTAGCGCTGCCGCTCAAAGGGATAGGTGGGCAAGGGGATCCGTCGCCGCTGCTCATGGGCATAAAAGCCCTGCCAGTTAATGGCCACATTAGCCAGCCACAGCTGCCCCACCGCCGATAGCAAACAGGCGAGATCCGGCTGAGGATCTCTGGGGTGCCCCAGGGATGGAATGATCGATGGGGTTTTCAGGCCATGCTGGCGAGCCAGGGTGGTGAGGGTTTGCCCCGGTCCCACCTCCAGCAGCAGCGACCGATCATTGTTGAGGGTTTCCAAACCAGGGCGAAACTGCACCGGCTGCAGCAGATGCTGCACCCAGTAGTCTGGATCGGTGGCTTGCTCGGGGGTAATCCAGGTGCCCGTCAGGTTGGAGGCCCAGAGTCGTTTGGGAGGGTTGAGGGCAATTTGGCTCAGATGCTGGCGAAACGGTTCTAAAACACCGGCCATTAGCGGTGAATGAAAGGCATGGGAGGTTTTGAGCAACCGGCAAGCAATGTCCTGGGCCTCTAGCTGTTGCTGGTAGAGGGCGATGGCCTCAATTGGCCCGGCCACGACACATAGCTCGGGGGCATTATCCGCCGCTAAAACTAGATCCATCGGCAGCTGGGCCTCAATTTTGCTAGCGGGTTGAGCCACGCTCAGCATGGCTCCCTCTGGCTGCTGGGCCATTAACCGACCGCGCAATGCCACCAGGGGTAGCAGGGTGTCTAAATCCGCCACCCCTGCTAGACAGGCGGCGACATATTCCCCGAGACTATGGCCGATAAACGCCTTGGGGGTAACGCCCCACTCTTGCCACAGCTGGGCCAGGGCATATTCCACCAGAAAGAGTGCGGGCTGGGCGATGTCGGTGCGGCAAATCTGTTCCGTTGCTTCGGCCATCTGGCCATCGTCTGGGTAGAGGATCTGCCGAATATCTAGACCCAGGTGGGGCTGCAGCAGTTCGGCTCCGCGATCAATCACCTGGCGGAAACGGGGCTCCGTTTCGTAAAGCTGTTGCCCCATGCCCACATGCTGGGCTCCCTGGCCTGGTAGCAGAAATACCACCTGGGGGACGGTGTCAGGGGCAGTGTTGGACTTTAACCGCTGGGAGGTGGCTCCGTTGAGAACGGTGAGGGCATCGGTGCGATCGCAACACACCATCATCCGCCGATGCGCAAAGGCCTGCCGCCCCACCTGGAGAGTATGGGCAGCATCGGCCAAATCCACTTGTTCTAACGCCGGGCCCAACTGCTGAGTCGCTGCGTCCAGAGCGGTCTCGGTTTTAGCCGACCACAGCAACAGCTGCCAAGGACGGGAGGCACTAGTGGCCGCCACCGGAGGCGCTTCCTCCACAATCACATGGGCGTTGGTGCCCCCCATGCCAAAGGAACTCACCCCTGCTCGCCTGGGGCTATTGGACTGCTCGGGCCAGGGCCGTAGCTGATCGTTGACGTAAAACGGACTGTGGTCAAAGTCAATCTGGGGGTTAGCCGATTCAAAATGCAAACTGGGGGGAATCTGCCGCTGCTTTAGCGACAGCAAGGTTTTAATCAACCCCGCTGCCCCTGCCGCTGCATCCAGGTGGCCAATATTTGTTTTCACCGACCCCAGGGCGCAGTAGCCCTGCTGCGCCGTTTGAAATGCCTGGGTTAGGGCCGCCACTTCGATGGGGTCACCCAAAATCGTTCCCGTCCCGTGGGCCTCGATATATTGAATGCTCTCCGGCTCCACCTCCGCCACCTGCTGGGCTGTCCGAATTACCGTCGCCTGCCCTTCAATGCGGGGAGCTGTGTAGCTCATTTTGGCGGAGCCGTCGTTGTTGATGGCGGACCCCTTAATCACGCCATGGATCGTATCGCGATCCGCCAGGGCATCCTCCAGCCGCTTGAGCACCAGCATCCCGACCCCGCTGCCGCCCACCGTGCCCTTGGCACTGGCATCAAAGGCGCGGCAGTGACCATCCGGGGAGGAAATTCCCCCCTCCTGATAGACATATCCCCCCTTTAGGGGCATCCGAATCGAAACACCGCCCGCCAGGGCCAGATCGCATTCGCCGCTAAGCAGGGCCTGGTTCGCCAGGTGAACCGCCACCAGCGCTGTAGAACAAGCCGTTTGCACATTCACACTCGGCCCCTGCAAATTCATCAAATAGGAGGTCCGCGTCGTCAGAAACTCCCGACCATTGCCCAGCACCAGGGGAAACTGGCCCACGGTCTGCATCAGATGGGGGTTGCTGTAGAGATTAAATAAATAGCTGCTGAGGGTGGCTCCGCCGTATATGCCGATGGCTCCCCCAAACCGTTGCGGGTCGTATCCAGCGGTTTCTAGGGCGGTCCAGGCGGTTTCTAAAAATACCCGTTGTTGAGGGTCAAGGATTTCGGCATCGCGGGGACTGAGGCCAAAGAACCCGGCATCAAACACATCGGCATTTTCAAGAATGGCGCGGGCTTTGACATAGTTAGGCTGCTTTACCGTTGCCGTCTCAATGCCGGCATCCAGCAGTTCCTCCTCCGAAAAGAAGGAGACCGATTCCACGCCGTTTTGTAAGTTGTGCCAAAAATCAGCCAGGGTGGGGGCACCGGGAAAGCGACCGGCCATGCCAATAACGGCGGTTTCTAAGCCCGTGTAGTGAGTCGTCATGGTGAGTCTGAAATAAGGGGGATCAACTTAAGTCAAGAAATTTCGGCTAGGGTGGAAGGCGGAAGGCGGAAGTAAGAAGTAAGAAGTAAAAGGGAGATCATTCCGAATTCCGAACTCCGAATTCCTTAGGAAACCGTCTCGCTTTGTGTTGTTACCTGAAATAAGCACTGGAACTATCGAGATTTCGTGGTTTGGCGGCGCTGCCGTTGTTGCTGCAGACGGGATTTTCCTTGCTGCCGCTGGGGGGCAGCCGCTGGCGTAGGCTCAGCTGGAGTCTGGGTGCTAAGGAATTCAGCAAAGTCATGCACCGTGGGATACCGGAACAGATCCATCAGCTCAAACGATGTCTTTAGCTCTGTCTGCAGTCGGTGATGTAGCTGCATCAGTCCCAGGGAATCCCCCCCCAGGTCAAAGAAGCTGTCATGGATACCCACGGTGTCCAGATGCAGCAAATCCTGCCAGATGCGCACAATGGTTTGTTCCTGCTCCGATTGGGGTCCGGCATAGGCCACGGGCAGGGATGGGCGCTCGCCACTGGGGGCGGGCAGCTGCCGCCGGTCGAGTTTGCCGTTGGGGGTGAGGGGAAATGCGGGCAGAGTCACCATGGCGGCTGGCACCATGTAGTCCGGTAGTTTGCCCTTGAGCCACTGGCGCAGTTCACCTTCGCTGAGGGGCTGATCGCGATAGATCGTGTAGGCCACTAGTCGCGGCTGAGCTGGTGGGTCATGGCGCAGGATTACCGTTGCTTCCCGGATTGCCGGATGCTGGTTGATTGCTGCCTCAATTTCCCCTAGCTCAATGCGAAAACCGCGCAGCTTCACCTGATTGTCCAAGCGGCCCAGATAATCGAGATCGCCGTCGGACCGCCACCGCACCTGATCGCCTGTGCGATACATTTTTCCTAGATGCGGATCAAATGGATTTTCTAAAAAGCGCTCTGCCGTTAGCTCTGGGCGATTTAGATAGCCCAGGGATACCCCGGCACCGGCCACATATAGCTCCCCTGGCACCCCCACCGGCACCAGCTGTCGGTGCTGATCGAGGACATAGAGGGCTAAGTCAGGAATGGGACCGCCAATCATACTGGTGGAGGCAAGGGCATCCTCTTGGCGCAGGGGCCGGTAGGTGACATGCACCGTCGTTTCGGTGATGCCGTACATGTTCACCAGCTGGGGGGTGCGATCGCCATGGCGTTCAAACCAGGGTCGGAGGCTGGGTAAATCCAGGGCTTCCCCACCAAAAATCACCCATTTGAGCGCTAGGGGGGCCTGGACCGCTTCGTCTATGGCCATGAGTTGACGGAACGCCGTTGATGTCTGGTTCAGCACCGTCACCCCGGTTTGCTGCAAATACTGGTAAAACGCCTGGGGTGACCGACTGATCTCATAGGGCACAATCACCAGCTGTCCGCCATGGAGTAGGGCTCCCCACGTTTCCCAAACTGCGAAGTCAAAGGCAAAGGAATGGAATAACGGCCAAATATCCTCATGGGAAAACTGAAACCACTGCTGCGTGGCCGTAAATAGGCGCACCACTTCGCCATGGCGCACCATCACCCCTTTGGGCTGTCCGGTGGAGCCGGAGGTATAGATCACGTAGGCCAGCTGCCCTGGCTGAGGGGTGGGTAGCGTTAGCTGGCTGGACTGCTGGTTAATCACTTCAGCATCGCGGTCCAGGCAGACGCTGACCTCAGGCGCTAACCCTAGCCGTTCGATTTCTGCCGCTAGGGTCACGACCACCGTTGGCTCCGCGTTGGATAAAACCCAGCGCAGCCGCTCGGTGGGATAGCTGGGGTCCAACGGCACATAGGCCCCTCCCGCTTTAAGAATACCGAGGGCGGCCACGATTAAATCTAAACTCCGGGGCAAACATAGCGCCACTCGGGTCTCGGCGGTCACCCCCTGCTGGGCGAGATAGTGGGCCAGCTGAGTGGAACGTCGATCGAGGTCTTGATAGGTGAGGGTGCGATCGCCGTCTAAGAGGGCCACGGCATCGGGACGCTGTTCCACATGGGTGATAAAGCGCTCCACCAGCCCTGGCTGCTTGGGAAAACTCCCCTGGGCCTGGCCCCAGCTGAGTAGCTGTAAACGCTCAGCCTCTGTCATCCAAGGCAGCTCTCCGAGGGCTGCGGTGCCATGGTCAGGGATGGCCTTAAGCAGGCAGGCCAGCTGCCCCAGTAGCCGCTCGATACTATCGGCCTCAAACTGCTGCGGGTCGTATAGCCCCTGCAGTTCCAGTCCCCCCGGAGCCGCCGTCGGATCCGTCAGGGCGACGATGGTTAAGGGGTAGTGGGTACGCTCGGTGGTGTAGATATCGCTGATTTTAGCCTGCTGGTTGGTGGCCGCCTCCTGGGAAACCGCCTGTAGCTCTGGGTCCACCGGGTAGTTTTCAAACACCACAATACTGTCAAACAAAGCGGTGCCAGGGGGCACCTCGCTCCAGCGCTGCACCTGGGTGAGCGGGCTATATTCGTACTGCCGCAGGCTGGCCTGCTGCGCCTGAATAGACTGCAGCCAGGGCACTAAGGGCTGATCAATATCCACCGATACGCGGGCGGGCAGCGTGTTGATAAATAGCCCCACCATGGCCTCAGCCCCTGGTAAATCTGGGGGACGTCCGGCGGAGGTTACCCCAAAGACCACATCGGTTTCGTCGCTATAGCGGCTGAGTAAAAGGCCCCAGGCCCCCTGCACCAACGTATTTAAGGTGAGCTGATGTTGGCGGACAAAGGTTTTGAGCGTCTGTGTCAGTTCAGGGCTAATCAGGTGGGTGGCATTGGCGATGTCTGAGGTGCCTGCCGACTGCTTGAGGGTGCGGGGAATGCCCAGGGGTGTGGGGGCGATGAATCCCTGGAGATGCGATCGCCAAAAGTTTTCTGCCTGAGCTAAATCTTGCCGCTGGAGCCAGGCCACATAGTCGCGGTAGGGCGGTGCTGGTGTGAGGGTGGGTGCCTGGTTCTGCCGTAGGGCCTCGTATCGAGTCAGTACAGCCTTCAGCACTAAGCTGGTAGACCAGCCATCCAGCAGCAGGTGATGCTTACTCCAAATGCAGTGATAGGTGGTGTCGGCCCAGCGGATTAATGTCAGCCGCATCAGGGGGGCCTGGGAAAGGGTAAATCCCTGCTGTCGATCCTGCTGGATCCAGGTCTCTAGCTCTTGCTGTTGCTCAGCGGTGGACCGGTCTCGCCAATCCAGCTGAGTCAATGGCAGCGCCACTTTTTGACGAACAAGCTGGATTGGCTTTTCCAAGCCTTCCCAAACAAAGGCCGTGCGCAGAATGGAATGCTGCTCCAGAGTGTGTTCCCAGGCCTGACAAAAGGTGTCGATGGCCAGATCGCCCTGGAGGGTAAAGCCAAACTGGGTGCAGTACATGCCCTCATTGGGGGCCATTAAACTGTGGAATAAAATACCCTGCTGGGTGGGGGTCAGTTCGTACAGGTCTTCGAGATTATCTACTTTTTGCATGGTTTAACCCTCCCCACTGGTTTGCAACTGAGCTAGCACCTGATCGAGGGCCGTCTGACTCAGGTTGGCTTGGGGAAAATCAGAGGGGGTATAGCCGCCAGCCTCATTAGAGGTGCAGTGGGCAATCAGCGCTTTCAAGGCGGCCATGGTTTGCTCGGCTACCTGGGCCATGGTTTCCCGCCGATGGCACTGATCGCTGTAGGTCCAGGCCAGCTGCAGTTGGCCGGACAACACCCGGCCATTAATCTCAATCACGTGGCGTCGCAGTGTCTTAGGGTCTCGGCTGTGACCCTCGGATTCTGGAGCCAAACCAAACAAACTGGCCCCGGGCAGGCTGCTGTCAAACTGGCCCAGGTAGTTAAACACTAAATCGGGCTCTGGGTGATTTTGGCCTGCGGTACTGAGATATCGGCCAACGCCGTAATCCAGAGGCCTGCCGGGGCTACGCAGCTGTTCTTTGATGGCCATCAGTGCCGCTCCAGGATTGGGGTCCGTAGGCAGCGTCAGCTGCACTGGGAAGATGGCGGTGAACCAGCCCACGGTGCGGGAGAGATCCAGCTGGCCGTCAAAATCATCGCGGCCATGGTTCTCTAGCTCAATCATTAGGGACGATTGCTGGGTCCATGGGGCCATCCCTTGCAGCAATGCCGTTAGCAGTACGTCATTGATCTGGCTCTGGTAGGCCTTGGGCACCTCCCGTAGCAGCGCCTCGGTTTCGGTGACATCCAGACTGAGGGCCAGTGTGCGTGCAGAGGCCACTGTGTTGTTGCCGTCGGTAAAGTCCAGGGGTAGAGTGGCCGTGTTTGGAGCGAGCTGGGTCTGTTGCAGGTCCGCTGATTGACTGTAGGTGATCAGGTGTTCGCCCCACTGTTGGAAGGAGGTGGTTTTGGGGGGCAGTGCGATCGCAACTCCACTTTGCAGCTGGCCATAAACCGTCTGTAAATCCTCCAGCAGCACCCGCCAAGATACACCGTCGATCACTAGATGGTGCACCACCACTAATAATCGGGCCGAGCGGGCAGGGCCAAAGTCAAACCAGGCGGCCCTCATCAGCGGTCCATCGGTAATATTTAATGAAGTTTGCAAGGCGTCGGCGTGGGTCACAATCTGGGTTTCCACGTCGGCATCAGCGCAGCCTGTCTGATCGATCCGCTGCAGCGAAAGCGGCCTGTGGTCTCCATGCACCGCCTGCCAGCGATTGTCTTGACGCTGGAACCGTAACCGCAGGGCATCGTGATGCTGGCTCAGATGATTGAGCGCTTGCTCCAGTAAATCTGGGTTGAGAGACTCTCGTGCCTCCAGCAAGAGGGCCTGGTTCCAGTGATTGCGATTATCAACTGCCTGCTCAAAGAAGCGATGTTGAATCGGGGTGAGGGGGGCCACACCGCTCATGGGGCCTTGCTCCGCCTTGGCCGCTGTGGCGGTGCCCGCGACGGCGGCTAGGCCCGCAATGGTTTGATGATCAAAGAGTTGGCGGGGGGTGAGCTGTAGACCGGCCTGGTTGGCCCTGGCAATCACCTGAATGCTCAGAATGGAGTCCCCACCCAATTCAAAAAAGTTGTCGTGGATGCCGATAGTCTCCGTCCGCAACAGGTCTTGCCAGATGGCCACCAGTTGTTTTTCAGCATCGCTGCTGGGAGCCGTCTGCTCAACCGCCGAACCACGATTGGGGGCAGGCAATGCCTGGCGGTCAATTTTACCGTTGGCGGTGAGGGGAAAACTCCGTAATGGCACCACCGCTGCTGGCACCATGTAGTCAGGCAGTTTTGTCGCTAGATATGTTCGCAGGTCTTCTACAGACGTAGTCGGGGCAATCGCATAGGCCACCAGTTGGGGCGTCTCGGTCTCTTTGCGTAACAGAACGATCGCCTGTTGAACAGCCAGATGCTGTTGCAGTACGGCGGCTATTTCTCCCAGTTCAATGCGAAAGCCCCGCAGCTTAATTTGGTCATCAATGCGACCCAAAAATTCTAGCTGGCCACTGGGTAAGTGACGCGCCCGATCGCCGGTGCGATAGAGCCGTCCCGGTGCAAAGGGATTGGTGATATATCGCTCTGTAGTTAGGTCGGGGCGATTGAGATAGCCTCGACTAACAGCCGCACCACCCACATAAATCTCACCGGGAATACCCACCGGCACTGGCTGATGGTGAGGGTCCAAAACATAAACCTGGATGTTGGGCAGCGGCTGACCTAGGGGCAGGGTGGTGGCTGGCTCGAAGTGCTCGGGCACAGTATAGGTCAGCACCCCAACGGTGGTTTCAGTGGGGCCGTAGTGATTTAACAGTTTAAGCTGGGGCCGATAACGGCGTATCTCTGCGACCAGGGATCCTGGGGCGGCTTCTCCACCCATTACTAAACAGTGATGGGGCAGCCAGACGGCGGCAGATTCATCACTGAGCAAGGCCCCGAGATGGGACGGCACAATTTTTAAACAATCGAGGGGATATTGACGACAGTAGTCGGCAAGGGCACTAGGCTGTAGGGCTCGATCATCATCAATCAGGTGTAAACAGCCGCCGGTACACAGGGCTGCAAACAACACGGTATTACCTAAATCTGCGGCCACACTGGACACTAAACCATAGTGGGCATCGGCCTCTAGACCCAACTGGGGTAATATACCCTGCACATAGTTGAGGATGTGGCGATGTTCAACGGCCACCCCCTTAGGCTGTCCTGTTGAACCAGAGGTGTAGATCACGTAGGCCAGATGTTCGGGAGCTGTCTGGTGAAGCAAGTTCTCGGTATCTGTTTCGTCCCAGGGGGTATCTAGACAATGGGTGGGAACAGTCTCGGGAATGAGATCGCACCATTCCGACCGAGTCAATACCTGTACTACAGCCGCACCTTGGCAAATGGTTTGGAGCCGTTCAGTGGGCAGATGGGGGTCTAGGGGCAAGTATGCCCCTCCAGCTTTGAGAATACCCAGGATGGCAACAACCCAGTCGAGACAACGGGGGAGGGCTACGGCCACCACAGTCTCCGACGTTACCCCTTGCTGCCGCAGCATTTTGGCCAACTGATTCGCCCGACTATTCAGCTGGCCATAGGTTAAACAATCTGCTTCAAACCGCACAGCCGGATGATTAGGCGTTTGCACTGCCTGGGCCTCAAACCACTGATGTAGACTGGTATAGCCGCAGGGCTGGCTGGTGGCTTGATTAAAGTCCACCAGTAAGGCTTGTCGCTCTGCTGCACTGAGTAACGGCAGCTGCGAAATAGTCATCTCCGGTGCGGCTATTGCTGCTGTCATCAGGGTTTGCCAGTGGTTCTGAATCTGTTGAATAGCCCATAACTCTAAACGGCTAGCGTCGTAGAGCCAGTCTAGGGTGAGGGTGTTTGCTGCGGACCGACACACTAGCTTTAACATGGAGGGTTCTAGCAGAGCGTTGGCTGCCATAACCTTCACAGGAGAGAGAGTTTCTAGAGAGAACTCGTCTGGGGAAGCTGACTGCACACCAAAGCTAATGGGAAACCAGCCAGCTTCATCCTGCACGTTTTCCCAGGCAAAACAATCCTGCCAGGGTTTAATTTCTTCTAGTTTCTGATGAACGTGAGCGACAAGCGTGGCAAAACTTTGGTTGGGCTGCAGGTCTACCTGTAGCGGCAGATCGCGGGTTAATGGGCCACAGGCCGTTTGCAGCTCTTCATAATGCTGACGGGCATCACAGCTATAACCCAAGGTGAATGTCGATTGTTCAGTGAGTCGCGCGATTAAAATCTGCCAGAGTGTCAGACACACCTCATCTACTGTCACTCCCTGCTGAGCTGCCCAGCGATATAGGGTTTGGGTTTGCTCCACCGGCAACACAACAGAATGGACCTGGAGGTGAACGGTGTCAGCCACAGTAGAGTCCGCTGACCGCTCCAAAGGTAGTCGTTGTATTACCTGTTCCAAATTGCTTGAGCGTCGCCAGTAGCTACGTCCGGCGGCGGTATCTTCCCCTGCCAACAGATCGGTCTGCCACTCGGCTAGATCAGCGTATTGCAGTGGGGGCTCCTGATTGATCTGCGAGGTTTCTCCAGGGGTTTCTCCAGGGGTTTCTCCATAGAACTGCTGGAATTCGTTGGCTAACAGTGACAGGGTGGCACCATCGGCACACAGCGCTGGCAAATTAAATAGCAACTCATCGTACTCCCCTCGCTGAATCCAGTGCACTTGAAACAGGGGGCCTTTCACCCAGTCAAACGCCTGCGCCAACAGGGTTTGCACCTGGGCTTTTACGACCTCAGTCGACAGGGTTACATCATTATGCTGCGTCAGTACCGACTGACTCGACAGGGTTTCTGCAATTACCTGTAGTGGCATTGTCATCCCCGGCAGGGTGGGAAAGGTCGTACGCAGAATTTCATGTCGATCAATCAGCTGTTGTAGGGCTGTAGAAAGCTTTGCGGCAGCATAGGGCTGGGGCGATCGCAACCGTAGCGAAGCGCGAAAGGGCTGTCCAGGATAGCGTTGCTGTAGTCGCCATAAACGTTGCTGCTGGGGAGAAAGACGATAACCTGCAATTTCAGACGGAGGGGGGGCTTGGGTAATTTGCATAGGATCTACGCTGATGGTTAGAGAAAGATATTAGGAAACAAAAAACGAACAGTTAGTCAGCGACCCCTGCAAGGTTTTGGTGAGGTTGGGCCATGCCCACCAACACCTTGCGAGGGCCACTATAAGGAGTACGTCCGTGGGCCGCCAACATGTTGTCGAGCAGCAACACATCCCCTTGTTGCCAGGGAAACATCACCGTATGGGCCTGGTAGGCCGCGCGAATAATGGCGACATCGGCCTCATCCAGGGCCGAACCATCGCCGTAGTATGCGTTGCGTGGTAAATCTGCTTCGGCGATATCAGCTAACAACCCTTCACGCACCGCTGGCTCCAGGTTAGAAATATGAAATAAATGGGCTTGATTAAACCAAACCCAGTCTCCGGTGTGGGGATGACGGGCCACCGCCTGACAGATCTGCTGGGTGCGGAGACGGTTGCCGTTGCCCCAACTCCAGGTCATGCCGTTGGCCTGACAAAACGCTTCCACCGCCGCCGGATCGTCCGTTTGAAATACGGTTTGCCAGGGCAAATCGAGGGAGCCACCATAGTTACGCACATAGAGGATTTGTTGTTCTTGCCAGCGCGATCGCAAATCTGTTGGCAGGGCCTGATAGACCTGACGGCTGTCGGCAATGGGCGTCATCCCCCCCGAGACAGCAGGCTGGACACAGAGAAACGCAATTTTGAGGGGCCACTGACGGCTATAGGCCATTTCGTTGTGCAACGGAATGGTCTGGCTGGCCGGATATTCTGTTGAGGTATACACCTTGCCACTCACCTGAGTGCGTGGCGTAGAGCGGTAGGCGTAGTCCAACAGATTGTCACTGAGCACGTTTAAAAACTGTTCTAACCCCAGGGTATCTGCGCTGTCAAAACCACGAAATAACAGTCCACCATGGTGATGGAGTTTAGTCTCAATCCAATCTCGCTGGGTCTCAGCCCAGGCAGCCAAGTTGAGGGAACCCTGGGTGGGTCGCACCACCAGCGGTAGCCGCCGGTCGGCAGCCAAGGTCTGAGCTGTAATTAAAGATTCCGAAGAGACCTGAACCGAGCGGCGACGAATGCCAGTCAACCGCTGACGAGAAGAAAAAGTCATAGGGCTAGGAAGTAAAGGATTGACGGCGGGTGCCTCTAAGCTTTTGCCGCTGGGTCGATAACAGCGCTCGTTTTTGTTCCAGCATTTTTTGCTGCTGTCGCTGTTGTAAATGTTGGACCAGGTCTGCAATTGACTGGTCGGGATCGCGGGCAATGTCGGTCAGGAGATCTTCATAGCCACGGGCTAGCCGAGCCACTGTAGCCGATTCAAAGAGATCGGTGCTGTACTCCAATGCCCCCTGTAATCCCTGGGGACTTTTCCATAGACCTAGCTTCAGGTCATGCTTAGCGGTGCCCAAGTCAATCTCAATCGGTTCTAGGGTCAGCCCCGGAAACGACACCGTGGTGACTGGATCGTCCTGGAGATAAAACCAAACCTGATATAGCGGTGTTTGACTTAGATCCCGTTCGGGTTGAAGTTCATCCACCAGTTTTTCAAAGGGTAAATCCTGATGGGCATAGGCATTGACTGCCTGGTCGCGCACTCGCTGTAGCCATTGACAAAAGGACAGCTTGTCGTCGATTTCGGCACCCAGTACCAGCGTATTGGTAAAAAAGCCAATCAGGTTAGCCACTTCCGGGCGATCTCGGTTAGCAATGGGGGTACCCACTCGAATTGTGGCCTGCTGGGCATAGTCATATAGCAAGACCTGAAAGGCGGCCAGGGTGGTCATAAACAGAGTGGCATTTGTCTGCTGGCTCAGCGTTTGCAGCTGGGCTGTGAGTTCTGGCGATATCCCTAGGGAATGTCGGTGGCCGCGGTGGCTGCGCACGGCAGGGCGGGGAAAGTCGGTGGGTAGGCTGGGCAACACCGGCGGAGAGAGTTGAGTACGCCAGTAGTTAAACTGTTTTTCTAAAATGTCTCCCTGCAAAAACTGTCGCTGCCAGACGGCAAAATCAGCATATTGAATGGGCATAGGGGGGAGCTGAGCCTGTTGCCCCCGTTGATGGGCATTGTACAGAATGGCTAACTCCCGGATTAACACTTCCATGGACCAGCCGTCAGAAATAATGTGGTGCAGGGTGAGCAATAGTACGTGGGTCTCGGTCTGTAATTGGATCAGATGAGAGCGCACCAATCCATCTTGCTCTAAATCAAAGGGCTGTTGCACCAGCTTAAGCGCCTGGGATTGAATGGCCGCTGTTGGGTCCGCTGATGGTAAATCTTGCCAATCTAGCTGGGTCAACGAGACAGCCCCCGTGGGCTGCACCCGCTGATAGGGTTGACCATCCACCAGCACAAAACGCGTCCTTAAGGATTCATGACGCTGCACCAAATCCTGCCAGGCACACTTTAATGCGGCTACATCCAGGTCGCCCCGCAGCCGCACCGTGGCCATCATTGTGTAGGCCGGATTACCCGGTTGCAACTGGTCCAGAAACCACAGCCGCTGTTGGGCAAAAGACAGCGGGAACGTATTGGGATGTTGAAGGTGAGATCGCAGCAGGGTCGCTAGCTGCGATCGCTTATCGGATAGCTGGGCAATGGCTGGCCGAAGTGTGGAAGTCATGACCTTTAAAAAGAATAATTCTCGATAAATTTGAGGCTAAAAATCCATAAATTCAGGTGCGTGAGCAAAGTCAACAAGCTCAATCACCCTCTAACCTGATTTCACTAAAAACTTTCAATGCTTTTTTCAGAAAGAACTTTGTCGAATAGACACAAACGGATTTAAGATCTGAAACGTAGCAACGTTAGGACATGCATCCTTAATTAACTCAAGTATGTCCACCAAACAAATGGAAAACCATGCAATAGCAGGCTAGTCTTAAACAAGAATCTTTGTCAATAGAATTATCTTACACGCCATTTGCCATGAATCTTCTTTCCCTGCTGTTGCGCACATCCCCTATGGCAATGGTCATAGCTATCGTGGCTGGGGGGCTCAGTGGTGGTGGCAGTGCTCGTCTAGTGGCCCTGGTCAACGAAGTTATAGCGGGGCGACAAGCAACAACGGCATCCTTTTTTTGGGGCTTTTTGGGGCTGCTGGCCGTTGTTTTGGTGGCTGGCTATTTATCACAGCTACTCTTGATTCGCCTGGGTCAGGGGGCTCTGCTGCACCTGCGTTTGATGCTAGCTCGCCAGCTGCTAGACTGCCCGTTACGTCAGCTCGAAGATTTAGGCAGCCATCGTCTATTTGCCTCGCTCACAGCAGATGTTGAAACCATTGCTTCGGCATTCACAGTGGTGCCTTTTCTCTGTATCGACTTAGCCATCGTGGGCGGTTCTCTGCTGTATTTGGGCTGGCTATCGGTCCCATTGCTGTTAATTATGGTCGCATTTTTGCTCTTAGCAACCGTCACCTATCAGCTGATTGCCCGACGCGCTCGACGCTTTTTGGTCAAGGCCCGTAACGAACAAGACCGATTATTCAAACACCTGCGCGGCCTGATTCACGGCATGAAAGAACTCAAACTGCACCAGCAGCGACGACAGGTTTTTCTAACCGATGAATTGCAACAGACAGCCACCACATATCGCCGTTTTACCGTCTGGGGCATGGGCATCTTTGCCGGAGCCGCTAGCTGGGGGCAGCTAATTTTCTTTGCCGTTATTAGCGTCTTTTTGTTTGTTATCCCCCAGTTCAGCGCCCTGGATATGACGCTGTTCTCTAGCTACGTGTTGACCGTTATTTATCTCAACGGTCCCCTCGAAAATTTAATGCGACGCCTGCCAATTCTGAGCCGAGCCAGTGTGGCCCTAGACAAAGTAGAGTCCTTTGGTTTTATGCTTAACCAGTTTCCAGAACTTCCTAGTATAGAGTCCCTATCTCCATCGTGGCAGCATCTGGAACTGAAAAACGTAGTCCATCACTATGACCGGGGAGCCGATACGACTCCATTCACCGTAGGCCCCATCAACCTGGCATTCAAACGACCAGAAGTGGTATTTCTCATTGGTGGCAATGGCAGTGGTAAATCCACACTGGCAAAGCTGATTACGGGTCTATATCCTCCGAGTTCAGGCCAGATTATCCTGGATGGCAACCGGATTACTGATGCCAATCGAGAAGCCTACCGACAACAGTTTTCCGCGATTTTTGCTGATTTTTATCTGTTTGACCGCCTCCTGGCCCTGGACAACCCCCAACAGATTGAACAAGCCAACGCCTATTTGCAGGCCTTGCAGCTCGCTCACAAAGTTCACATCCAGGATGGCAAGCTGTCCGACATCGATCTCTCCCAGGGGCAACGCAAACGCCTGGCACTCCTGACCACCTATCTAGAAGATCGGCCCGTGTACCTGTTTGATGAATGGGCTGCCGATCAGGACCCCCATTTTAAGACCGTGTTCTATACCCAAATTTTGCCTGAACTCAAGCGCCAACAAAAGCTAGTCTTAGCCATTACCCACGATGATAAATATTTTCATCTAGCTGATCGTATACTCAAGTTAGAGAGCGGTCAGTTAGCCGATAGTTCAATGGCAAAAGTCCTTTCATAAAAGGGTTATGGTAAATTTATCCAGGAACAGAAGATAGTTTAATTATTGCAATACTTTCTCATTTAAACTATCTTGACTTTTTATGGGTCTAGACCGACTTAGGAGTTAAAGCAAAACCAATGTTGGAGGAGATGCGCTATATCAAAAGGCTGCTACCAGCCATCATCGCGTTGGTGCTAGTTGTTGCCTGTGGTGGGTCATCCCCCACAACTCAGCTGGTCATCCCAGAGCAGGGACACGCTGTCGAAACCGCATTAGGTGAGGTGATTGTTCCCCAATCACCCCAGCGGGTGGTAGTGCTGTCTCAGAATGCGCTTGATAACAGTCTGGCCCTGGGGATTAAGCCCATTGCCTCTACCTATTCAGGATTTCCCCAGCGCTCCAACTACGGCAATTTTGCCAGCTATTTGGCAGATAAAAGCGACGGAATTGTCAATATCGGCCATTCATCTCAACCTAATTTTGAAGCTATCCTGGAGCTAAAGCCAGACCTGATTTTGAGTAATGTAGAGGACCACCGTACCTTCTATAATACGCTCTCCCAAATTGCCCCAACGGTACTGGTTGAGACCCGCGCCGATGCCATTACCACCTATGCTACGGCCTTGGGTAAACCAGAACAGGGGCAAGCACTGATTCAAGATTTTCAGGCTAGGGTTCAAGACTTTCGGCAACAGATGGGTGATCGCCTGGAAACCACTGAAGTTTCCGTGCTACGATTTCGCCCCGATCAGGTGCGCTTATATATGCGGAATTCATTTTGTGGCTACATTTTAGAGCAGGTGGGGCTGCCTCGCCCACCGTCTCAGGCCAAGGCAAAATTTTACGAAACGGTTAGCCTCGAAGCCATTCCCGCTATGGATGGGGATGTTATTTTTTACTTTCAAGACAATCCTCAAAACTCCATGGCTCAAAAGGTCACTCGCCATCCCCTCTGGCAACAGCTTGGGGCAGTACAACAAGAGAAAGTATATCCAGTATCCTTTGATACTTGGTTTTTGGGAAATGGGATTTTGGCAGCTAACGCGTTGTTAGATGATTTGTTCAAATACTTAGTTGATACCCCAGTGTGATGTCATCCCAATCCATTACCACTTGCCCCGACATCGATCTCTGTGCTGTGTTTTCTAAGCACAGCGGTGAAGATCCGATCGGGTCAGCCCCAGAGTGCGATCGCTACCTCATTGTTGAGGTGCCCATGCCCTGGGGACGTAATGTGCTACAGAGTAAAAATTTTCCAGCAGCCTTACTACCACTGCTATTACAAGCAGCGGCCCGCAGCACCAAGGGGCGTTGTCTAGCAATTGCTCCAGAGCCACGCTACCATCGGCCAGGCTACCGCCGCATTATTTACTTTCAGCGCCCTGCAGAACAGTTTTCTGTCTACGATAAGCAAGAGTTTTGGCTACCTGAGCATCTTGTGGTGCCACTGGTCAACGCCCTATCTACACCGGCCAAACTTAAAGCTTTTGAGGCCTATCGCCAGCCAGCTACAACGCGAGACTTTCTAGTGTGCGCCCATGCCGAGTTAGATATCTGCTGTGGTCGCTTTAGCCGACCCATTTATGAAAGGCTTAATACCTATGCTCAAAAAGATACCGTCCGTATCTGGCGCACCAGCCATATCAGCAGCCATAGACTGGCCCCCACCCTAATTGACTTTCCCGAAGGCCGCTATTGGGGACATTTAGAACCCGATACATCTCACCATTTGGCACAACGCAACAGATCTGTGACCGATTTAAGATCCTACTACCGAGGCTGGGCTGGGCTGCCACCCCTGGCCCAGATCGTAGAGCGAGAGATTTTTATGGAGAGAGGCTGGGACTGGTGTACCTACCGTCAGTCAGGCTGGGTATCTGCCATAGATGAGGCCCGTTCTCAGGTGCAAATTGACTTTACTAGCCCGGATGGAGAAACAGGCTGTTACCGCGCCACCGTAACAGTCAATGGCACCGTGATGACGTTACACAATTCGGGCAAAGGTGATTTCAGTCCAGTTAAGCAATACAAAATTAGCAACTTAGAACAACTGTAATAACCGTCTAACCTGTATTTAGCCATGTCACCATTGACGCGTACTGACGGCGACTTTTGATCAGGATTCTGACCTTGGCGTAGTTTGGAAACACCAACGTACGCCAAGGCCAAAACCAATTTTCAGTAAGCGTTAGGAGTTTAGCTAATGCTGTTAAACCCTTGTTGTTACCATTCCATCAAATACATAAGACGTATGGTTCGGCCTCGACCTCCGACATAGTTACGATCGTCAAACCCCGACAAAAATTGAGCTGTAGCTGGATAGTATTGGATGTCAAAGATATTCTCAACACCCAGTTGCAACCTGCCTGAGCCAATATCCACACTACTGATAAAGTCAATCGTGGTATAGCTCTCAATCGATAAGGGCTCAATGCCTTCATCAGCGGCTCGACTACGACCGCCTACGATCAAGGCCTGTAGACGATTAGTCCAGCCAGGTAGGGTTTCATTTTCCACATAAGCGGTAAATTTAATCGGAGAAATTTCGCCACTATTCAAGGGGTCAAAATCATCATCTCGATCCACATCATTTTCACCTTCAGACCAACCAACCGTACCGCCAATGCCCCAGGTGTCTGCTGGTTGCCAATCCACTGTGGCTTCTACACCATATATCCGCTGAGGGGCACGCTGAATAGTCAGCAAACCATCTTCGTTGGGCACCAGACTTGAACCCAGGTCTGATGTGTTGTAAAAACCGCTGAGGCTCGTTTGAATCGATGGCCAATTACCGCGCACACCAATTTCATATTCAGTAACTTTGATCGGTTGAGTAATATCCAAATCGTCCTCAATACTAGTAAAGCCAGGGGGGGGCAAGCGTAAGACTCGACTAAACTCAGGCACACTGAAGCTCTGGGCAAAGCTGGCAAAGAGTGAAACCTCGTCAACAGGCTGATAAACCGTACTAGCGTTAAAAACAACGTCATCAAAGTTGCGATTGCCACCTTCAATATTGCGACTACCAGTGACTGAAAAATAGTCATCCACGTCAAGGTTGATATTTTCATAACGCACCCCACCCCGCAGCAGCCACGATTCACTGGGCTCCCAATCAAGCTGAGTGAAAAGACCCAGACTATTCACCCGATAAGGGGGGGTAAAGTCAAATTCTTGGAGCGGGGTTAGTCGCTGCTCATTGTCAAATGTTGTTGCATCAAACTGGGCCGTAATCTGTTGATTTTTCTGATTTTCATAGTCTGCACCCCACAGTAGGTTAAGGGTTTCATTCCTGGTTAAAGGGGTTTCAACCTGTAGTCGCCCGCCCCAGCGTTCGGCCTCAAGACGTGATTGAAACAGAAAGGGAAAGAAATCGATGCCGAGACGACCATCAGCAAATTCACCACGGGCGAGCGTATTTTGGTAATACAATTGTCCTCGCAATTCGCTACCCCATAGATCATCATGGGAATAGCTCAAGTTTGTGACCAGGCTCCGATCTGTTGGATTATTTTCTCGTTCAAAACCAGGGATCTTCAAGGCCCGAGCAGTTTGTCGACCAGGAATAAGGAGGGTTTCGGGACTAGCAATAAACTCCGTATCTCGCTGGGAATTAAAGTAGTTAATTGTGAAATCGAATTGCTCTTGGTCGCTGGGCTCATAGTTAAATTTGCCCAACAGGTTGTAGCTGGTGGTATCGCTCAGACTCGACTCTGAAACGTTACGATTACCGTCAGCATCGAAAAAGCTACCGGTTTCGTCACGGGATAGGATCAATCTATAGGCGGAGCGTTCAAATCCTTCTGAAATATTGATAGCAAAATTAGTGCCAAAGCCATCTTCCTCTAGGTCACCTAATGATGCGCTACCGCCAACCCGAGTTTCCAGAATCGCTTGACCATCTTCGGGACGACGGGTGATGATGTTGATGACGCCACCGGTACTTTGGCCACCAAAAATGGCGCTGGGGCCACGAATCACCTCGACTCGCTCAATGGCAGAGGGGTCAATACTACGCAGTTCTTGGCGATTAACCCGAAAGTTAGTGGACAGCGGTACACCGTCAATTAAGATGGCAGCTTCTCGACCTCGAAGGGTTTGCCCACGGGTGGTGCGTAACTGGTTCGGGGGGCCAAATCCTGGCACTAAATTGCCTAACGTATCAGCAAGATCGTTGGAGAGAATAGACTGTTGTTCGATTTGTTCTCGCTCAATGACGGTGATGGAACGTCCGATGTCGTCTATGGACTCTTCGGTACGGGTGGCCGTAACAACTAAGCGCAGGGGAGCTGCGTCTTCCAGTCCCTCTGCCGATTCATCAGTGGGTCCAGGGGGATCGCCAGAGGGATCGGTGGTTACGGGCTCGCCATCGGGGGACGCTGGGTCAGTGACGACGGTGCTGACGGCGAAAATTAGACCTCCAGGCTGCTGATCAATTTCAACGGCTGGGGCAGTATCTTGCCCGACAATCGTTACCTGAATACGGTTGGTGGCCAGGGATTTAACCGTAATTGATTCGATCCCCGTAGCCGGATTGTCTTGCTGAAAGGTATCCCCCTCGGAGGTTTGAAGTTGGGCGTCAACAACATCGACAACAATTGTGTTGTCGCCACTGCGATTGATAAAGGTTTGTAGGGGGGCCTCAGTGGGAGATTCAAGGGTGAGTGACAACCCTGTGTCAGTTTGGGTCAGCTGTACAGCAGTAATTATGGACGTCTGTGCATAGACAGGTTGCGCGATCGCAACCGTAATCGCACTTGCGATCCCAAGCGTACAGGTTCCTAAAGACAATTTCATCATCATTCCTCACACACAAATAATGGGGCCCTAAGCCAAGTAACTGGGGCCTAAACTCGCGGGTCTCAGACATCGCTGTTGCCACGCTAAAGCTAAATATTGTCAATTAAGAGACCAAAAAATGGATTTTTAATGAGAATATTATCAAAAACCTAAAGGGCAAAACACTCCCTTGTCAAGCTCATCATGGACGTCAAGAAAATAATTAAAACCATTGATTTGCATAGAGTAACTGCATTGACTATCTAACTTCTTGCGAATGAGAGCTGAGTCATCTATACTCACTATTGCGAAATGGTATCAATTAATAAGTTTGAGTTTTAATCTCATTCGCAAATGTATTGCCTCCGCAATTCGCAAATGTATTGCCTCCGGCACTCCGGTTCGCTCCCGTTTACCTCAACCTGTTGGGTCCGTCTACCTCATCTATTAGCCCTACTCCATGCCCCATCTGACCTTTAACTGTCTCCAGGGTGTTAGCCCAGGTTTGACCTGGGTTGATTTCCTTAGGGAGAGAGCGGCACAACAGCCCTCTCGAATTGCCTTCCAAATGTGGAATGACGGTGTAGTGTCGTCTGAACAATTAACCTATGGCGATTTAGACTGCCGCAGTCGAGCGATCGCCGCCCAGATGCAGCGATTAAATCTCCAGGGAGAGCGCGTACTCCTGCTCTGTCCCCCTGGATTAGACTATGTTTTGGCATTTTGTGCCTGTTTGTATGCGGGTGCGATCGCTGTGCCGATACAGCCACCTCGCCCCAATCAGTCCCTAGAGCGATTTCAAGGTGTTGCTGCTGATACGCAAGCTGCGCTGATTTTGACAACGTCTGCTCAGCAGTTCCAACCCAGCCCCCTGTCGAACATTCCCACGCTTCAGCTAGATTCTGTTCTTGCTACAGCGGCAACTGCCTGGCAGTCACCCAACATTGATCCTGAAGCAATCGCCTTCTTGCAATACACTTCGGGCTCTACCGCTGCACCGAAGGGGGTAAAAATTAGCCATCGTAATCTCATCCATAACGTTGCTGCCATTAGCCATAAGTTTGAGTTAAACAACCGTAGCGAGGGAGTGTGCTGGCTACCGCCGTATCACGATATGGGACTGATCGGCGGCATTCTCACATCTCTATACCAAGGATTGACCACCACACTGATGTCGCCCGTGGACTTTTTACAACGTCCCCTGCGCTGGTTACAGGCTATTTCCCGCACCCAAGCAACCATCAGTGGCGGTCCTAATTTTGCCTATGACCGTTGTGTAGAACGGTTCAAGCCAGAACAATGCGTGGGACTGGACTTAAGTCATTGGTCAGTGGCCTTTACGGGGGCGGAGCCGATTCGGATGGCTACCCTTGAGCGATTTGCTTCGACATTTGCCGATTATGGGTTTCGCCCTGAGGCGTTCTATCCCTGCTATGGCATGGCAGAGGCGACGCTAATGATCACCGGTGGCGATCGCACCAGTGCCCCCAAACAATTAACCGTAGATGAGAAAAAACTAGCGGACCATCGCATTCAGCCTGCCGACCAGGGACGCTTGCTAGTGGGCTGTGGACAGGTGATTGACTCAGGTCAGCTGATAATTGTTAATCCCCAAACCCTGACGCGGTGCCAACCCAACGAAGTTGGAGAAATTTGGGTGACTAGCCCCAGCGTCGCCCAGGGCTATTGGCAGCAGCCACAGCTAAGCCAAGAAACCTTTCATGCCCACCTGGCTGACCCTGGGGCTGGACCGTTCCTACGCACAGGGGATTTGGGCTGTCTGCAAAATGGAGAGCTGTTTGTGACCGGGAGGATAAAGGAAGTCATGATTATCCACGGTCGCAATCACTATGCCAGCGATGTGGAAGCCACCGTGGCTGCTAGCCATCCGGCTTTTCGGACCACATGGGGAGCCGCGTTTACCGTGGATCGACATGAACAAACTCAGTTGGTTGTTGTACAAGAAGTCGGACGGGTGTGGCTGCGGCGATTAGAGCCTAAGCCCATCATCCGAGCCATTAAGCAAACCGTGAGCCAGGTTCATGGCCTGCGGGTGGAAACCATCGTGCTCGTTAAGCCTGGAAGTATTCCTAAAACCTCCAGCGGCAAGATTCAACGTTCTCGCTGTCGTTCACAATTTTTGGCTGGGCAGCTGCATCCCATTCCCATGGCCCAACCTGCAAACACTCGTTAATTGTGAGCAACTGTGAGCAAGGCTTCTCCTATGAATTCATCCGTTAACCCGCAACCATCTGTTATGGACCAACCAACGATAGCAAACATTGAGGCTTGGCTGTCTGAGAGACTGGCAGAGTCTCTGGGCACCACAATTGAGGGCATTGATCCAGATGCGCCTTTTGACAGCTATGGACTCGATTCTACCGAAGTAATTGGGCTGTCAGGAGAACTTGAGGAGTGGTTGCAGCGACAGGTTTCACCCACATTGCTTTACGACTATCCCACGATTGCCACCCTGGCTGAACACTTAGGAGACCTGTCCTTAGAAACTGAGGGGCAAGAGAGCTAGTACTTTATGGCGTAAGTTTGTCCACCATCCAATGTGGATGAGTCGATGGGTGGATGGGTGGATGCAAGGGTGCCAAATTTTTGCCATCGGGTACTAGGTCTTTGGCATTCCTGGCGAGAACAGTCTGTTTAAGAGCGACATTTGGCCAAGCCGATGCCATGGATGATGGCTCTGGCCAGGCAGCAGTGAACCAATGACCATTTGTTAATCTGCACTGAGAGGCATTCTAAACGATGAACCCAATTGCGATTGTCGGTTTGGCCTGCCGGTTTCCGGGGGGCGACAATGCCGATAACTTTTGGCAGTTCCTGTGCCAGGGAGGTGATGCCATGACGTCAGCTGCACCCAGAGAACTGCCAGGGCTAGCCACCACCGGATGGGGGGGGTTCCTGTCCCATATCGATCAGTTTGATGCAGCGTTTTTTGGGATTTCCCCCCGTGAAGCGGCCTATCTCGATCCCCAACAGCGGCTGTTATTGGAAGTTTGTTGGGAGAGTTTAGAGCAGGCGGCTATTGCACCTCAATCCTTAGCGGGCAGCCGTACAGGGGTATTTGTTGGCATTAGTCACAGTGACTATGGTTATCTTTTGGGTCAACACCACAGCCCAGAGAGCGACGTGAGCCCCTACAGTGCCACTGGGACGGCGCTTTGTGTGGCCGCTAATAGAATCTCCTATGCCCTCAATTTAAAGGGGCCTAGTCTAGCCGTTGATACTGCCTGTTCATCGTCGCTGGTGGCCGTACACCTGGCAGGGCAAAGCCTGGCGGCTGGCGGCTGTGACTTAGCGCTGGTAGGGGGGGTGAATTTAATTCTCAGACCCGAGGTGACGGAGGTGTTTCAACAGGCCGGGATGATGGCCGTTGATGGCCACTGCAAGACGTTTGATGCTGCCGCCGATGGCTATGTGCGCTCAGAAGGGTGTGGCGTTGTGGTGTTGAAGCGACTGGCTGATGCTGAACAGGCGGGAGATCGGATCTTAGCGGTGGTACAGGGTTCAGCCGTTAATCAGGATGGGCTGAGTAACGGTCTAACCGCCCCCAACGGCCCTGCCCAACAGGCGGTTATTCGTCAGGCATTGACCCAGGCCCAGGTGCCTGCCGCCCATGTTAGCTACGTTGAAACCCATGGTACGGGGACACCCCTGGGGGATCCGATTGAAGTGAATGCGCTAAAAACGGTGCTAATGGCGGGTCGTTCCTCCCAACAGCCCTGTGCCCTAGGGGCGCTAAAGGCCAACGTCGGTCACATGGAAGCGGCGGCTGGCATTGCGAGTCTGATTAAGGTGGTACTAGCACTACAGCATCGCTACATTCCGGCCCATGGGCATTTACATCAACTCAATCCCCGCATCGACCTGACGGACACGCCGTTGTTTATTCCTCAGCAAGGTTGCCAGTGGCCGTCATCGGTTGGTGTGGATCGACCGATAGCGGGGGTGAGTGCCTTTAGCTTTGGGGGGACCAATGCCCATGTAATTGTGTCTGCGGCATCCAGCTCCCCGACGCCTGCCTCGACTTCTGTTGCTGCTCCCGCCTGGCACAGCCTGATGCTAACGGCTAAATCGGAGCCTGCTTTGACCGCCCTGGCGGGCCGCTATACGGAGTTTTTGCAGGCCCATCCTGGGGTGAATCTGGCAGATGTCTGTTGGACAGCCCATATGGGGCGTTCTATCTTTTCTCATCGGGCGATGGTGGTGGCGGATTCGTTAGAGGGGATGAGATCGCACCTCACTGATATGGCCCAGGGGAAAAATTCGACCGCTGTGGCTATGGCGAAAGCTCCCCGTCGTCCCCAGCGAGACATTGCATTTTTGTTTACGGGGCAGGGGGCACAGTATGTCGGCATGGGACGACAACTCTATGACACACAGCCCGTGTTTCGACGCATCTTAGATGAGTGCGATGCTGCCTTGCAATCTGAGCTAGACCCGTCGCTCCTGACAGTATTGTTTACGGAAACAGAAGAGCAGGCAAACAGACTACACCAAACAGCGTATACCCAGCCCGCCCTATTTGCTTTGGAATATGCCCTTAGTGAACTGTGGCGTAGCTGGGGGATTGTCCCCACGGTTATTCTAGGCCATAGCCTGGGAGAATATGCTGCTGCCTGTGCGGCGGGGTGCTTAAGCTGGACAGATGGGCTACGGCTTGTGACCCTGCGTTCTCGTCTGATGCAACAGTTGCCGCTAGATGGCACCATGGCCGCCGTATTTGCTGCACCTGAACAACTACAGCCCTTAATAGAGACCTTAGATGGGGTGGAAATTGCTGTCATCAACGGACCCGGCAACACCGTCATCTCTGGTAACAAAACAGCTGTGGACTCCGTCTTAAAAATTCTTGCTGATCAGGGGATTCGTACCCGCCCCCTACCTGTTTCTCACGCCTTTCATTCGACGTTAATGGAGCCAATGCTCGCGGAATTCGCAACATTTGCCCAAACCCTGACCTATGCATCCCCAAAAATCCCGCTAATTTCTAATTTGACGGGCCAGCCGTTAACAGCGGCCCCAGATGCCGATTACTGGTGTCAACAGCTGCGCCAACCGGTTCAGTTTGCCACTGGTTTAAAGACCTTGCTGGCCCAACGCCCTAATCTATGGCTTGAAATTGGGCCACAGCCCACGCTGCTAGGAATCGCACAGCGCAGTTTTTCTGGAGCTACCAAACCTTGGCTGCCCTCCCTGGTGCCGAAGCAAGATGACGAATGCGTGATGCTAAAAACCCTTAGTCAACTAGCTGTTCGAGGGTTTACCGTCGATTGGGCCGCTATCAATCAAACCCAGGGGCAGCGGATTGCCCTACCCACCTATCCTTTTCAACGCCAGTCCTATTGGTTTATGCCGACATCTCCCACACCACCTACCCCCACGGACACCGCCAAGGTCCTAGTACCGTCCAACCCAGTTGCCCAGGTACAGACAGAATTAAAAACGCTGGTGGCCAAGCTGCTAAAGATCTCGCCAGACGCTGTTGATTCGCAAGCGCCGTTCCTGGAAATGGGCGCTGATTCTATCGTGCTGATTGAAGCTGTTCAGGCCATTGAAGCCCGCTTTGGTGTGACGGTCACCATTCGGCAATTCTTTGAAGATCTACAGACTCTAGAGGCGTTATCTAACTTTATCGCTCAGCAAACGGCAGATGGGACCAACCGTAGTTCCGATCATAGTCCCAACAGTAGTACTGGGACGCCCGCAGCGACCGACTCTCCCCCACTCAACAACAGAGAACCACTCACTGTAACAACAGCGTTTTCAGACATGTCTGTGGGGACAAGTCCTGTGGTTGCTACCACGGGCTTAGAGCAGATTGTGTCACAACAGATGCAGCTAATGACGCAACAGATTGAGCTGCTGCGTCATGCCCAGCAAGGCACCCAAATGCCAGCCACGGTCTCTCCAGCCATGGTCTCTCCAGCCATGGTCTCTCCAGCCATGGCTTCTCCAGCCACGGTTTCTCCAGCCACGGTTTCTCCACCACGGCCCCCGCAACGACCGGCCCCGCCACATGTCTCCTCTCCACCCCCCACAACAGTATCCGCAGCTCATCAGTCCCTAACTGAATCACAGCAGCACTATCTCCACACATTTATTCAGCGCTACACCCAGCGCACGGCTGAGTCAAAACGTCGTAAGCAGACTAGCCATCCCTATTTAGCCGATAGTCGTGCCTGTGCCGGATTTCGGCCCTCCATCAAAGAGATGCTCTATCCCATTGTGGGTACCCGAGCTGAAGGGGCTCGACTGTGGGATATCGATGGCAACGAATACATCGACATCACCATGGGGTTTGGAGTCTATCTATTTGGTCACCGCCCCGACTTTGTTCAGCAAGCGATCGCAACCCAGCTACAGCGCGGCATTCAAATCGGTCCCCAGGCAGAATTAGCGGGAGATGTGGCCAAACTCCTCCATGAACTAACGGGCATGGAACGGGTCACCTTTACCCAGTCCGGCTCAGAGGCCGTGATGACGGCTCTACGGTTAGCCCGCACGGCCACGCAACGCCGTCTCATTGTCAGATTTGAGAACGCTTACCACGGTCACTTTGACGGAGTCCTAGCTAGATCAGCAGAAGATAATGCTGGCGTGCCCATCGCTCCCGGCACGCCCCCCGGCATGGTGGCGGATGTGCTGGTGCTACCCTATGGCGACTCTACTGCACTTCAGGTGATTCAGAACCGGGCCTCTGAACTCGCCGCCGTCTTAGTAGAACCCGTGCAAAGCCGTCGCCCCGGTTTACAACCACAAGACTTTCTGCAAGATCTACGTCGCATCACCCAGGACCATGGGGTGGCGCTAATCTTTGATGAGATTATTACGGGCTTTCGCATTCATCCCGGTGGAGCCCAAACCTGGTTTGGCGTGGAGGCCGACTTGGCCACCTATGGCAAAGTGTTGGGCGGCGGCATACCCATTGGTGTTGTTGCCGGTAAGGCCCAATACATGGATGGCATTGACGGTGGTCTCTGGCACTATGGCGATGACTCTTATCCGGGTGTGGAGCGTACTTTTTTTGCCGGAACATTTTGCAAACCCCCCCTGGCGATGGCCGCTGCTAAAGCTGTTCTGCTACACCTTCAGCAGCAGGGAGCAGACCTACAAAAACAGCTGAACCAGCGCACTGAGATATTTGCCCAGCGGCTAAATACGTTCTTTAGCCAGGCCGAAGTGCCGATCGAGATCGTGCAGTTTGGTTCGCTCTTTCGGTTTGCCTTTACCGGCAATTATGATTTGTTGTTTTATCACCTGATTGAGCAGGGAATCTATGTCTGGGAAGGACGTAACTGTTTTCTCTCCACCGCCCACACAGAGGCCGACATTGAACAAATCATCCAGGCGGTCCAAACAGCGGTGGCCCAAATGCAAAAGGGAGGTTTTCTGCCGGGAAAGTCATTGACGGCAGCTCAGGTACTGCCCTTGACCGAAAGCCAGCAAGAGATTTGGCTATTAACGCAGCTCAATCCTGATGCCTCCCTTGCCTATACAGAATGTGTCTGGTTAGAGTTGCGGGGGCCATTGCATGAGTCGGCGCTACGCCAGAGCCTGCAACAGCTGATTGACCGCCATGACGCGCTACGAACTGGAATTGTCCCCACCGGCACAACCCAGCAGGTAGTCCCCAGTCTGACATTCACCTTGCCGTTCATTGACTTGAGTGCCCTCAGCTCCGAGAAAAAGGCTCTCGAAGTTCAGCATTGGCTACAGCGAGAACAACACCACGTTTTTGACCTCACCCAGCCACCCCTCCTGCGCATGCAGGCTCTGAAATTGGCGGAACAACACCATGGTTTGGTACTTACCGTCCATCACATTGTCGTAGATGGCTGGTCCACTCAGATTTTACTCGAAGAGCTGAGTCAGCTATATAACATGGCCGTTGGGGATAACATTCAACCACTGCCGTCCCCAGGTTCCTATCGAGACTATGTCCAACAAGTCAGCCAGGCCGCCGATGCGGCCTACTGGCAACAGCAACCCCTGCCCCAATGGCAGCTATTGACCGACAGCGAGCCGATGGGGTCACCCGATTACCACAGCACCTCCCAATCATGGCAGCTATCTGCTGAGCGCTATCGACAGTTTCAAGTTTGGAGCCAGAAACACGGTTGCACTCCCTTTATGACATTGTTGGCGGCCTTTTGTTTACTGCTACATCGCTGGAGTCAAACAACAGAATTAGCGGTGGGTATTTCTGTGGCTGGCCAGGGACAACCCGGCTGGTCGCGGCTAGTGGCTCACTGTGTGAATGTGTTGCCAGTGTATAGCCAGCTTCGCCCGGAGCAATCACTGACCGATTATCTGCATACAATTCGGACGACATTGTTAGAGTGCTACGACCATACCGACTATTCTTTAAGCCAGTGGGCGCGCTGGGCAAAAAACAACCGAGCAGAAACATCGGCCAGATCCGCCGATCCCCTACAGCCAATTGTACCCGCGTTCTTTAACCTAGACCCATCGTTAACCACTCCTGATTTTCAAGGATTGGCCGTAGAAACAGTGCCCCCATCCCCAGTGTATGGACGGTGGAACCTGACTTGGCACCTGAGCGAGGTTGAAAACGGCCTTCATTTAACAACGGTCTACCGCAGTGCTCTGTTTGAAGACACAACTATCGCCGGTTGGATAGCGGCCTATAACAGGCTATTAAACCTGATGATGGAATCTCCGCAAGCAACGCTGGAAGAGATCCATCAGACGTTGGACGATTTTTTAACAACCCAGACTCAGCGCCTACAGACAACGCTCGTCCAGCAAAGCCGTCTGAAGCTGGAAGCCACACGCCGTTCTCAAGGGATCAAAAGGATGAATTGAGCCGACTAAGCCCATAGATGGCCTAATACGCCTATGACAACAGAATCTTCTGAAGACTACAACAAATTCATTTTACTAGCCTCTGCCGTGGCTTGCATCGTGGCAGAGGCTATATTGTTTCCAAAAATGAAACTAAGTATCAATAGTGATTTAGCAATGGGCATACACTATGAAAGCTTTTGTATCTTGAATTTGCAGCCTTTTTATATAAATTTTCAACACATTAGCTTGATTTCAGTATAAAAAACTACTTTCAGCATGGCTGTATTTAATGAAAATGAATATCATTAAATAGAAGGTTTCATAAAAAGGGGCAGTACCCTCTGTCATAGTGAACATGCAGACAGCAACATTAACTCGATCTAAATCTTTAATTGGTACAGCTGTTCCAGCTAATACCTTTATCCTGCTTGAGGTGCCGCCACCGTGGGATAAGCCAGCCTTGTTGTCGTCAGGGGTGCCTGAGTCCTTAAGGAAGGTGGTTAGGTCGTTATTGGTTGCCAAGTCTGATGTGCGTGTGCACCTGATTGCTAATGAAGAATCTGGGCAGCAACAGCGGCGGCGCATTTTAATTTTTCGGCGTGCTTGTTTACCAACTGACAGTGGCCTCCAAACCGAACAGGTGAATACTTTAGTGAAAGACTATGGCTGTTGGGACATTCAAGTTGAATCACCTGATGATATGGCCGTAGCCATTGATGATTTCTTTCAGCAGAAATGCCGACCCCTAAAGCTTTCATCACAGCGACACTTGATGGTATGTACCCATGCAAGCCACAATGAGTGCTGTGGTATGTATGGTTATCCATTTTATCGAGATGCGATCGCAACTGTTCAGCAACTTGGCCTGAGTGATGACGTTAAACTGTGGCAAGTTAGTCACATTGGTGGGCATCGATTTGCTCCTACACTGATTGATTTTCCCCAAGGACGTTATTACGGCAATCTGAATCAACAATCTCTGATGTGTCTGCTGCAACAATCAGGTAATATGGCACCCTTGTTGTCCACCTATAGAGGTTGGAGCCTTTTGCCTAAACCGCTTCAGCGTTTAGAAGCTGAGCTTTGGCACCATTATGGTTGGTCTTGGATGCAGAGCCCAGTATTTGGCCAGATTTTAAAACAATCGACAGCCTATGTATTGGCTGAGTTGACTGTTAAGTTGCCTGGTCAAAACCTGTTGCGCTACATAGCTGAAGTTCAAAATAATCAATTAAACTGTTATCCATTGGGTTCGTTGGTTGGGAGCGATATGCCCAGTTTCTCGATACGGCTTGAGTAATTGCCCCCACAACTAGGGGTACTTTCAACTGTTCTACCACCTGATGCTAGGAACTACCACTGGCAAGATAACTGCCCACGAGCTTTTGTCGAAAACAAAGTGCATAAGGCTGTATAGCTTGCTAAGCCTAGCTTACTAAGTGGCACGAGAGTTTTGCCTCCGGCTAAATCTGATCGAGAAATACTATATCGTCTGATAGTGAAGACCTATGGCGAACTTGAATGGATTCCACTACAACAATATAGTAGGTGTTTAGTGGGATAGTTATGACTATCTTCACACATATCAAAGCATCAACAGATACGGGGAAGTTGCTCACCACTGAGAAAGTCGAGAATCCGCTGGGATCCAACAGCATTTTTTATTGTGACCAATGCCCTTTGATCATCTACGACTTGTCCAATAATTTGAGCGTGTGAATGGTACTGTTGCAGGCATTTCCATACATCTGATGCCACACTTGCTGGTACAAAAGCAACAAAACGGCCTTCATTAGCGATATACAGTGGATCAAGTCCCAGAATTTCACATGCACCTTGGACCTGCTCTTCCACCGGAATCGCTATACTCTCTAGTTCAATGTTCACATGGGCAGCCAATGCAATTTCATTCAGGGCACTGGCTAACCCACCCCGAGTTAGATCCCGTAAACAGTGGATTGGCCAATGTTGCAGCAATTCAAGAACAGGTTTCACTAAGGGAGCGGAATCACTCTTTATGGTCGTTTCAAACGTCAGCCCTTCTCGGGCAGACAAAATAGCAATGCCATGACGGCCAACATCTCCACTGAGAATGATCACATCGCCTACTTGAACAGAAGAGGGACCGATCAAACCGTCGTGCTGAAGCACACCAATCCCAGATGTGTTGATAAATATCCCATCTCCCTTGCCCCGATCAACGACCTTGGTATCGCCGGTAACAATCTGTACGTGGGACTGTTGCATGGCTGCTTGGATTGACTGCACCACTTGCCACAGGGTTTCCATCGGCAGCCCCTCTTCTAGAATAAAACTAAGACTGAGATAGTGCGGTCTTGCGCCGGCCATAGCCAGATCATTGACCGTGCCATAAACAGCCAGGGAACCAATATCACCCCCTGGAAAAAACAGCGGGGTGACCACATAGGAATCGGTAGTAAATGCCAACCGGTTACCGGCCATGGTTAAACTAGCGGCATCATGCTGCCAGTCTGGGTCCGGCTGGAATGTAGCTAGCAACATAGTCTCAATGAGCTGGTGCATGAGACGTCCGCCGCCGCCATGGGCCAGAAGGACTTGAGGATATTGATGAATGGGAATGGGACAGGCAGCATGCATAACATTATCTGGGTTTAACTTGACGCCCTGCCTGGAGTTGCCCATTAAGGTGCAGGACAATGTGTTCTTCAGGCTGTAAACTGCCTGTTATCTCAGCGGCCATAGTACTGCACTGAAACACAAATCCCACTGACTGACGGCGAAACCATGCCAGGGTTTGCTCATTAAACTCCCACATGATAAACATTAGCTTAAAAATGTGAAGAAGTTGTGAGCAGACGCCCATCAGGCCATAATATAGAATTGTATTCTTCTCTTATCTTCCCTCTTTTCTACTAAAATCCACATACCACTCCATTCTTCCTCATGAGTTCCTCAAACTATTCTTTTACAGTGTAGTTGAGGACTTAGCTCAGCTGCCCAAGTTCTCTTCATCCCCTAGCCAGCCATAGGAGGAAGCAGTATGTGGACCATATTTTTTAGTGCCGCTGCAATTTTGCTCATAGCTATAAGAGTCTTTCTCACAGCCGATAAACAATTTGAAGTCATCTCTGCTGGGCTTACCGCCACGGCCTGTGTGATGATTTTGATTGGAGTTGCTCCTCCGGCACTTCAGATCGCCTTGCTAGTAGCTATTTTCCTGATTGAAAACTGGGTTTTGGATCACCAACCCAAAGCCAGTTAACTATCTACCGCAATACCCATTAGTTTCTTCGAGGAAATTATCGACTGACTTCATTGTGGATACGGTAACAAGCCCATCCATTACCCATGAGTTGACGAGGTGAGGATTAACGAATATTCACAATACCTATTGAAAATTATCGATTCCAGAACTTGTTGAGCATGCGATCGCATTCATCTCATTGAGCTAGCTACCCTGAGACTGGGGAATATCTCAAAAGTCTCAGGGTATTTTTTTTCAGGATGGAATTGTCATTACTGGACAAGACGCATGGTGCAAAACATAGTTGCTAATACTACCCAAGAACAATTCATCTAGTTTAGAACGATCAGGTTGCCGAATAACAATCAGATCAGCCTCCCAATTATCGGCCATATGACAAATAACATGACCAGTGTTACCGACATTTTGTGAAAACTCAGCCTTTACTCCAGCAGTTTGAGCCTTTTCTGCTAAAGCTTTGAGCATTGCCAACCCTTGATTTTCGACATCTTCCCACCGTTGTTGATAGCCCTGCATCAGCTCATCTGTAATGACTGGATACCGATACAAGGTTGGATTAGGAAGTGCTGGAGTACTCCTCATCTCAGGAGAGATCACATGGAGCAACATCAAACCTGCCTGATTTTGTTGCGCTAGAACAAGAGCCTGATCAAAAACACCTTGATCGGTCATAGTTGTCTGAATTGGTGCAAGTATCTTAGAAAACATAGAGCCTCGATCTAAGTGGATAATGTAGAGGGGAACATTACTATTTTTATCTATCTCTACAAAAATATCTTTAGTTGTTAATCCAAATTATTTTTTGTAATCAAGCAACGTGCTTGAAACAACAAAAGCTATCACTAAACCCCATTACCCCATCACTCATCCACCCATCGACAGCCCCAACCTGAGTCTTTTTTTGTGCAGTCCCCCAATACCATGCTCACAAGTTCCTCAAATAAAATCTTTATATTAAAGACATACGACAGATGCCACCAAACTTTTAGCTGCTGTAGCAGCTGTGTAGATACGATTGCTCAATGCTATGCCAGAACATTCCTCGCCACCTCGCTCAACTCCACCACAAAAGAATTCATCTAGATTCAAATCACCCCTAATTAATCTAGGATGGCTGGTGGTTGGGCTGTTGATCATGATGTTCACAGTTACCCGCATGCCACAACGATCTAAGGAAGTAGCCTACAGTGAGTTTCTCAACCAGGTTGAAAGTGGCCAGGTCGCTAAGGTACACATTAGTGAGCACCAGATTCAATACACTCTCAAAACATCGGCTGATCAAGAACCAGCAGACACTGAGACTGTATCGAAAACATCCGTGACCACCCCCTTACCCGATGATCCCGATCTCTCCCGTATTCTACGCAGGCATGGTGTTGAAATTACAGCCACAGCCGCCAATGAAAACAACTGGTTGGTCGGACTTTGGCTCCTTGGATTTCCCCTATTATTGTTATGGATATTATGGGGAGTCTTTGCCAATAGAATGCAAGAAGGGCCTGCTGCTCTCAATGTTGGTAAGAGTAAAGCTCGTATTTATGCCCAAGGTAGTACCCATGTCACATTTGATGATGTAGCTGGTGTAGATGAAGCGAAAGAAGAACTACAAGAAATTGTTGAGTTTTTAAAAGATGCCCAAAAATATACTCGGTTGGGAGCCAAAATCCCTAAGGGTGTTTTGCTAGTTGGCCCACCAGGAACTGGTAAAACCCTATTAGCCCGAGCCATTGCTGGCGAAGCAGAGGTGCCCTTTTTTAGCATTTCAGCCTCGGAATTTATTGAAATGTTTGTCGGTGTGGGGGCCTCTCGAGTAAGAGACCTGTTTGAACAAGCCAAAAAACAGGCTCCTTGCATTGTTTTTATCGACGAACTAGATGCACTAGGCAAATCACGTACCGCGAATAATCCCTTTTCTAGTAACGATGAACGGGAACAAACCCTGAACCAGCTTTTGGCAGAAATGGATGGATTCGAGCCAAATACAGGTGTGATTTTATTAGCGGCAACTAACCGTCCAGAGGTATTAGATCCGGCACTGCTTAGATCTGGCCGATTTGACCGACGTGTGGTGGTCGATCGCCCTGATCGTCAGGGTCGAGAAGCTATTTTGCAGGTCCATGCCAGAACAGTTCACCTATCGGATGATGTAAAACTAGCCAAACTAGCAGCCCGCACTCCTGGCTTTGCTGGGGCTGACCTGGCCAACTTAGTGAATGAAGCCGCACTCCTGGCCGCCAGGAAAAATCAAGAAGCGGTGATGATGGCTGACTTTAATGAAGCCATTGAACGGATGTTAACAGGGCTAGAAAAGAAATCACGGATCCTAAATGATTTAGAAAAACGGACCGTCGCCTATCATGAGGCAGGTCATGCCATCATTGGAACCTTAATGCCAGGCTCTGGTCATGTAGAAAAAATCTCCATTGTACCTAGAGGAGTCGCTGCATTAGGCTACACGCTTCAGTTACCAGAAGATGATCGGTTCTTGATGATGGAAGATGAGCTGCGGGGGCGACTCATGACGTTGTTGGGCGGGCGTGCCGCTGAAGAGTTGATCTTTGATAGAGTATCCACTGGTGCAAGTGATGACATTCAAAAAGCAACTGACCTGGCAGAACGCTGCATCACCCTCTATGGCATGAGTAAAACTCTCGGACCGGTAGCGATAGAGCGTAACCAGGCTCAGTTTTTAGATGGCTTTGCCCAACCTCGCCGTCCCATTAGCCCCCACCTGTCAGAAACCATTGATCAAGAGATCAAAGAACTCATTGACCAAGCGTATCAAATGGCCCTTGAAATTTTAGTTAGAAATCAAGGTGTTTTAGAAAGTATTGCCCAAAAACTGCTGCAAACAGAAACTCTAGAGGGCGATACATTAGAAACACTGTTATCAGAGCTTCGGCCATCAACAGCGCTGCAATCTTGGCTAAATCCAGGACATCAGAGGCTACAGGCAAATAACTTACGAGGAGATTGGCAGTATGAAACACCCTATTAGCTCAGATCATCACCATCCTAGCTTTACCCAAACTGTCACAAAGCTATTCGTTATTCTAGGACTCACCCTCTTGCTGATGCTCCTATGGTCTGCGCCTGTCGCCTTAGCAAAGGTGCAGTTTTTGAAAGAAGCCGATCAATGGGTTTATCATTCACAACAGTCACTCACGGATACAATCGGCAATCAGTGGGATGCAACAGTACTAAAATCCATGGAACAGGATAACGCAGGCGTTTATTTATGGTTAACAACTCAAGCAAACAGTGTTTATCTTGATGCTGGCCAGCCACTAGTCGTAGAGACCAATTTAGGACAAAAATTGAGTGTCCCTAATCTTACCCAGCAACATTTTATGGGTGCATTACCTGCCCCCAATGTCGGTCAATACGATATCCATACACTGTTTGCATCTATTCAGGATGCAGAATCTCTACAGCTACAGTTACCTACTAAAACAGAGAGTCCAGTAAGGCTATCAATTCCTGCTGATGTATTGGAGGAATGGTTAAATGTAGGAACATGCAAAGGCTTAATTTGTGGACACCTGTAAAGCGTGCAGATATCAGTATTTTATGACTGCGGGATGGCTTCCAATTCTGATTGTGTGTGCGAAGTTAATCCAGGGTGAAGAGCCTTAGGGGCAAGCCATCAATTAGCATCAACTGATACCCTGGAACACCAACTAGAACATCCATGACAAAATGGATAATATTCAGAATGGTATACACCAGCGTCATACCAAGTTGAGAAACTTATGAGGCTGAACGGTAACGATAGTAAGCTGCACAGGCTCCTTCGGAAGAGACCATCGGAGCACCGAGGGGATGCTCTGGGCAGCACTTGGTCCCAAAGGCAGGGCACTCATGGGGCTTTTTGAAACCTTGTAGGATGAGATCGCTGATGCAGGTATTTTCAGAGGGAGAGGGGGAGAGGGGAAGAGGGGAGACGGTCAATCGGTCGGCAAACCGCAATTGAGCATCCAGGTAATCGTAAGATTTACGTAATCCCAAGCCGCTTTGATCAAGACTGCCCAGACCGCGCCAAACCCGATAAACTACTTGAAACACCTGGTCCATGAGCTGTTGTGCAGGTTGATTACCCTGGATTTGAACAGACCGGGTATATTGATTCTCAACCTGCGCATTACCGGCTTCTAGCTGCTTTAGGCAGAGATAAATCCCCTGCAAAATATCGACGGGTTCAAAGCCAGTTACCACAATGGGGACGTGGTACTTTGCTGCAATCTCGTGATATGCCCCATAGCCTGTTACCGTACACACATGACCTGCTGCTAAAAACCCCTGTACCTGACAATCTGGTGATGACAAAATCGCCTCCATAGCCGGAGGAACGAGCACATGGGCTATCAACACTGAAAAATTCTCAACCTGTTGCTGATGCGCCTGGTAGACTGCCATGGCCGTTGCTGGAGCCGTAGTCTCAAAGCCAACGGCAAAAAACACCACCTGTCGGTCTGGATGCTTACGGGCTAGTGCTAACGCATCCATCGGGGAATATACCATGCGCACATCCCCTCCTTGGGCCTTGATACTTAACAAATCTGTAGAGGTACCGGGGACCCGCAGCATATCACCGTAGGAGCAAAAGATAATCTCGGGCTGAGCAGCCAGTACCAAGGCCTGATCGATAATTGCCATGTCGGTCACACAGACAGGACAGCCAGGACCATGGATTAAGGTGATATCTGGTGGTAACAGCTGATCGAGACCGTATTTGACGATGGTGTGGGTTTGACCACCGCAAATCTCCATCAGGGTCCAGGGTTGGGTAATTAGAGATGCAATGGCATCCCCATAATCCTGTACTATCAAGCCATCTCGATACTCGTCAACATACTTCATCCAGAGACTATCCGATGACACGGGTCTAGAATATTAATCTTTTTAGTCACGGTTCCCACAAATATCAAAGAACCATATGAATCAGGGAGCCAGATGAATGGAGTGTGGCTGAGGTCGATAACTCTGGAGCGATTTAATATACTGAGCCCGCTCAAACGCACTGGGATCGGGGCAATTTATCTGGCTCATGCTACCTTTTAGCTGGCTAAGAGAAGCATACTCATGGTCCTGTAACCACTGACGTAAGGCCTGTTCAACGGTACTAAGGTGATCAATGCCATAACTTAACAACGCACTTACCATCATGGTCACATCGGCCCCTGCCATTAACAGTTTGATGGCATCCTGGGCATGCTGAATGCCGCCTGTTGCGGCAAAATCGATAGGCATAATGCCATAGAGAATAGCGATCCATCGCAAGGGTAGACGTAAATCTTGTGAGGTACTCAGCAGAACATGGGGATACACTTCCAGGGTGTCGATATCGATGTCAGGTTGATAGAATCGATTGAATAGAACTAAACCATTTACCCCTGTATGGGAGAGACGATGGGCAAAATTAGCCAGGTTTGTAAAATATGGACTGAGTTTGACCGCAACCGGTAGATCAACACTGTGGGTCACCGAATGCACTATATCTAGATAGGTTTGTTCAACCTGAGAAGACGTTAAGCTTATATCTGTCGGCACAGCATAGAGATTGAGTTCTAAAGCATCGGCACCAGCAGACTCAATTTGTTTAGCATAGTTAGCCCAACCATCATTTGTCGTACCGTTCAAGCTGGCAATAATGGGAATATCCACTCGCTGTTTAGCCGCCTGAATATGCTCTAGATAAGCTTCAGCACTGACATGAAACAAAGGCCGCTGAGGAAAGTAGCTAAGCGCCTCTCCATAGCTTTCAGTTCCCTGGGTCAAATAGTAATCTAGTTCGAGGCGATCTCTATGTAACTGTTCTTCAAACAACGAATGAAGAACAATTGCCCCGGCACCCGCGTCTTCCATCTGGCGAAGATTGTCCAGATTTTCGGTTAAGGGACCACAGGCACCGACGACCAGAGGAGAACGGAGGGAGAGACCAAGATAAGTGGTAGAAATATCCATAGTATTTATCATTGACTAGGTAACTGAGAAGATATTTTTTGCACATAGCTCAAGCCAGACGTGATCGCTGAAAAATTTAGATAGCAACAGCCATGTACGGCACAAACCATCGGTGTGTGATACTAAACGTTGAGGCCCCACAGCAAATACACAGGCTTAATTACACTGGGATCTTGACTGACCCATAGAGCCCACAGTAGAGCGATTACAGCCAACAGCCACCACTTCAAAGGTTTCCATCCCAAGGGATTACGACTTACGTGAATGTCAGTCATGGTTTTTCTTCTCCTAACGCAGCTAAATACTGATATAGTTGCCACCGAGTTTGTACATCCTGTTGTGCCTGCTGCAACAGGTCTTTGGCTACCTGAGGCTGGCTATGCACCAACATCTTGAACCGATTTTCAGCGTACATGGACTGTTCTAACGGTAGCTTCGGCGCACGACTATCTACGATTAGGGGATTTTTGCCAGCTGAGCGACGGCGAGGATCGTAGCGGTAGAGCAGCCAGCGACCGGAATCAACAACTGCTTTTTGATGGCTCATGGCAGCGGACATATTAATTCCGTGGGCAATGCAGTGGGCATAGGCAATGATCATAGACGGCCCATCATAGGATTCGGCCTCCAGGAAGGCTTTAAGGGTATGTTCATCACGCGCGCCCATGGCTACACTAGCGACATAAGCATTACCGTAGGTCATAGCCATTAGACCCAGGTCTTTCTTAGGTGTTGTTTTACCACCTGCTGCAAACTTGGCAACAGCGCCTCTAGGGGTAGCTTTAGATTGTTGTCCACCGGTGTTGGAATAGACTTCTGTGTCGAGAACAAGGATATTGACGTTGCGATCGCAACTCAACACATGGTCCAATCCACCATAGCCAATATCATAGGCCCAGCCATCCCCCCCTACAATCCAGACACTCTTTTTCACCAGATAGTCTGTCAGGGGCAACAACCGTTGAATTTTATCCTTCAGCTCTATCGAAATCTCCTGTACTATCAATTTCTTCAACAAGCCTTTAAGCTGAGCTACACGCTCTCGTTGCTCGACAATATCAGCCTCATCTGTTTGCTGGGCTTGCAGAATCTGTTTGGCCAATTGCTCCAGATGAGAAAAGCCAACTTCCACAACCATCTCTGCATCGACCTGCTGTAATAGTTCAGCTGCGTAGGTAGTCTGTTTATCAATGGACACCCGGAATCCTAAGCCAAATTCAGCATTGTCTTCAAACAATGAATTTGACCAAGCTGGCCCCCGTCCATCTGCATTATGGCTCCAGGGAGTAGTGGGCAGATTGCCTCCATAAATAGAGGAACAGCCAGTGGCATTAGCCACCAGTAAGCGGTCGCCAAAGAGCTGAGTTAACAACTTCAGATAGGGTGTTTCACCACAACCCGCACAGGCTCCAGAAAACTCAAACAAGGGCTGCTGCATTTGCTGCTGACTGATCTTGTGCAGATTCAGCTGCTGCCGATCCGGGTTCGGTAGATTCTTAAAGAACTCCCAGTTAGGTTTCTCCTGCTGCCGTAGATCAACAATATTTCGACCATTTCCATTGACTGATGCTTCTTGGTAGACGGGGGTCATATTGATCGCTTTAAGTCGAGGAATTGACTTATTTTTAGCCGGGCACACATCGACACAAATACCGCACCCCGTACAGTCTTCCGCCGCCACCTGGAGGGTAAATTCTTGCCCCGACCACTCGCGAGCGGTGACATGCTTCAAGGTTTTCGGGACTCCATCCCATGCCTCTGGTTTATAAACCTTGCTACGGATGACGCCATGGGGACAAGCCATCACACATTTGCCACACTGGACACAGATATCTGGATCCCAGACAGGAATTGTCTGGGCAATATTGCGTTTCTCCCATTGAGCAGTGCCCGTTGGATAGGTACCATCATAGGGTAAGGCACTGACAGGAATGGTATCTCCCTGGCGTTGCATCATTTTACCGAGAACGTTTTTTACAAAGGCAGGTGCTGCCTCTGCCACAGGAGACTTTAAAGGAGGAATCTTGCCAACTTGTATTTCTGCTGGTAAAGGAATCTTATACAAATATTGCAGCGTTTGATCCACGGCCTCCAGGTTCATCAATACGACTTTTTCACCTTTTTTGCCATAGGTTTTCGCAATAGAGGTCCGAATAGCATCCAGTGCCTCTGGGGTGGGCAAAATCTTAGATAGGGCAAAGAAGCAGGTTTGCATCACCGTATTGATCCGGCCTCCCAACCCAACGGATCGAGCGACTTCATAGGCATTAATGACATATACCTCAAGGTGTTTTTGAAGAATCTGGGTCTGAATCCGTTCGGGTAGCTTATCCCACACCTGATCTAGGACATACGGCGAATTTAACAACAACGTAGCCCCTGACATAGCAGGCCCTAAAATATCCAGCTGCTCTAAGAGTATCCATTGGTGACAGGCAATAAAATTAGCCTGGTTAATTAGATAAGGGGCATGGATAGCATCAGGACCGAAGCGCAGGTGAGAGATGGTGACCGAACCCGACTTTTTCGAATCGTAGACAAAGTAGCCTTGGGCATGATGATCAGTTGTCTCACCAATAATCTTGATGGTATTTTTATTAGCACCCACCGTCCCATCTGAACCTAGACCGTAGAAAACTGCACGGATAGTCTGCTCTGGCTCGATGGAAAATGTGGCATCATAGGCCCAACTGGTATGGGTCACATCATCATCAATACCAATGGTAAAGTGATTTTGGGGCTCTTTCTGACTATGTTGAAACCCATCCAGTAAAAGATGATCAAAAACAGCTTTGACCATTGCTGGGGTAAATTCTTTTGACGAGAGTCCATACCGTCCCCCCACAATCATCGGCAACTGATGGTCTACTGTGGTGAAATGTGATTCTATCAGGGCTGAAAGGACGTCTAAATAGAGAGGTTCACCCGCTCCCCCTGGCTCCTTAGTGCGATCTAAGACAGCAATCGCCTTGACGGTTTTGGGTACAACTGCCGCAAATCGTTGGACATCAAAGGGACGATAGAGTCGGACTTTAACCACACCGACATTTTCTCCCATCTCATTAAGGGCGTCTACAGTCGCCTGAGCTGTTTCACAGCCAGATCCCATTAACACCATCACTCTTTCTGCATTAGGATCACCATAATATTGGAATGGCTGATACTGTCGCCCCGTGAGTTGGGCAAATCTATCCATTGCCTGTTCGACAATATCCACACAACGGGGATAGTAAAGGTTTACGGCTTCCCGTGCCTGGAAGAACACATCAGGATTCTGGGCCGTACCTCGCATCACCGGATAGTCAGGACTCAGAGCCCGTTGACGGTGTTGAGTAATTGACTCATTATCGATCAGAGAACGTAAACTCTCCTGGGAAAGAAGATCTATCTTTTGAATCTCGTGGGAGGTGCGAAAACCATCAAAAAAGTGGATAAAGGGAATACGACTGGCGAAGGAGGCCATTATTGCGATCGCAGCCATATCCTGTGCCTCTTGCACCGACGCAGAACACAGCATGCCAAACCCAGTACTGCGAGCCGCCATCACATCACTATGGTCCCCAAAAATGGACAGGGCCTGAGCCGCTACCGACCGCGCTGCGACATGAATAACACAGGGCGTCAGTTCACCCGCAATCTTGTAGAGATTTGGCAGCATTAACAGCAATCCCTGGGAAGCCGTAAACGTAGTTGTTAACGCCCCTGTCTGCAATGAACCATGCACCGCCCCTGCTACACCGCCTTCACTTTGCATTTCCACAATGGCAGGCACCGTTCCCCAAAGATTAGGCTTGTTGCTAGCTGCCCAGACATCCGCCCATTCACCCATAGGTGATGCCGGGGTGATTGGGTAAATTGCAATCACTTCATTGAGGGCATAGGCCACCCGTGCGACGGCTTCGTTGCCATCTAAGGTGGCAAACCGAGGTTGAACAGGTACAGAGGTTTGCATCATGGTTTCTCAACGCTGTGTTGGCGGCCTCACCAGGGCATGAATACCGTATCTACAGTATTTAGATTAAGAAAATAGTTTGAGGAACTTGTGAAGACCAATCATTTTTATTTTTCGGTAAAAATTATGCCACAAGCGTCATCCCATTGGGCTCAATTGTTATCGTAAGTGTCAATCAAACCAGACACTTTGGGGCCATCAACAGATGGAGAAAGCAAACATTGAGACAGTTAAGCGAGAGTTTGCTAAGGCAGGCAAAACTGTATAGTCATCTGCATTAGGCGCTTACGCTGACATAATTACCCCATTTCCCGTTACGGGCTGGTGACGGTGACCATTATTTGCCGAGTCTAGAGAGTTGGAGATCAGGGCATGTTGGAGGATTTGTTGGATGCGATCGCACCCAACAAACTCCATCTCCTGCTTAACATGGTCTGGCACATCCATCAGATCTTTTTCATTTTGCCGTGGCAACAGTACTCGACGAATACCCACCCGGTGGGCCGCCAATACCTTCTCTCGAATACCGCCAACGGGTAGCACATCACCACTTAGATCAATCTCCCCAGTCATGGCCATATCCGTACGAACCGGTTGATTTAGCAGTAGCGAGGCAATTGCCGTCAGCATCGTTACCCCTGCAGAGGGACCATCTTTGGGAATCGCCCCTGCCGGCACATGTAAATGTAATCCATTACTCTTTAGCTGAGATAGCTCAATGCCCAACTCCTTCGCATGGGCCCAAATATAGGAGCGAGCGATCTGCACAGACTCTTCCATCACATCGCCTAACTGTCCGGTTAAGGTGACTTCCCTAAGCTCAGGCAATAACACCGCCTCGACAAAAAGGACATCACCGCCCGCCAGGGTCCAGGCCAACCCTGTTGCCACCCCTGGCTGCGGTCGTTGTCGTCGATTATCCCGTAGATAGCGCGGCGGACCTAATAAGGTTTCCAACTGTTCAGGGTGGATATTGACAGATGTAGCTGCTCCAGTCGCATACTTCACTGCAATTTTGCGACAAAGGCTGCCCAGTTGCTGCTCCAGACGACGAACACCGGCTTCGCGGGTGTAGTCGTCGATGAGCTGGCGTAGGGCTACCTCCGGTAAAATAATCGCATCTTTGGGCAACCCAGCTTTTTCTAGCTGTCGTGGTAGTAAGTAGGTTTGTGCAATCGCCAACTTATCGCGATCGGAATAACCTGAGAGCTCTACAAGCTCCAACCGATCTAGCAAGGGTGGAGACACCTTTGAGAGATCGTTGGCCGTGGCAATAAAAATCACCTGGGACAGATCAAAGTCCACATCCAAGTACAAGTCATGGAAGCAATAGTTTTGCTGTGGATCCAAAATTTCCAACAATACCGACGCCGGATCGCCCCGGTAATCCATACCTACCTTATCCAGCTCATCTAGCATAATCACCGGGTTCTTCACACCAGCCCGATGGATTGCCTGAATAATCCGTCCCGGCATCGCCCCGATATAGGTACGACGGTGCCCCCGCAATTCTGCCTCATCTCGTAGACCACCTAGACTAATACGTTCAAAAGGACGCCCCAATGCCCGAGCAATTGATCGTCCCAGGCTAGTTTTACCAACACCTGGCGGCCCAACAAAACAAACAACTGTACCAACAGCGTAACGTTCCGCCTGCTCTCTCATCGACTCATCAGTATCAGAGGGCTGCTGTCGATGCTTGAGTTTGAAGGTGGCTAAATGCTCAATAATTCGTTCTTTTACCTTCTCTAGACCATAATGGTCTGCATCTAGAACAGTATGAGCATTTTGCAAATCTAAATTATCTTCGACGGTCTTCTGCCAAGGCATTTCTAGCAACCAATCCAGATAGGTGCGAATAACCCCACCCTCCGCAGAACTACTACCGATCCGTTCGAGGCGCGCCAGCTCTCGCTTGATTTGTTTTTCAGCCACTGCTGGTAAGGCTATCGCGTCAAGAGTTTTACGTAGTTCAGCAATTTCTTCCTGATCGGGGTTACCCTGTCCCAACTCCTCTTGAATTTTCTTTAATTGCTGCCGCAGGAAAAACTCTCGCTGCTGCTCATCAATTTCCTTTTTGGTTTCCCCCAAAATTTGACTACGGAGCCGTTGTTCCTCGACATGTTTTTGTAAGTTACCTAACACCTGCCTTAATAGCGTCTCTAAGTCATTTTCAGCCAATGCTGCCTGGGTTTCAGCCACATCTTGCTGCATTAGGATAACTGATTGATAAGCAATTTGGGCCGCATCGTCATTACGGCTCAAAACAGCTAACAATTCGTCAGGAAAATTAGGATTAAGAGATGCGGCCTCTTCCCAAAGAGACTTGATGGCATCAACTAAGGCATTGATCTTTGTAACCTCTCCCCCATCGGCTACAGCAGCTTCTACGGTCAACGCAGGTAACCTGCAAAACTCTACTTCAAATCCTTGCTTGGTTACGTGTAATTTCTCTAGCTGTATACGCTCTAACCCCTCAATCAGCAACTGAATAGGACCAATGGGCAGCCGTGCCATTCGCCGCACCACACCGAGGGTAGCAACAGAATATAGATCCGATATTTTTTTTGCTTCTGCCTCTGCATCACGAGCCTTAGCTAATCTCTCTAGACACTCTGGACGCATCGCTGCAATCACCATCTGCTTGCTCTCTGTAGCTACCGCTGTTTCTACAGAGGCAATAGAATGGGGGCGTCCTGCCACTATTGGTAGAGTAATACTGGGCAATAGCACAGTATCCCGCACTGGCAGTAGAAAACCAGATTCGAAGTGAGTCAATTTTTGAGCAGAATGGGGTAGCCACAGCATGGTTATTATCTCCCCCTATTGTGATGGATAATTGCTCGACAACATAGAAACTTTTTCTCGTTTGGGAGCAACTGTTTTTTGTTATCAGGTGTTATAGAATCAATCTCTATCAGCTCTGCCAATGGAGATTGTAATTGCCTTTGGTCCATCTCTAGTATAAAGCGAATGGGATGACGATCTTGTGAGTTAAACCGTACTTACCAACCACTGATTGTGGTGAGATATGTAACGGTTTATTGCATTTACCAACTGATCAGGATATTGAGAACCAACCCTCTCCAACCTAGGCTGCTAAACCGCTAAACGTCTTGATAGTTCATGAGATGACTCCTTCATAATCGCCTTGTCTAGTTCCTAAAAGAGGAGTTCTCTAATTACATCGCTCACCGGTATAGGCAGATGGTCAACCATCAACTCTACCCTGAATAATGGAGATACAGCTCACCAGGCAGTACAAGGTCAAGAAAATCGCCGTATAGGATAATATCCCCAAAGATAAGCAACCACCTTTGCCAAAATCTGTAGCCAATCATGGCCTCCCCTCAGAAACTCACCCTCCTATAGATAGAATCTCATCTTAAGCGTAGGTAATGAAAATCAGGAATTCATGAGTATATCCTGCCGGTTTCCCATATTCGCCACCTCATAAAGTTCTCACGTTTCATGTCTAACCTATAGACGTACTTAGTGACAGAAAGTCAATTCGTATCAGATAACCCCAGTGGCCCTGCTCAAGCCAGCAGCAATAGAAGAGAAGGAATTACCATAATGACCCAAATACCCAGTGTACAAATCTTTAAAAATATTCCTGAAGAAATAAGCGGCGTAAGCCTCAGACGAGATCCATCAACAGGAACCCATATTGCAGTGATACGATTTAAAGCTTTAGCGTCTATAGAACATTTCTTGAGCTTTAGAAAAAGTTCAAGAAATGCGTTACACCTGATCGACACTGAGGGCGAAATCTTAATAATGCCCTCTGGTGTCAAAATGTTCTATGGAGACATAGATGGAGAAGAGCTCACAGGCGTTGAATGCAAACTTGAGATCGATCGAGACGATCATTGGGAACGGTTCATGCGATTTATGCATCGCTATGCAGAAGCCAATGGGTTAGCCTATGGAGAATCTGAATCAACCTAGATATCGCGTAGACAATTAGATAGATTGAAATCCCATCATTCGATAAGTTTCGATAAGTTTTGCGTCCTGCTCTCCGCACCACAGCTAAGCATATGTTCTACAGTAAGTAATATGCATGCCAGGGGGCAACTGCCCATGGTCAGCCCACGAAACAACATCATATTGCTGAGATAGAATATGATGCACGACGCTAATGCGGAGAGCAACCAAGCCAAACTCTGCCACCATAGGACGCAACATCAATGGCTGTGGTGGAAACAGCAGTCTCGGTATCACTACAATCAACAAACCCAGCAGCAATGCTAGATCTATCAGGGGTTCTCGTGGCTGCCCATGGGGTCTCACCAGCACTCTCGTCTTGACGTGAGGCTCGTGGTGAGGCCTATGGCCAAATCGCAGGTCCCACAAGTACCTGTGAGGGCCTACCAGGACTTTCGTCTTAAAGTGGGGGGCATTATCTTTTCCGATAGAGTAGTGTCATCTTTCCTGAGAATCTTAATCAAAAGAACAATGTCTAGGTCTGAGTTACCTCATTGGTACCTCACTGGTACATCTAAAGTACAAAGAAATTATGGGGAACCTATGAGTCCCTGTAGAATAGGGCGACTCCCATGACAGAACCCGCAACTGATATGATCATCATTGGGGCTGGCATTGCCGGATTAGCAGCTGGTTGCTACGCCCAGATGACTGGTTATCGCACCCAACTCTTTGAGCTACACAACCAGTCTGGCGGTTTCTGTAATTGTTTATAGCGCCCTATCGGCTAGAAAATCATTTAGTTGCTCTTATTTCACACTGCCATTAAGCTGAGCAGTCTTTCAAGTCTCCCCGTTGGGTCACCGCCATCCAAACCCTACAAGATGATTCACCTTGCATCAAAGCTCAGTCTTCTTTTGCTTGATCATTCACATCTGCTGATTCTTGTCGCTCAATAACAATCGTCAGGTGGGCTACCATAGCACCAATGATTCCCACAGCTGCAATCACAGGAAAAAAGGCAGCACTAATAACACCACCAAGGACTCCCACAGTCATGGGAATCTCAATCAGAGTATAACCTTCTTCATTTTTGATAATAATGCGGCGAATATTACCTTGGTGAATCAGTTCTTTCACCTTGGCAACAAGGGCATCACCAGAAATTTTAAGCTCTTCTACAACCACCCTCTCGGCAGACTTGTCCTCTGACTCAGTAACAGTGACCCCTTCAGAATTGGAAACATCGGACGCCGAAACATCTAACGTTTGAGTCACTTTTCCAGGATGAGTATTCATAACAAAGTCTTTTGACAGCTTACATCTATAAGCTAAACAAGATTTATGAGGAAGTTGTGAAGAACCTCAAGTCAATCAACCTGAGGTCAAGTAATCTGAATAATGCATATAAAACAGGGATTCACCCAAACAGAATTTTTTATCCAAAAGGTGTTTATTTTTCTTAAAGATTGAAAAACAAACACCTCAAAGTCTTATGATGTAGTTAAATCAGCTTCAAAGGGCTAAAAAGACAAAGGAGGGTATCTCCCCCAAAAGGGATAACTGGAAAAGGATATCTCTAAGCAAAACGGTTTTACTCTTCTTCTGCTTCTTGTAAATCAAAGCTGACCGTAGCCTGTAAGGAGACCAATCCTATATGCGATGGGTTATTCAAGGTAAAGATCTTAAAGTCACAGATGCCATAAATGACTATGTCCGTCAAAAAATTGGTAAAGCACTAGCACGTCATGAAGATATTGCAACCAAAGTTGACGTTAAGCTATCCGCCCCTCTTCAAATCAAAAAGCCATCCCAACAACGTGCTGAGGTGACGGTACATGCAAGTGGCACAGTTATTAGAGCCGCTGAAAAACATGAAAACCTCTATGCCAGCATTGACTTAGTAACCGATAAGCTGATTCGTCAACTACAGAAATATAAAACCAAAAAACAACGTCGAGCCCAGCCTCGGGAGTCCCTTAGCAATGATCTAAATCAGTCACTTGAAACAACTGCTTTGGAATCGTCAGATCGCTCTCCAGAACTACCGCCTAAAGTAGTGCGCAACAAGTTTTTTATGATGCCTCCTATATCTGTCGAAGAGGCTCTGGATAACCTCCAACTCGTGGATCATGATTTCTATATGTTTCGCAATGCCCAGACTGATGAAATCAATGTTATCTATGAGCGGAACCATGGCGGCTATGGCGTCATTCAACCGCGCGAGCAGTCTGATAGTTAGCGAAGTGATATAGGTTGGGGCATAGGCGTTTTTATCGTTAACGCCTATGCCCATAAGTTTATACCTCATGGGAAAGACCAACAATATCATCAGACGATAGAGGCAGAACTACTGCCCATAGGAGCCGAAGTGTCAATGTATTCATGGTAACCTCTTTATCTCCCCATGCATGGGTAACCGCACTGCATTAGCGAGGGGAGTAATTGTCATATACCCACCTCAACCTTAACCACTACACCAGGCCTCATACTCTCTATCCTTAAATGCCTCTGGATACTCTTCATCGTAATATTGCTCAGAGGCCGTCTTGTCAATGGATTCAGCTCGTTGACGTGCAGCTTCTGCTTGTAATGCATCGACCGCTAACCAAGCATTGAGGCAGGCCTTTGACGCTGGACCATTCTCTCGGCAAACATGACGTGCTTTCTCTGAGAGATCACAAATTTGATCCGCAAGCAAGGTTTCCTGAGGTTGTTCAATTGCGTTACTACGTTCCAAAATATCGGTAACAGACACAATTCCCAATAGTTCCGATTGAATGACGGGGGCACTGTGTAGATTCGTCTGGGTCAATAACCGGGCTGCATATTCCACACCTAAATCAGGATTTAAGACGATACAGGGTTTTGTCATCAGTTCATAGACTCTTATCCACCTAGCATCTCGGCCAAACGCGATCACTCTGCCAACAATATCTTCAACCGTGATTACACCATAGGCATCTAGTGCATGGCTGCGTTCCACAATTAACGCCTGAACCCCACGCTGACTCATCAGCTTAGCGGCTTCTGCTATGGTTGCAGAGTTACGAATAGTAACCACTTCGCGGGTCATAATATCGGCTACTCGCATCATTATAGATACCTCTACTAATTTACTGGCCAATCACATAGCTGTACGGGCGATGTCATCCGCGGACTATCATACAGGTACATGGATTGCATATTCAGCTTTGCGGTGTGAAAGATAATCCACTTCACCTGTTCTTCTCCCACACCCTCGCTATGGACTAACTCAGCCTGACTTAAGGATAAAAGCCCCTCTGGAGAGTCCCAAGTGAACTCTTCCTGAGAGATCTCTGGCCAGGGATTTCCTGTCCAACTAATCACTAGACCTTTACCCTGGAACCAGTCATCAATAACTGAGCCACGTAAACAGACAAATGCACTGCTGTGGGGATAACCATAGTAGCCATCAACAATTGTGCCCTGTTTATCAATATTTAGACAGGTTCCTGAACCATCACGCCAATCTTCAGGGGCAGGCTCAGTACAAAGCTGATAGGCCCCATCCGTGAGATTGGCCAATGGAGTTTCCATGGTAGGGGACTGCGACTCAACAGTGACAGGAGTGAGTAAGATAACACCCAATGTTAGAAGCCAGCCAAAGTTAATTAACCTAACTGGGCAACATCTACCAGCCATAGAGATGCCTCCAGCTATTTCTCTAGGTTGATCCTAGACAAAAACCTTGGTGAACTTATGAGGATATTTAATAAACCTTATTCATGTCCAGAATGGTTGTCTTGGGCATGTTTAGAATTCTATATTAGAAGAATCAACCATATGCCCACACCATCTTTGCGGTTGTGAAGGAGACTTTTTATGGGCATTACTCTGTCCCGTACTAAATTGCTCCCCATGCCTATGCTACCCCAGCTAAAGAAAGTTCTAAACGATGGCATATTTCCAATTAAGAATCAAAAAAATTGAGGATTTTTTATCATTATTTTGATAGATTAAAGATGTAAGGCTTGAGTTTTTTTACCTTACAAAGGGTACCAAAAGTGCTTATTGTGTCTGCTAATCACGGAGACAAAATTTTACCTTAAAGAGACTTTTTGAGACTGGCCTATTACAAGCAAAGCAATACGGTATAGTCTGAGTCGTAAACAATGACTAACTCGTCTAAAAAGCTATAGAGGAGGGTGGCATGGCTTACGGAAAAGTTACAGAAATAGTCAGTAATACAGCAACCAATGACAACAACCTTGGTCATGCTGTAGGGCTCGTTCATGGACATGATGGAATACACGGGGTTCGGAACGCCGGAATCTCAATTGGTGGCGATCTAATTGGGATTGTTCGCAATATCAATGCTACTAGCCTAGATCTGATGGATCCGAACCAGTTTATCTACGTCTGAAGAGCACTGAGTTAAATCCTATAACCCCAGACATGCCAAGGTCATATTAAAAGTTGTACTCGTCCTATCTCTCTAATAATAAAGATTCTTACCATAGAGATAGGAATCTGCCTAAGAGGAGGTATTGGCTGTGACCGCTGCCTATCATGACCCGATTGCGTTAGACCTCGAAATACCGATTTGGGAGCGCTTTTTTACCGTTTCGCCGCTCGTGGTCATTGGTTCTCGTGAACCCAAGGGAAACTATAATCTCGCCCCCAAACACCAGGCCATGCCCTTGGGTGACGGCAACTACTTTGGGTTTATCTGTACCCAGTGCCACCATACCTATCAAAATATTGTGCGAGAAAAGGCATTCACCGTCAGCTTTTTGCGTCCCAATCAAGTTCTATCTGCTAGTCTGGCAGCGGCTCCCCGTGATGCTGATGATCAGAAACTAAGCCTGTGTGCCTTACCCACGGTAACGGCCACTGTCATTGATGGTCGGCTGTTGGCTGACATTACGTTGGGGTTAGAGTGTCAGCTCTTAAAGATCGTTGATGGCTTTGGTGATAATAGCTTAATTGCCGGGAAAATTGTCGCAGCTAGTGTAGATGACGAAGCTTTACGTACTGCTGCTGAAGATGATCAGGACATTTTACTGCGTTCACCCCTATTGGCCTATTTATCTCCAGGTCGCTATGCCAAGATTGATCATAGCTATTCTTTTCCCTTTCACGTTGGTTCTCATCCATGACTGTGACTCAGATACCTGCTCAGACTGGTCGCTTACTTCTAGACTATTTTCTCCAGCGCCGTGAAGCTATGGTTGAAACGGTGCAAGAGTTGGCCAATTTTGAGTCTCCCTCTACGGTGCCAGCTTCGCAGCAACCGTTACTAAATCGGTTACAATCAGCCTTTGAAAAACGTGGTTGTCGGGTACGACGGTTGGCTGGAGAGCTTACCGGTGGTCATCTTTTAGCAATTCCTAAACAAAATTCTCCTGGCCAGCCAAAGCAGTTAATGCTAGGGCATAGTGATACGGTTTGGCCCCTGGAAACCCTTGCTACGATGCCCATTTATCGGCGGCAGGGAAAACTCTACGGTCCAGGGGTATATGACATGAAAGCGGGTATCACAATGATGCTGTTTTCCCTGGAAGCATTGCAGGCATTGGAGCTCAAGCCTCAGGTGTTGCCGTTGGTGTTTCTCAACTCTGACGAAGAGATTGGTAGCTTTGAGTCTACGCACCATGTGAGGCGGCTGGCAAAGATTTGCGATCGCACCTTTGTCCTTGAACCCTCCCTAGGTCCCCATGGTCATCTCAAAACTGCCCGCAAAGGTGTAGGTCATTTCACCATTGAGGTCATTGGTCAGGCCGCCCATGCCGGCCTCGAACCGGACAAAGGAGTCAGCGCCATTTTAGAACTCTCCTTTATCATTCAAAAACTGTTTGAGTTAAACGATCCTGACGCCGGTATCACCGTTAATGTCGGCACCATTGACGGCGGTATTCGCCCCAATGTCATTGCTCCCGTCAGCCGAGCTGAAGTGGATGTGCGGGTGCTGCATCACACCGATGTTAACCGCATTGAACAGACTATTCTCACCCTACAGCCCACCACCCCCGGCATCCAGCTAAAAATCAAGGGAAAAATTGGTCGTCCTCCCCTGGAAAAAACTCCACGCAATCAACAGCTCTGGCAATTAGCCCAACACACTGCAACGGACCTGGGTTTTGATTTAGAAGAACGTACCGTGGGCGGTGGCTCTGACGGCAATACCACCAGTCTATACACCGCCACCTTAGACGGTATGGGAGCCGTTGGAGACAGTGCCCATGCCCCCGGCGAATGTATTTACCTTGACCCCCTGGTCGAGCGCACTGCCTTACTAACACAGCTGTTGCTTGCCCCTAAACTCACTCACTCCCAAGCAAGCCTGTGAATAAATCTCCAGGAGGCTATGATGGAAAAACGATATGTATTTGGTGCCCTGACTCGCATTAGTGATTTAGATACTGTTCCATTTACGGTTCGGCACTTAGCTAGAGACTATTGGGCAACTGGCGACTATGTTGTTGGGGAAGTCCTCTCAGCCCATCAACAACCAGATGCAATTGAATTGACGACTGGTCGCATGGCTCGTCTGATGCCAGGAGACTGGGTAGTAGGAGCCTTTGGTGTACGGCGCGCTACATTAGAAGCCGTAGGAGACTGGCAATCTATTCAGAAGGACTGCCTGATGGAAGATATGACCAATGCCGGATTCTTTGGTCGGGTAACCTCAAAATCGGTATTGATTGGCCCACAGCCTGTTTTAATGTATCGCGGCCATGTGCAACGGGATAGTCATAAGGTTTGCATGCAAGACTTTGTCCCCAGGGTGGAGCCGCAACCCTATACCTGTCCCACCATTATGATTATTGGTACCTCTATGTCAGCCGGTAAGACGACCGCAGCGCGGGTAATTATCCGTTTGCTGAAAGAAATGGGGCTGCGGGTCATTGGGACAAAACTCACGGGAGCTGGCCGCTATCGCGATATTTTGTCGATGCATGACGCCGGGGCCGATGCCATCTTCGACTTTGTGGATGCAGGATTACCGTCCTCTGTGGTTCCTCCCGAAGAGTTTCGGCAATCTTTACGACAGCTGCTATCGAGAATTATGGCCCAAAGCCCTGATGTGGTAGTGGCTGAAGCCGGAGCCTCCCCCTTTGAGCCCTACAATGGTGCCGTTGTTCTAGACGAGATCACAAACCAAATTAAATTTACGGTACTGTGTGCCTCTGACCCTTACGCTGTCATTGGTGTGAGTCAGAGTTTTGGCATTACGCCTAACATTGTGAGTGGCATTACGACTAATACAACAGCTGGCATTGAGTTGGTGGAAAAATTAGCAAAGGTTCCAGCACTCAGCCTGACAACCGATGCATCTGTGGATAAGCTACGAACCTTACTCAAGGAGTGTCTATCTGAGAACCGCTAAGCCCTCCCCCGTTGCTGCACTTCATGCTGGTTCCGAGTTGGCACTGGCTTCAATCTGTTGAAGATAGGTCAGGGTTTGTTCTGCTTCTTCTAAATCAAGTTTGCTAATGGCAAATCCTACATGGACCACTACGTAGTCACCGGCCTGGGCTTCAGGTACATAGGCCAAGCTAACTTCTTTGACTACGCCTCCAAAACTAACTCGGCCCATGCGAGATAGATCCTCCCCTTTAATACTGATGATTTTTCCGGGTACGGCCAGACACATCGTTGTTCTCCTAAGGATTAGACAGACATAGACAGATGACGTAATGCACCGATTATCTGCCCAACGGCAATCCCACCATCATTGGGCGGCACACGCTGATGCCAGTGGGGGGTGAATCCTGCAATTTGTAAATGTTGAATTATCTGCTCACTGAGAAGTTTGTTTTGAAAACAACCGCCGGTCAATATGATATTGGAGTTGTTGATGAGTTTTGCGATCGCAGTCACAATTTCCACCAACGTGCGGTGAAACTTGGCTGCCACCAACGCTGTCGCCACCCCCTGACCCTGATCATGAATGATCTCTCGCACCATCGGTCGCCAGTCAATAACGTAGGGTACAGTACTTGAAATTCTAAAAGGATAGCCTCGCTTAACCATTGTTTCAGCAGCGACAAACTCCAGTGTCAACGCCGCCTGGCCTTCAAAACTAACAACTTGATGTAAATTAAGCAGTGCCGCCACCCCATCAAAGAGTCGCCCCATGCTGGAGGCCATAGGCGTATTAATTTTGTTAGTCAGCATTTGCTGTAGAACAGTCCGTTGAGATGCTGAGAATTCTTGTACGGGAACTAAGTCATCGCGCTCAAATGCCACGTCGCCATAACAGCTATAAAGCAGGCCCAAAGCAGACCTTCGAGGTTCTCGGCTACATAAGTCCCCCCCAGGTAGAGGAAAGGGTAACAAATGGGCAACTCGTTCAAAACCAGACGTCGTAATCTGGAGAAATTCTCCTCCCCAAACAGTTTGATCAGGACCATACCCCATACCATCCCAGGCAACACCCAGGAGCGGCGCATCTAGGGAATGCTCAGCCATACCCGCGAGAACATGGGCATAGTGATGCTGTACCGAGATCACGGGCACAGCCCATTGCTCAGCCAGAGTATGGGCCAGTCGCGTAGAGCCATAGTCCGGATGAAGATCACAGGCAATGGCCGTCGGCTGACAGGTATAGAGAGAAAGCATGTCAGTCACGGTGTGTTTCAACCGTTCCAGGGTTAGTGGGGCATCCAAATCACCAATATACTGACTCAGCACAATGTGATCGCCTGAAAACAGAGCAATTGCGTTTTTGAGGTGAGCACCCAAGGCTAAAATACGCGCGTCAGAAGCAACTAGACCAGACAGCGAAATCACCTGGGGTGCATAGCCTCGACCATGACGTAATACCTGGCATTTGTCGTGGATAAGTTGAACAACAGAGTCATCAACCGGACGTTGGATGGGACGATTGTGGACCAAGAAACCATCTGCCACGGGGGCTAGTCGCTGGAGGGCATCTTGTTTAGCAATACAAATAGGCTCCCCGGAAAGATTTCCACTAGTAGCAACAACAGGAGAGGTAAACGTCTGAAGGAGAATATGATGCAGCGGTGTGGTCGGCAGCATGACCCCCAGACGATCCATCTTAGGTGCAATATTGTTGGCTAGGGAAGAACTCCCTAACCGTTTTGGCAAAAGCACAATTGGAGCCTGGGCTGAGGACAACAATTTAGCAGCGTCTGCGGAGACCTTACAGTCCTGGTGAACCTGTTCTAAGGTAGGGTACATCAGGGCTAGCGGTTTATCAGGGCGTTCCTTACGTTGTCTGAGACGGGCCACGGCACAATGGTTTTGGGCATCCACTAGTAATTGGAATCCACCCAACCCTTTCAGCGCAACAATGTCACCCCGACGTAGCATGGCGATAGCCAAGTGTAGCGGGTTGCCAGACTGCTGTGGTCCTTTTTGTTGTTCTTTTATCCAAAACTCTAGATGCGGACCACAAACAGCACAGGCATTGGGCTGAGCGTGAAAACGGCGATGGGAAGGCTGGGTGTATTCAGCCTGACAGTCTGCACACATGGTAAAGTTCGCCATCGTTGTGTGGCAGCGGTCATAGGGCAATATCCGGATAATGCTAAACCGAGGACCACAGTGGGTACAGTTGGTAAACGGATAGTGATGGCGGCGATTATGAGGGGAAAGAATATCTTGCAAACACTCAGTACATGTGGCCAGGTCTGGCAAAATTTGGGTCTCAGTAGCATTGCCCACAGCCTCAGAAGGCCAGATGTGAAACCCTATTACCCCCTGCGCTGGTAGGTCCTGTTGCTCAAGTGCTCGAATCACTACATGGGGTGGCACGTCCTGTTGTAGCTTTTGAAAAAAAATCTGTAACGTCTTTTCAGGCCCCTCTATTTCAATCACGACGCCCTGGGAAGTATTTTTCACACCACCCGCCAGACCTAATTCTGTTGCCAGCTGATACACAAATGGCCGAAAGCCCACTCCCTGCACAGTCCCTCGCACTGTCAGGTGACGTCGACAAAGGGAAGGAGTTACCGGCATCATGACTGTTCTAACATCATGTTTTTATAGCTTATAGCCAATTTGTCGTAGAAATTGTTGGCGCTCAGCCACATCCTGCGACTCCTCTACTCCCTTGGGCGCAAAACCATCAATAACGCCCAAAATGCCACGTCCCTGGTCGCTGGTGGCGATCACCACCTGGACCGGATTGGCCGTAGCACAGTAAATGCGACAAACCTCTGGACATTGTTTAACAGCGTTCAGCACATTGACCGGAAATCCGTGCTGCATAACAATCACAAAACTGTGACCTGCGCCCATAGCTTTAGCATTTTCAACTGCCACTGTCTGTAGCGACTCACTATTCCCAGCTGCGCGAATCAAACAGGGGCCAGACGCTTCGCAAAATGCCAGACCAAACTTGATCTGGGCAGAGGCATTGACCATGACTTCGTAGAGATCTTCTACGGTTTTGATAAAATGGCTCTGCCCCAAAATCAAATTGCTATCGCTGGGCAAGTTTAAATCAACAAGTGTTAGTTCCATTGATAATTCCAAAGAGTGATGTATTTAGGGGGCGTTATGAAAATGCAGTCCCGGCTAAAGGTGGTATCAGAAATCTCACTTAACATGCATTCACAACAGGGTTTATCTTGTCATGGCATTGAAAGATGGCCTGTCCTAAGTAAGCATATAAACTGGCTAACCCTTCACCGGTAGTAGCAGAAAGTTCAAATACTAAAGCTTGGGGAGTAATCAGATGTAGATGATGTAGTGCCTCATCACGATTAAAGCCTACAACTTTAGCTAGATCAATTTTGCTAATGATAACAGCGTGAGCGGACTTAAAAAGGGTGGGATATTTCAGTGGTTTATCTTCTCCCTCAGTCACAGACAGCAACACCAGGCGCAGGTCTTCTCCTAAGTCATAGGCAGCAGGGCAAACCAGGTTACCTACATTTTCAATGATGAGTAAATTTAGGTCATCCAAACCCAGTTGTCGTGCGGCCCGACCAACACCTTCTGCTTCTAGATGGCAGAGATTTCCTGTGTTAATCTGTATGACTTTTTGACCGGTTTGACGCAGCCTTTCGGCATCACGGTCAGTAGCCAGGTCACCGACAATCACACCTGGTTTCACCTTTCCATGCAGGCGGTCTAATGGATCAGCTCCCGCAATTAAGTCACGGTCATTGAGGATACGCTGAATCAGCGTTGTCTTACCCGCCCCCGGAGACGACAACATATTGATCACCAGAAGATGCGGCCAAAATGCCCGATTATGCTCGGCATAATGATCGTTCTTCTCTAATACATTCTGATGTAACGGCAAAATCTGCCGGTCATGCTGACAACCACAATGTCCACACATACTAAATGCACCTCCTTATGAAATTTCTAAGGACGTGAGTGCTAAGGTTTTACCTTGACGAATGTCCGTACTCAATTGATGACAGCGTGGACATTTATACACCCAGTCTGAGGGCTGAAATATCTGTTGGCATGATGAGCAATAGCACCTCACGGGTATTGGTATAAGCTCTAGCTCGGCTTTTTCTGCCAGGGTACCGCCACTGACCACGTCAAAGGCAAATGCCAGAGCATCTGGATCCACCCCTGACAATTCTCCTACCTGGAGTTGGATACGATGAATCTGTCGAGCACCCTGATCTTGCGCATGGTCTAAGGCCACAGATAAAGCAGCCTGTATCAGGCCAATTTCATGCATGGGGCTGGTTGTCGATAGGTAACTAAGAATTGCTCAATTGACCTCAAGGCGCGATCGCAACCTTGATGGGCTTTGGATGAAAGCTGACGTCCTAAACCACAGGATTCAATGGGAATTTGCAATAGCCAAGCCTGGGGATGATGGTTGTACAGCCGCTGGGTGAGATTGAGTAACGCCAGCGGATCGTAGCTGTGGGCTGCAAACGCCATGGACTCAGGTTGCTCGTCGTAGGCAACAATGGGATCAATCTGTACCGTTTGAATACCCTGATTACCACAGGCATCCACAAACATCACATAGTTTGTTTTCGCTAATTCAGCGGTCAGTTCTGGTGTCAGTTGGGGCACAGCCAAGGATTTAACAGCCGGCAAGTGCCATTCGGCCACCACCATCGCAACCCAAGGACCAACGGCGTCGTCTCCGCATAGTTCATTACCGTAACCAATGATTAAAAAGTCATATTCAAGCGTTGTTAATTTTTGAGTCGATGGCAGCATAGGACCAGCCTCGTGTGTGCTCTGCTTTTTCTTAAAGCTATTAAAAAGATATGAGGATCTTATGAAGTCTTAACGGTAACATTCAGCCAGCAGCTGCCCCTCTGCACTGATCAACTGGAGCTGCAGCGGCATTTTGCCAAAGGCATGGGTAGAACAGCTCAGGCACGGATCAAACGCACGAATACCCGCCTCTACACGATTTAGCATGGGTTCTGGAATCTGGGGACCGTGAATATAATGACGGGCAATCTGGGCAACCGTACGATTCATGGCCAAATTGTTCTGTCCCGTAGCAATAACTAGGTTGACGTAAGTTAATAAACCCGTGTCATCAATTTTATAATGATGCAACAAAGTACCCCGTGGAGCTTCCCCGACGCCGATAGCTTCATGTTGATTGACATCGGCTCTGGCTCTGAGATGATGGCTCTGTAGGTCTGGATCGTCCAGGGCAAGCTCAATTCGTTCAATACAGGTGAGAATCTCAATCAGTCGCGCATAGTGATAGAAAAAAGAACTGTTACCCATATCGTACTGCCGGAAACGTTGCAGCTCAATTTCGGCCAGGGGCGTGCCGATGCGATCGCAAATATTCAACCTGGCCAGCGGCCCTACCCGATACAGGCCATTTTCTAAGCGACAATGTTGCGTCTGATCAGGATATCCCAAAGGTTTATAGTAAGGTGACTTTAAATAGGAATCTGGCTGCACCGCCTCACCGATGAAATCTCTGTAATTACTGGGATCTAGCTGATCCCCAAGAATGTTGCCACCGCTATCGACCACTCGCAAACAGCCATCATAGTGCTCCCAGGTACCATCAGCACCAACTAAGCCCATAAACAAACTGGGAAAATTACCAAAGATATGAACCTCTTCTTGAAAGTCTTCCAGTAGTTTCTTAAATAGGGTGAGCGTTTCTAAGATCGTTTTTTTAGCCTCAGATAACTGCTGACAAATTTGCTCCCGCCCAACCCGTGACAGACTGCTCCTAACACCTCCTGGGACAGCCCAAGCTGGATGAATCTTGCGTCCCCCCAGTTGTTCAATCACGGTTTGACCAAACTGACGTAGCCGCACTCCCCCCCGAGCTAGTGCAGGCTCAGTTGCCATGACCCCAAATACATTACGTTGAGCCGGATCACTCTCCCAGCCCAACAAGAGATCCGGACTGCTCAAGTGAAAAAAACTCAGAGCATGGGACTGAATAATCTGTCCCAAATTCATTAATCGCCGTAACTTCTCTGCCGCTGGGGGGATTTGCACTGCCAGTAGACGATCACCAGATTTAGCCGATGCTAACAAATGACTGACAGGACAAATGCCACAAATACGAGCCGTAATTCCTGGCATTTCCCAAAAAGGGCGACCCTCACAAAACTTCTCAAATCCACGAAACTCAGTTACATGAAATCGAGCATCTGCAACCTCTCCCTGATCATCCAAATAAATCGAGATCTTGGCATGTCCTTCAATCCGAGTAACCGGGTTAATGACAATTCGTTTGCTCACCGCACCGATAGTTCCTCAGGCTAACTACGAAATGACCGTCCACTCACGTCAACCTTTTGGATATACAGGCGTTCCAGGCAAAGTCTCTCCAGTATTTGCTTGAATTTCCTCCAGCACCTGCCAGGCAATATCACATTCTTGCTGGATCTGCGCATCTTGATCATCAATGACACGAGCATGCTGAAGAGCTTCATTGACACGTCGGGATAGATCATCCTTGGATAAGGCTCCTGGATTACCTTTCATTAAAATATCCGTCATTGAAACAATCCCTAAGAGCTGTTCATTTTCAATCACAGGAGCCCGATGAATCCCGGACTCGGAGAAAATTTTGGCAGCTTCTTGCAATGTTGCCTCCATCGGCATACAAATACAGGGGCGTCGCATGATTTGGTCAACACGAACAAAATGAGGTGATCGCCCCTTAGCAATTACGTTATAAACAATATCTCGTTCCGTCAAAATGCCATAGGGACCTTGCTCATAAAATTCTTCTACGATTAGCGATCGCACTCGCTTAGTCCGCATCAGCCAAATAGCATTTTCTACCGTAGCCGAACTGCGAATGACAACAACCGGCTTGGTCATAATATCTTTAACAAATAACATGATCGCCCTCCCTCAGCGGTGACTCCAATACAAACAGGTACCCTACCCCTTATTTTTATGTCGAAAGTGTGAGGAACCTGTGAGGAAATCCCCTATTCAGGCATTTATTTCGTAGATGAGTGATGGGGTAATGGGGTGATGATTGAAGGGCAAGCGCTTTACTTCACCTAGCCAAATTTAATCAGTTCAGGACCTACCAAATGTGGTTGTTTCCCCTGTAGCAAATGCCCCAACACAGCTCGAATCCGTTTAGCATCCGGTGGACAGCCAGGTAAATAACAGTCCACCGATACCACCTGGTGAACAGGTATGACCTGGTTTAGCAAGGTGGGAACCAGATCTCCGTGGGGCAATTGGGGTTGAACATCTGCCTCTAGATAAGCGCGGTTGAGAACAGAGTCGGCTGACTCCGATGCACCGAGGATGTTGCGGATGGCCGTGACATTGCCAGTGATCGCACAGTCACCAAAGGAGATGAGAAATTTGGTGCGATCGCGAACCTGATGGATCATGTCTAGATGGTCTTGGTTTGAGATCGCACCCTCCACCAATACCACATCCACACCGTCAGGATAGGTCTTAACATCCGCTAGGGGGCTGTAGACTAACTCCACCTGACTAGCCAGCTCAAATAGCCACTCGTCCAGGTCGAGAAACGACATATGACAGCCAGAACATCCCCCTAGCCAAACCGTTGCCAGTTTAAGTTTTGCCATGGTCTATAGACTCGCAATATATGTAGAAATTTTGAGGAACTTGGGAAGGCAGTCTGTTTATCTAATCCACTGTTGTTGCTGACGAGCCGTTGTAATAAAGCTAAGCTGTTCTCGATCATGCTGCATTTCCCCAACCGTTGAACCCCGATGAAATAAGGCTCCTGTCGGACAAGCATTCACACACTTACCACAGGAGGTACAGCTACTCGACTCTCCCCAAGGTTGGTTCAAATCGCTAATCACATGGGATGTATGGCCTCGCCCAGCCATATCCCACGTATGGGCCCCTTCCACCTCATCACAAACTCGGATACAGCGCGTACAGAGAACACAGCGATTGTGATCAATCCCAAAACGAGCATGGGAAATATCTACCTTACGGTCTGGAAACTGATAGGTAAGACCAACATGATCGATCCCCATTTCCACCGCTAAATCTTGCAATTCACAATTACCATTGGAGACACAGACCGCACAGACATGATTACCTTCAGCGAGCAGCAATTCCACAATGGTGCGTCGATAATGGTGTAGTCGCTCGGTATGCGTCTGCACCACCATAGCTTCCTGCACTGCTGTCGCACAGGCAGGTAAGAGCTTAGACGCTCCTTTCACTTCCACTAAACACAGGCGACAGGCTCCTACGGTAGATAATCCCTTTAAATAGCAAAGGGTAGGAATTGCGATCGCTGCATTTCTAGCAGCATCTAAGATAGTCTCTCCCCCACGGGCACTAATCAACTGATTATCAATGGTTAGAGTTTTAACAGACATTGGAGATTAGTGTGAAAATAAAGTGCTAGTAAACGTCAAATGGAAACGATATTACTCTTAAGGAGATAAGATGTAGACCCTAGGGACGATACAATTCTGATTCCAGGTTATTTTAAAACGTTGAGAAACTTATGAAGTTTTTTGACCTCAGTGACTATTTTCTCACTCTTATTTATCTAAGTGTCAATGTGTAAACATCTTAGATAAAACATCAAACTACATAAGATAATAAGGATGTAGGATAAATCGTTCATCTCTTTGATGGTGATTTTTCTGATAGGGAAACACCAACAGAGACGGAAGTAGGGAGTCATCCCGAAGGAACGCGCCTCTCTTCTCTACACAGTCTAAGGAGGCGGCACTATGTTAAAGTATCGTGGTGTTTCTTATAATTACCAGCCTACAGAGTTGGGCACTTGCCCTACAGGTGATGTGGGGAAATATCGTGGCCAGGATATTCAATTTAAAACTGTTGAAAATCCTCCGCCTGCGTATCCCTTTGAGGCTAAGTTGGTTTATCGGGGTGTACCTTACACGGTTGGTGAAACAATTGCTGAATCAACATCCATAACCACTGTTGCTGAAACAGCTCCTGTTGAGTTTCTGTCGATTAAGGCTTGGATGCGTAGCCTTGTTATGAAACATCTGCGCAATATTCGTCGGCGTGAACACTCTATGCTGGTTCGAGCTGCTAAAGATGTCGGTCTACCGATGGAAAATGCTGCCGAATATGAAAGCCATATTCAAGGGAAAATTCCCCATGACTTTGCTGGTTATGACCGCAGTAAATCGGCCATGAGTTGAAAGGTCTGGCTCAGCCATGAGTCTAATGAGACATACCGTTTCTATCGCTAAACTGCCAGGCCCCCTTAAGGGTAAGTGGTAAAGCTCCTGAGTCCAATGTCCTTAAGGGCGTTGGACTTTTCTTGAGGGTTGAAATGATATGCCTGGTAAGGATTCAACACGACAGGTTTAACCTTTTAGCCTGATAAAAACAGTTTCAACTTATCTTTCTCCGGGAGAAGGAGGATGCTATGAGCTTGATACGTTTTAGTCGTTTGTTAGCTGCGACTGTGATTGGGTTGGTGGCATGTGTGTCACCTGTGAGTGCGGACTCCCGAGATAGCACTCTCCATATTCTTATATGGCTCCACTAATCAACTGATAACGGGGTTACTACCAACGATGCAGAAAAGCCAAATGTCCTTAAGAACAGTGGACTTTTCTGTATCGTTTAAATAATCTGTCTGGTCAACGCAACCGGTTTCAACTTAAACGTATTTTAGGAAATCGTAGAGTGGAATATTCTCCTCCCCCCTGGCCGCTAAATTCCAATACCCGAGCACCATCAGCTACTCTATAAATAGAGCCCTTACAGAAGGGAAAGAGAGCGAAAATGACATAGATCCTGGTGTACCAAGAATTTTCATGTAATAGTGCAATCTCATTATCACCAATGCTCAATGTTGTTTCAACGATATAGTCCTGATTATGGGCATAAATCGTTGCATCCAAAGGAAACTTCTGTTGAGCCTTGGGGTCCAAGCACCAATGGTGATGCTGCCACTGTAATTGGCCTTCCCTAGCCCAAAAGCGAAACGCTTGTGGAACACCCTCGATGGGAAAACTAAGGTCTAGATAACTTAAGTCTTGAGAATGATGATAGGTTTGCCAAACCCATTGAACACCAGTTTTTTCGTCTGACATAGCGGCAAAATCCCAGCCGCCTGCCCAAAATAGCCATCGCCCAAAGGAATTTTCGCGATAGCCATGGCCAACAATTTCAAAAGTTACTTTTTGCCTTAAGTCTCGAATATAGCCAGAGACTTGAGTCCGAGGCCAAATGACATCAACGGTCCATTGTTCCCATGGCAGAAGCCCCATATCTCGACCGGTAATGGGCGTAAATACTTCGCTGCCATGGGAAGAGTGATTTTGCCAATCTTCTTGTACGGCCAGCTGATACTCAATGTCATGGGTGCACCCTGCTATCTGTAGACTATTATTGGGTTTCACGTGGAAAGTAGCCTGGAGATTACTGACATCATCCTGGGCGGTGAGGGATTTGGTATCGGTGGAAAGTTGAGCCTGATCGAAATCGAAATGTAGGAAATTTGCGATTTTGTGACCATGAGTGAACATGCCTGCGATCGCAACACCCACACCACTCGGCAACAGTGTAAATCGTTTTAACCAACGTACTCTTTGAGCAGTTGGATCAGCTAACACATAGCCAATGGATCCAGTAAAGGTTCCTCCATGGTCATGGATCATAAAATAATCCCATTCCAGTCTTAAGCGACTGAAAATGCCAAACGCCTGCCGTGGGGGCTGCAAAATATGCCACCCTAACTGTTTGTCTGTACTAGGTGTTGTGGACATGAATTTTTCCCGTAACCATAGAGCCCTAAACAACTGAACCCACCTATGAAGCCATTGTTTGTAATGCCTAATGATCTCCCCCCTGTTCCGCCAGGTCTGATACGGGATGGCCCATGGTAAAATCTCAGGCAGACACTTCAACACCCCCCACCGCCATCGCCGCCAAATATTCATCTCGGAAATATCGCAGCGTACTCAACACTGGATTTGGAGCCGCCTGTCCTAAACCACACAAACTCGTATGCTTCACCACATCACACAGCATCTCCAGTTGCTCTAAATCTGCGGGTGTTGCCCGGTGTTCTTTAAACTTTGTCAACAACTGGTAAAGTTGTACCGTCCCAGCCCGACAGGGAATGCACTTCCCACAGGACTCATCCATGCAAAACTGCATAAAAAACTGAGCAACATCCACCATATGGGTATGCTCATCCATCACAATCATGCCGCCTGAGCCCATAATCGAACCCAGTTTTTTCAGCGATTCATAATCCACAGATGTGTCAAAAGCATCCGCAGGAATACAGCCACCGGAAGGCCCGCCGGTCTGCACAGCCTTCACCTGAGCTCCATCTGGGGCACCCTGTCCCATTTCTTCCACAATCTCTTTGAGGGATATTCCCATGGGTACTTCAATCAGTCCTGCATTTTTCACCTTGCCCGTGAGAGAAAAGACTTTAGTCCCTTTACTCTGCTCAGTCCCAATAGAGGCAAACCAGGCCGCACCATTACGGATAATGGGAGCAATGTTAGCATAGGTCTCCACGTTATTAATTAATGTGGGACACCCCCATAATCCTGACTCAGCGGGGTAAGGGGGACGCGGTCGAGGAATTCCCCGTTTTCCTTCAATGGATGCCATTAAGGCAGTCTCTTCACCACAGACAAAGGCACCTGCACCCATGCGCAAATCAACGCGAAAATCAAAGGGAGAATCAAAAATCTGACTGCCTAAAAGACCATGGCGCTTGGCCTGACGAATGGCAGTTTGTAGATGATTAATGGCCAGGGGATACTCTCCCCGCACATAGATATAGCCCTGGTTAGCACCGACGGCGTAGGCTGCGATCGCAAGTCCTTCCAACACCCGATGAGGATCACTCTCTAACACGCTGCGATCCATATAAGCCCCCGGATCACCCTCATCCGCATTACACACTACATACTTTTGCCCCGACGGCATTTTTGCCACTGTGGCCCACTTTAATCCGGTCGGATAACCTGCCCCACCTCGACCCCGTAGACCGCTGCGGGTAATCTCATCTACCACCTCGTCGGGTGACATCTCTCGCAAACAATGATAAAGCGCTTCATACCCAGATGCCGCAATATACCCCTCAATCTTTTCTGGATTAATGCGACCACTATTTTCTAAAACAATCCGATGCTGTCTGGTAAAAAATGGACTATCCATCGGCTGAGTTTTGAGATTGCTGCTTTCAGCGTGAGGCGATTGAGTGAGCAATGCCACAATAGCCGCAGACTGTTCTGGCGTCACCTGCCGATAGAGCACATCAGCTACGTCTTCAGATTCCACCCGTACCAATGGCCCCTGACTGCACAACCCCATGCAGCCCACACCCGACACCTGCACCTGAGCTGTTAAATTACTAGCAGCCACCGCCGTTTTCAGATGTTCTTTAACGACAGCACCATTAGCAGACAGACAGCCACCAACCGTGCAACAACAAATGCGACATTTTTTTGGAGCAGCTGATGCAGACTGCCGTAATTGCTCTAAAGTCATGACTTAGATGCAGATAAACAAGTATTCAGACGTGCCGTTACGCTTTCTACGGTTTGATGCCCTTCAAGCCGCTCATCAAAAACCACGGCAGGGGCAATGCCACAGGTACCCAAACAGCGAGCCGTCATCAACGACAGCTGCCCATCAGACGTTGTCTCTCCAGCTTTAATACCCGTAGTTTTTTCCAAAAAGCTGAGCAGCTGTGCCGCCTGTTTTACATAACAAGCTGTCCCCATACAGACAACACAGCTGTGTACGCCTTTTGGAGCTAACGAGAAGAAGTGATAAAAGGTAGCTACACCATACACCTGACTAGGAGGCAGTTTCAGTCGCTGAGCAATGTGCAGCAACAAATTGATATCTAAATAACCAAATAGCTCCTGAGCGCGATGCAACACCTCAATCAGCGCATCTGGACGATACTGATGCCGTTTCATGGTGGCTTCTAACAGGCGTAATCGCTTGTTAGAAGCTGAAGGAGCATGAATGGTGGAGTTAACAGTCATTGATGGTCTACGATGACGTCCTCAGTCTTGTGTTCATGACGTTTGGTTGTATTCGACCCATGGACAACCAGGACTGAACAGGGAGCATGATGCATGACATCATGACTCACACTCCCCGATAGCATCTCACCTCCCTATGCCCCCCTACACAGACAGCTCCCTAGGTCATGGTCTCCGCCTCCATGGCCGCAATCGCTAAGGTGGTCTTTAAGACAGAGTCTGGATTGAGACTAATGGAATCAATCCCCTGCTGCACCAAAAACTGAGCAAATTCAGGATAGTCACTCGGCGCTTGGCCACAGATGCCAATCTTGCGCTGATTCGCCTTCGCCTTCGCAATCACCTGACGCACCATCGCCTTGACCCCAGCACTGCGTTCGTCAAAAAGATGGGCCACCAGGGCAGAATCCCGGTCGAGGCCCAGGGTCAGCTGCGTGAGGTCGTTCGACCCAATGGAGAAGCCATCAAAGATCTGGCTAAACTCATCCGCCAAAATCACATTGTTGGGAATCTCACACATCACATACACCTGTAACCCCTGTTCCCCTCGCACTAACCCATAGCGGGCCATTTCAGTGAGCACCTGCTGCCCTTCTTCGGGGGTCCGACAGAAGGGCACCATGGGAATCAAATTGGTCAAGCCCATGTCTCGACGCACCCGCTGTAGGGCCTGGCATTCCAAGCCAAACGCTTCCCGATAGCGCGGGTCGGTGTAACGAGAGGCCCCCCGCCAGCCAATCATCGGGTTCTCTTCGGTCGGTTCAAACGACGCTCCGCCCAACAGATTCGCATATTCATTACTCTTGAGGTCGGAGAGCCGAATCACCACAGGCTTGGGATAAAACGCCGCGGCAATCATCCCTAACCCATGGGCCAACTGTTCCACAAAGTAATCGGGCTTATGGGCATAGAGCGAGGTCAGCTGCTCAATCTCATGTTTGATGGGGCCGACGGCTAACTGGTCAAAGTTGAGTAAGGCCAGGGGATGCACTTTAATGTGGTTGGCAATGATAAACTCCATGCGCGCCAACCCCACCCCATCACACGGAATTTTCGCAAAATGAAACGCTTCTTCGGGATTCCCCACATTCATGAGAATTTGGGTCCGCGTCCGGGGGATGTCATCAATCGCCGTTTCTTCGACCGTAAAGGGCAGGTGTCCCCCATAGACTTTACCCACTTCGCCAGCGGCGCACGTCACCGTCACGCTCACTCCGGTGGCTAGACGCTCGGTCGCGTTGCCACACCCCACTATCGCCGGAATGCCCAACTCCCGGGCAATAATGGCCGCATGGCAGGTGCGACCCCCTTGGTCGGTGACAATCGCACTCGCCCGTTTCATAATCGGTTCCCAATCCGGGTCTGTTCGCTGGGTAATCAGCACATCCCCCGGTTGAAACTCGGCCATGTTTTGCACCGATTGGATCACCCGCGCGGACCCCTGACCAATCATTTCACCCACCGCTTGACCCGTCACTAAGGGCGTCAGGTTGGTGGTATCCGCCTGGAGAACATAATTACGCAGAATCGAGGCTGACGTTTGAGATTGAACCGTTTCCGGGCGCGCCTGCACAATAAACAACTCTCCCGTGAGACCGTCTTTCGCCCACTCAATATCCATCGGCGTGTAGGTGCCCCGCACCTGGGTATAGTGGTCTTCGATGATGCACGCCCACCGCACTAGGGTTAAAATCTCATCATCACTAATCGCATAGCGCTGACGCTCCACCTCCGACACCGGGACATTCTTCGTCAGCTTGCTACCGCCCACGTCGTACACCATTTTGATCTCTTTACTGCCCAGGCGCTTTTTCAATATGGGACGATATCCCTCCCGAAGGGTCGGCTTAAACACTAAATATTCATCGGGGTTCACCGCCCCCTGCACCACATTCTCGCCCAACCCATAGGCGGCGGTGACGAGTGCCGCGTTCTTAAAGCCGGTTTCGGTGTCGATGGAGAACATCACACCCGAGGTCGCCAAGTCCGAGCGCACCATCCGCTGCACACCCACCGACAGGGCCACCGTAAAGTGGTCAAAGCCCTTGATGGTGCGATAGGAGATCGCCCGATCCGTAAAGAGCGAGGCAAAACATTTATGGCACGCCTCCAGCACGCCCTTGACACCATGCACATTCAGGTAGGTTTCCTGTTGGCCGGCAAAACTCGCATCCGGCAGGTCTTCAGCGGTGGCACTCGAGCGGACCGCCACATCCAGCGCTGGATTCCCACTGTCAGCACAGAGGGTCAAGTACGCCTTGGCAATGGCCGCTTCGAGCTCCGGCGGAAAGGGCGTGTCGAGGATTAACGAACGGACGGTTCGACCACAGTGGCGCAGGGCCGTGACATCGTCGATATCTAGATCGCTTAGGTGCGCTCTCAACGCCTCGTCCAGACCGGCCTGCTGTATAAAATAGCGATACGCATCGGCGGTGGTGGCAAACCCAGTGGGCACCTGCACCCCTTGGGGCGTCAGCTGTTGAATCATCTCGCCCAAGGATGCATTTTTTCCCCCCACACAGGGAACATCATCAATCGTAATCCGCTCAAATTCAAGGATAAAGGCGGATTGAGTCGGCGTCGGGGCCAAATTTGCAGGGGTCGTTTGCACCATAAAAACAGAATCCAAAATAACAATCACTAGAAACGGGGGTGACCGTTTCCAATCTGGGTATAAGTCAAGACTTTGAGGAATCTATGAGGATGCCCACCCACGTATCGTTTCATTAACGCCAGACCGGGGGGCAGTCCCTTTTTTGGCATCCATGCAACAATTAAAGCAGGGTAGATGAGAGTCGTCGTCTGCTCGATGGAGTTCTCGTTCAACAGGGTGCAACAGCCTGGCTGTTGACCTAGGAGGAGACTATGAAACGACACTATTTAGCCACACTCCCACTCATGGCCCTTTTGATGGGCGCTCCCCCCAGTCGGGCAGAGGCACCGATTGACTCAGGCTTGGAGGCACGGGTGGCCGCCAATGTACAACAACTGCTCATCACCAACCACTGTCAACGCTGTTATTTGGTCGGCGCTGACCTCAGTCAAACGCATTTGATTGGCGCGGACCTCCGAGGCGCGGACCTCCGAGGCGCAGACCTCTCCTGGAGTAACCTCGAAGGCGCGGACCTCACCGGGGCCAGCGTGACCCATGCCAATTTGACGGGGGCCTTTTTGACCAATGCCAGTCTGGTCAACGCCAACTTAGACCATGGGAATTTTGCACAGGCTCAGCTCTACTATGTGGATGTGACGGGGGCCTCTATGGAGAACCTCAACCTTGCCCAGGCGACGGTCGTGGGCACTCCCATCAGTATTGGGGGAGGCACGGTACCGGCTGAACCGGGCAACCACCTCCCGATCTTTGTCCCGGATGAGGAGCACCCCCTGGTGCCGCCCCAGAATCTCTGGCTTGTGCCACACCCTCATACCCCTGACATCTTGGATGTACCCACACACATTATTCCCCATGCTTGAGGGGGTATGAGAGCCCTCCCTTATCCATACCCAGAACCGGCAGGTGTTCCCGTAGAGGACCCAGCCGGTTACACCTTGGACGTGATTTATGCTCGAAATATTAGTCATAACAACGTTGGGGACGACGTCATTTCTCCCGTCAAGAAATAGTTCACTACGGCCACAGGACATCCCTTACCAATCGTTACTTAGGTATGCAGAGCCAGCAGCCCATCTGCATTTTCCAGATGGGCTGCCAACCCCTTATTGTAACCACAGTTCCACCTGCTATGGCCTACTGATTAGTCTCTGAAATATCTCCTTCAAAGGGCTGTACCCCCGTTTCAGGATAGTTATCATCACTGGGAGAGAAGAGTCGTTTAGCAGCATCAAATATCCAAACTGTAGATTGCTGAATAGACTGACCAACCGTGCTTACCATTCTTTGTAATGCGCTCATAATAAAGCTCCCTTAATGCAGATAAATTGATCTAGCAATGCTTTTCTTTGTAGGAATATTGCAATTCCCAACAGTCTTCTAAAGACTAAACTCTATGGTTAGGCAAAACTGCTATGGCTCTAGAAGAATTATCTTGCTGCTTGTATCAAACAGCGATTGGTTCAGATAACGCCATAAAAGCATCCCTACATGCTCCAAGCGAGTTTTCTAGATGAACACTGGCTACCCCCCTCCCTGATTGTTTAATATCGAACACCTTTTAAGATACAGAGAAAGTTTGGGGATATTGTGAGGACAAATAGTATGGTGCAATGAACACGCCGACAGCCCCTAGTACCTCCCCATTTACAACCAAGCGTTACGGCCCTCAGGCACTTGCAGCTAAATAACCACCACGTCCCATGCACCCATCTACCCATCCATAGTCCTAGCCTGGGAGGTTTTGTGGGCAATCTAGCACTCTGGTGGTATTTCCTTCAGCCTTTTAGAGCACGCCGTTAAAGAAGTATAGATTGCAGCTCTATTGAAACGATATAGTTTAAATACGTCTAACACCAATACATCTTGTATTATGACTCATTACCAAGATGCTTTTATTTCCTATGGTCGGGCAGATAGCAAAGCCTTCGCTACAAAGCTAAATGACCAGCTGGTCGATCAAGGATTAGATGTTTGGTTTGACTTTGAGGATATTCCTCTAGGCGTAGACTATCAAAAACAGATTGACACCGGTATTGACCGGGCTGACAATTTTCTCTTTATCATTTCACCTCATTCTGTTAATTCATCCTATTGTGGCTTAGAAATTGAGCGGGCCATATCGCGAGGGAAACGGATTATTCCGATCTTACACGTCGAAGAAATTAGCCGAGAAATTTGGCAACAGCGCAACCCCCAAGGTGCAGATGCAGATTGGGAAGGCTATAAGGCTGCTGGGAAACATTCTAGTTTTTTAAATATGCATGCTGCGATCGCAAAAATCAACTGGATTTACTATCGCGAAGGCATTGATGATCTTGACCAGTCCTTTCAAGGACTGTTAGCGATCTTACAAAAACAGAAAAAATATGTACGCCGCCACACCATCCTGTTAAAGCAAGCGCTTTATTGGGAATATCATCAAAAGCAATCTGGCTATTTGCTAATTGGAAAAGAACGGCAAACCGCAGAAGCCTGGCTCACTCAACCATTTAAAGATGAGCAGCCTCCTTGCCTACCAACAAATTTACATTGTGAGTTTATTACTGAGAGCACTAAAAACGCCCATAATCTGATGACTCAGGTGTTTTTAGCCCATGCCGAAGAAGACATTTCTTTTCGGGAACAACTGCGTCAGCGTTTAATACGGGAGAACATTACTGTTTGGACCAACAAAACCGATATTCTCACTGGCACAGACTTTAAACGAGCCCTCAAAGTCGGCATTGAAGAAACAGACAATATAATTTATATTCTTTCCCCCGCAGCCTTAGAGTCCACCTATTGTCAGCGAGAGATTGCCTATGCCCAGTTATTAAACAAACGGATTATTCCCCTGCTGGTTAAACCGTTGGATATGCAGCGGCTTCCTCCCCGCCAACGCTCCCTTCAGTTTATTAACTTTTCAGACAACACCAGCCTCGAACAGTATGAAGATGATATTGCCAAGCTATTACGAATTTTGCGCCATGGGGCCGACTACCACAGCGAGCATAAACAACTACTAGCAAAAGCTCTAAAGTGGAAACGCCAGCATCGCAATCCCAGCATTTTGTTAAGGGGCTACAATTTACGCCATGCTGAAACCTGGCTAAAAGTCGCTCAAGACCGTCTCCAACAAGGACCTACAAAATTACAGACCACCTTTATTAAAGAAAGCTTACGCCAGCCTCCGGCCCAGTCACTAGACGTTTTTATCTCCTATTCCCGTAGCGATTCAGAATTTGCTCGTCGTCTCAATGATACCCTTCAAATTCAGGGTAAAACCACCTGGTTTGATCAAGAAAGTATTAGCTTTGGGGTAGACTTTCAGCAGGAGATTTATCGAGGCATTGCCTCAACGGATAATTTCTTGTTTGTGATTTCTCCACAGGCCGTAAACTCTCCCTACTGTGCTGATGAGGTCGCCTATGCAGCCAGCCTAAATAAGCGCTTTATTCCTCTATTGTATCAGTCTGTCGATACCCAACAGTTGCCTCCTGAGTTAGCTAAAATACATTGGATTGATTTTTCACCCCAAACCCACGACTTTTTAACTAGTTTTAGCCAACTAGTACGTACCCTGGATACCGACCGCAACCACGTGCAAAGCCATACAAAGTGGTGTCAACTGGCCATTGAATGGGAACAGAAAGATCGCAGTGCCGATCTGTTGTTACGAGGCAGTGAATTAGTGATTGCTGAAGCCTGGTTACAGGAAGCCGAAATTGGCAAAAAACAGCCTCCTGCCACATCATTACAACAAGCATTTATCCATGCTAGTCGTGCCGCCCAGAGGTCTGAAGAGGCTGCTGAACAGCAGCGCCAGATCCACCTACTTCAGCTACAAAAAGAGCGTACCCAAGAAGCAGAAACCCGGCTCGCTGAACAGAAAAAGTATGCCAAACGGCAACGGTGGTTTGTTGGAGTGCTGAGTGTTGCCTTAATCGTCGCCACTGGGTTAGGCGTGGTCGCCTTGATGTTGTTTGGTTGGGCTCGCGTGAGTGAACAACAGGCTAAGACCAGTGAGCAACAGGCTAAAGCCAATGAAGTAGAGGCCATCAGCCATACCTCAGAAGCACTATTTGTCTCCCATCACCAGCTGGAGGCCCTGCAAGCAGCTCTGCAAGCTGGAAGAGAGTTAGAAACAATGATCAATCCCACTGACCAACAGACTATTCCCGTCATTCGGGCATTGGGCTCGGTGCTCTATGGTATCCATGAAGCCAATCGGTTTTCAGGCCATGCCAACCTGGTATCCGATATTAGCTACAGCCCCGATGGTAAACATTTGGCCTCAGTCTCCTGGGATCATACCCTACGGCTTTGGCGCTGGGATGGCAAACTGTTACGGGTGTTTAAGGGCCATAATGAAGCAATTTATAGCGTTGCGTTTAGCCCTGACGGTCAAACCCTAGCCTCTGCCAGTGGTGATCGCACTGTGAAGCTCTGGGATATCGAGGGGACCCTGCTCAAAACTCTCAGCGGCCACCGCAAGACTGTCCGGGCCGTTGAGTTTAGTCCCAACGGCCAGCTGCTTGGTTCCGCTAGTGATGATGGCGATATCCGTATTTGGAATCGGGATGGTACTCTGCGCCAGACACTCACAGCGCACCATGGGGGCAGTCCAGTGCTGACACTGGTTTTTAGCCCTGATGGTCAAACCCTGGCTTCTGGCGGCGGAGATGGCACGATTAAGTTGTGGTCCGTCGAGGATAACCAACCAGAAAAACTGTTGTCCGGTCACCGCCAGGCAATCTCCAGTATTGTCTTTAGCCCCGATGGGGCAACCATTGCCTCTAGCAGTCGAGATCGCACTATTCGACTCTGGAATTCTGATGGGACTGCCCGGCAAGAACTCAAGGGGCATACGGCCTCAGTGGATAGTGTAGCCTTTAGCCATGATGGTGAACGGCTGGCATCGGGCAGTCGCGATCGCACTATTAAACTATGGAGTTTGACTGGCCAGTTATTAAAAACACTACAGGGCCACGAAAATGAAGTACAGACAGTCACCTTTAGTCCAAATCATCAACTAGCCTCAGCCAGTGCAGACAACACCATTCGCATTTGGCACACTCAGGAAGACCTGGTAACCGTCCTGGATGAACACAAAGAACCGATGCGGGATGTCAGCTTTAGCCCCGATGGGACCTTAATGGCCGTAGCTGAGGGGAAAAACGATATTAAGATCTGGCACTCTAACGGTACCCTGCTGCAAACTTTAAAAGGTCATAACAATATCGTGCATTCGGTGACCTTTAGTCCCGATGGCCAAACCCTGGTTTCCAGCAGTTACGATCAAACAGCAAAAGTTTGGCAGGTGGGTGCTAATCAACCGGCACACACATTGTCTGGTCATCAGGGACGCGTCTATGCCTCTAGCTTTAGCCCCGATGGTAAAACCTTGGCCACGGCTAGTCGCGACACCACCATTAAGCTTTGGGATCTGGAAACTGGTAATCTGCTACAAACTCTTTCTGGTCATAGCGATCGGGTTTATGACGTCACCTTTAGCCCCGATGGCCAATGGTTAGCTTCCACAGGACGAGATACCCATGTTCACCTACGGCTACGACACATGGATGGTAGCTTCGCTAATGAGCCTGCTCGTGTGCTTACCTTAGATGAAGAAGACCGTGCCTGGAATAGAGCGATAGAGTTTAGTCCCGATGGCCAAACCCTGGCAGTGGCAGGCTATGACAAAGCGATTCGCCTGTGGAGTTTAGAGGGAGAATTATCACATACATTAACCGGTCACGGTGCCTGGGTGTATGGCATCAGCTTTAACTCCGATGGCACGTTACTTGCCTCCGCCAGTGGCGACAAAACAATTAAACTGTGGCATCTGGATGGCAAGTTACTATTAACCTTGGCAGGTCACAATGACTGGGTCTTTAATGTTACATTTCATCCAGAACACTCACAAATTGTTTCTGCCAGTGCAGATGGAAAAGTCATTCTCTGGAAATTACAGTTCGAGCTAGAGAACCTGATGAAACATGGTTGTGATTGGGCAAGGTTTTACTTGCACAACAATGTGGAGATGGATGAGAACGCTCGCCAACTGTGTAACGGTTAGGATGCTATTGCCATAATCTTTCCGAGATAGGAAGAATGCTAGTAATAACAAGACTGAAAGAAACAATGGAGCTGATGTCGGAGAGCTTAACTCTAGCCTATGGAAACGTACATAGGATGGGGTTTATTGCTTTTAGTCATAGTTGTGTGAATAAAATCTTGTAAGCCAGCAATATCTCTAGCAAGCCCTTTTTCCCTACTTTGTCGATCCAGAATCCGAAATCGTTGAGAATTGATGCTGACGTATGAATCAATAAATCGCCGATGGGATTTTTCCTTAATTGAGTTGATGGGAATTAAAATAGCGGCTTCGATCACATTGCCAAACTCAAGATTACAAACACTGCCAAAGTAACGAAGCTGATCGCTTGTCTTTAGATAACTATTGAGCAATGATGGCATTGACTGTCCTGTTTTCTTAAGTTGAACCCTAAGAGAATTGAGGGCAGTTTTATCAGAGCCCTCTGCCCATGAAAAATGGGGAAATGAACTATTAAGGGTAGCCGGGTCATGAATTCGACAATGGATCTTAGGGACAACCAACCTGTCTTGAGTCATCCCGTAACGTTGCATAAACGGCAATAATAGCGCTTGGACAGAGTAATAATGGGGTGATGCAATAGTCACTTTGCCAAAAAAATAGTCCATGTCAGGATACTCTCGTATCAAAGCACCCAACCCACACCAGACTGCAAATAGTCCTAGTCTGCGTCGTTGGGCACTACGATTAACAACTGAGCGCCCTAGTTCAATGGTCTTAGGCAAATATTGCTCTCGAAACCGTTGGGAAAAATCAAACAGTTTAGCTGTGGCCAGATCCAGCCTACCGTCCACATGCAGAGCATCACGGCAGAGAATGTAACGATGCATGGAGACAATTTCTTGAGCAACGGGATCCCATACCACGAGCTGACGATAGGGAACCGGTCCATAATCAAAGCAATCGATATCTTTCGGTTTTCCACTGCCACCTCCCTCCCGGCGAAATTCGACTTCTCGAATCCGGCCAATTTCGGTCATCACCCGAGGCGCATCATCCGCCGTTACCAGATAGATCTCTAACCCTTTATGGGTCCGAATCAGCTTGTCTACAGTCAACTCAGAGGACAAGACCTGTTTGTCAATGGCGTTGGTGATGGAGGGCAGCATTGTCGATGTCGCATTCATTAGTAACACCTTTCAAGTTATAGCGATCAAAGAGGATACCATCCTTAGAAGATGTGCCACTTTACTGGTGAGACGCCAGAAGTCTAGTTGGTACGGATGACATTACCACTAGCTGCGTCCTCAACCACAGCAATCCATAGACTTAAGCCACTGATTAGCAAGGATAACAGTGAAAAATAACAACGTTAACGTTTGTATCAGAGAAGAGATTTTGAAGCACTACAGGAATATGCTGTACACATGAGTTGAAAAGCTCATAGCCACAATACAGGGAGGTCTAACGATAGATATTTCGATAGAATCATCAGAAGGCTCAAAGACAACACCCAAGCACATCACTGATATTTCTTCTTACTTGCACTAGAGAGCCCTGTTTATAGTCAGTTCGCCTGACATTAAATACCTCTAAAAAGTCTTGTTTATTTTAGAAGAGTTCCTCAGCTGAGTGTTCTGGGTGTTGTTGTATTTTAAACCTGCACTCAATCCATCGCTACAACATCCGGGGCTAACACAGGAATACACCGTTAATCCCTGACTCAATCCCTAATCCGCTTACACCGCAGTGATCGCCGACACAAACCAAGCAACCTTGATGGTTGTATAAGCAGACCATAGGCATATCGGATAAAGAGAATGACATAACCTATGGCTAGCTTACTGTGAATTCACAGACAACGCAAGTGAGTGCATAACGTCTTTCAACCCCTACATCTGAGTAGAAAGAGCACTATATTTCTTAACCCTTTATATCTAAATCGAAGCCCCCATGGGTCTTAGCACTTGTGGGGTTTCTTATATAGCAGTTATCTCACCGACTAGTACAAGATAACTGATTCACCCACCCTCATAACCCTTTGAACAATAAGCAGAAAGTTGATTAATCTTTAGGTTTTGGGAATCAACTGTAATGCTTTGACGCTGTCTTTGTAACGGATAAATTGAGTCTAGGCAGGAGGGAGTTTATTAATGAGGAATATGAGACTCTCCTAAAAGAGGATGTCGAGTATGTGCCACTGATAGGCACTGCGGAATTTGTTAACCTGTATAAACAGGTTAAGACCTGAAGAAAATTGTAAGCCTACAATAAAACCAATGAGAATTACTTCACACCATGCGACTTGATGGATAAAGTCAAATTAAGGTGATACTCTACACAGATATCTTGATACTACATAGATATTCTTGTTTAACGAGCCATAGATGTCGAATTCCATGTCGACTCGAAATATGGCTCCATACGATGCTATCCAAGGAGACACTGTGGAACACGTTGGCATTGAAGCAATGAATGTTTTCGGAGGTACGGCCTACTTGGATGTAAGTAAATTGGCTGTGCATCGCAAACTGGATGTTGATCGTTTTGAGAACCTTCTGATGAAGGAAAAGACCGTAAGCTTGCCTTACGAGGATCCGATCAGTTTCGGAGTAAATGCAGCTAAACCGATTGTGGACGCGTTGAGTCCGGCTGAAAAAGATCGCATCGAACTGCTCATCACGTGTACGGAGTCGGGGATCGATTTTGGTAAATCGATCAGTACCTACATACACCATTATCTTGAACTCAATCGAAACTGTCGCCTGTTTGAACTCAAAAATGCCTGTTATTCCGGGGTTGCTGGTCTGCAAATGGCAGTCAATACAATTCTTTCTCAAACATCGCCCGGGGCAAAAGCCTTGGTAGTGGCAACAGATATCACCCGTTTTCTGGTTGCGGAGGGTGGTCAAGAGCTGACGCACGACTGGTCATTTGCCGAGCCTAGTAGCGGGGCTGGCTCAGTTGCCATGCTAGTCAGCGAAATGCCCTATATTTTCCAGGTCGATATCGGTGCCAATGGCTATTACGGGTTTGAGGTCATGGACACCTGTCGTCCGGTTCCCGACAGCGAAGCGGGTGATGCGGACCTATCGCTATTGTCCTATCTAGAGTGTTGTGAGAAGGCCTATCTGGAATACCAAAAACGCGTCAAAGATGTCGACTATACCAGCTCCTTTGGCTACCTCTCGTTTCACACCCCGTTTGGTGGCATGGTCAAAGGGGCTCACCGCAACATGATGCGCAAGATGGCCAAGGCTAAGCTACCGCAGATTGAGGAAGATTTCAGCCGTCGGGTTGCACCGGGTCTCACCTATTGTCAGCGGGTCGGCAACATTATGGGGGGAACAATGGCATTGTCCCTGGCCAGCACCATCGATTGCGCGAGTTTTGATTCACCGCAACGGATCGGATGTTTTTCCTATGGGTCTGGCTGTTGCTCTGAATTTTTTAGTGGAGTAGTGACCAGTGAGGGACAGCAACGTCTTCGTCGCATGGGGATTGAGGCGCAATTGAATCGGCGTTACGAGCTATCCATGGAGGAATATGACAAGATGCTGTTGGGTAATCACGCGGTTCGTTTTGGCACCCGCAACGCGACATTAGACCCCAACTTTATGCCTGCAGCAAGATCAGCAAGGAATGGGAAACCGCTGTTGTTTCTCAAAGCGATTCAAGAATATCATCGTGAATATGAGTGGGTATCGTAATGGAGCAATACGATACCATACGCATCAGGTTTGACGGTCCAATTTGCATGCTACAGATTAACCGTCCAGAAGCCAATAATACTATCAACGATCTACTGATAGCAGAATTCCAAGACGTGCTTCGGAGGTATCGAGACACAATTACCGTTCTGGTAATTGAGGGATTGCCTGAAGTGTTTTGTTTTGGGGCAGATTTCCAGGCGATCGAGCGTAGTCTAGCGGGTGGTGAAGCAAAGGGGCAGGATCCTGAACCTCTGTACAATGTCTGGTTAGATCTGGCCACTGGGCCTTATGTCAGCGTGGCCCATGTTCGGGGAAAGGCCAACGCAGGCGGTATGGGATTTGTTGCGGCCTGCGACATTGTTCTGGCCAATGAAACCGCCATATTCAGCTTGTCCGAACTGTTGTTCGGACTCATGCCTGCCTGTGTGCTGCCGTTTCTAAACCGTCGCATTGGCTTTCAAAAGGCTCATTACCTGACCCTGATGACCCAACCCATCTCCGTTCAAAAAGCTGAGGCTTGGGGGTTGGTGGACGCTTATGATGCCAACAGCGAGAACCTGCTCCGTAAGCATCTGCTTCGCCTGAGACGGCTTTCTAAAAAGGGCATCACCCGTTATAAGCGTTACATGGGCGATCTCGATGGCTCGCTCGCCCAGGCACGCCCCCAGGCTTTGGCGGCCAATCTAGAGGTTTTCACCGACATGGACAATCTTGATAAAATTGCCCGCTATGTTACAACAGGGGTATTCCCATGGGAGGAATGAGCACGGTATCGGAATCAGTGGTCAATGTTAAGGAGGTGGAACCCTATATTGTCCAGGTGACCATGTGCGATCGCGTGCACAAGAATACCTTCACCCATCAAATGAGCCGTGAACTGATTCTTGCTTTCCAAAGCATCGCAACCAACAACACATTTAAGGCCGTTATCCTGACTGGCTTTGACAGTTATTTTGCCAGCGGTGGCACACAAGAGGATTTACTGACCCTCCAGGAAGGGAATGGAAAATTTTCAGACAACAACATTTATGGCCTCGCCCTCGATTGCCGGATCCCGGTAATTTCAGCTATGCAGGGGCATGGCATTGGCGGCGGATTTGTGATGGGTTTATTTGCCGACTTTGTGATCTTAAGCAGGGAGAGTATTTACACAACCAATTTTATGAAGTACGGATTCACGCCAGGCATGGGGGCCACTATGATCGTTCCCCATAAGTTAGGACCAGTCCTGGGGCCAGAAATGTTGCTTCAAGCCCGTCGCTACCGGGGGGCAGAGTTAAAAGAGCGAGGCGCTGTTTTTCCTGTTTATCCAAGAACCGAGGTCATGAAGCAGGCATTGGACGTAGCTCGGGACCTAGCTCGGATACCGCGTGTTTCCCTGATCACCCTGAAGGATCATCTTGTGCAGCAATTGCGGAAGGATTTACCCCGGTTCATTGAACAAGAAGTAACCATGCATGGCATCACCTTCCATCAGCAAGAAGTAAGAGATAACATTCGGTCTTTATTCGGCAAATAACATCACCTGACCCATGAATGATCTGCTCACCTTATTTAAACGCAAGCTGAATACTCAAGCGCCTACATCCCCTGATAACAGACCAACCATTGCCCGACCGCTCGGCAAAATGGAATATTCCGCCTGGATCTTTGACCAAGCGAGCCCATTTAACATAGGTGCGGCTGTGGATATTCATGGCAATGTGACTGAGGATACTTTAGCGCAGGTGCTTCGTTGGTGCCAAATACGGTATCCGATGCTTCGCAGCATCCTACGCCAGGAACATCAGAAACTATACTTTGCCTGTTATGAGCCAGCAGAAGCACCGGTAATCCCCATCGAAATGTGTTCAAGCACCGAGGAGAATCGAGATCGGATTGCCACCGAAGAATTGCGCCGACCATTTGACGGCTATCATGAGTTAATGATCCGGGTAAAACTCGTAAGATTTTCCGAGGATTACTGCTCCGTATTCGTAACCTTTCAGCATTTAATCGGCGACGGCTTTTCCCATGCAAACCTGTTGGTGGACATTGTCAATTTACTTGGCAAAATCTCCTCAGGTGAAAGCTTACCATCACCGGAATCGCTTCCCTTCCCGCCGATGCTGGAAGATGGCATGGCCTCCCGTTTCAAGGGGATTAAAGGTCTGTTGCAAATGGTAGGCTGTCAATCAAAGGTAATGGGGCAAATCAATCAGCTGGGTGACATGCCAGCACCGTTGCGCAACGATGCAGATGTGCCGTTTGCTGAGCGATTGCCCATCGTCGAAACCTTTTCATTTGATGCTACAGAAACAGCGTCCCTAATTGCATATGCCAAGCAAGAACAGGTCACCCTTTACGCGCTGCTCATCGCCATCACCATGGATGTCATTCACCCGCTCCTGGCCGAGAGCCCAAAGCAAAAAGATACAACCGAGCGGGTCATCACCATGCCCATGCCCATCAATCTCCGTCCTTTCCTGTCCATTCCCAAAAATGATTTTGGCTTGTTCTCCTCTACCGTGGATGTGGTTCGCAAACTAACGGATAAAAAAAACATCCCCGAGATGGCCAAGGATATTAGACGCGAAATCAAGTCCGCCATGAAGAAAGATTCTCCCCGGTTGTTTGTGATGCCAACGGTTGCGGCCATCATGGACTGGAAACTATTTTTCCCAAAAGGAAGCAAAGGTGTTGATCGAGCGGCTCGGTTCATTGTCAGCATGGCTAAGTACAGTTCCACCAGCTTGACGTTTCTAAATCTACAAAAAATGTCGACTAAGACTGGCAATTTTACGGTCACTAATGCCCGCGGTTACGTAGCCCCGTCGATACTCGGAACTGCTCTTTTTAGCGCTGTCTTATTCGAAGACCTACTAAATATTCACCTGAGTTACAACGAGAAACAATTCAGCAGCAAGGATGCTGCTCTGTTAAAACATCGCTTTAAAACAACGGCGCTGGCCGTAGCCAAGGGAAACAACACCATGGCTCAAAGCACAGCTTAATCAGCTTGGACAACTGGTGCCCAGCAATTCCCCTCATAAGTCTATAGAGTGGATAGGTTCTGGAAAACCCCAGTGACGCAATAAACGCAGCGGTTGGCGACTCCGAAAGGCTGTCGCCACCATGTAATTTGGTGATGCTAGCCATTGCTCAAAAAACCAGTCACCAGCTTGGTTAAGCAGTCGAGGACCTCCTTCTCGTAGTTCAAATGCAATGCGTTCAAATGGCATTGACAGACCAAGTCCGAGGGCTTTTGAATAGGCCTCTTTGAGTGTCCAATACCGACTAAAAAGCAGAGGTCGCTCAGAGTCTGGCACCGTCAACAAGCTAGCCAACTCGGCAGGGGCAAGCACATTTGCAGCCAAGTGTTCCAAACAATTAAAGCGCTCGACTGACTCCACATCCACACCACAATCTAACTCGCGCGCTACGATAACAGCCACCATGCCACGTGTATGTGAAATATTGAAGCGCAAGGGTGGAAAGCCATACCCTGTAGCAATTTCCGGTCGACCGTAGGGGGTGGATTCGAAAACCCAATTCTGCGGTGCCACGTCCAGTTCAAATGATGAGAGAGCATGTCGGGCAAGGCCATGGGCCGCACGATAAGCATCCCGATCCAGATCGAACTGGAACCGTCGCATTTGCTCAATTTCTGCTGGCACGAGTGCAGCTTCGCAGCGCAGAATATCGACTCCACTAAGCTGAGAGACATCGACTACCCAAATCTTTGCAAGATTGTTAGTCAATGATCTCATTGCAGAGCCGATTTCAATCGATATGGCAACTCTCGATTCATCTAATCGTCAAGCCAGTCATGAAGACTATCAATAGCTGATTTCGGCATGAATCTCTTGGCCTGCCTTTCATTCTCTTTGTGGGCCTCAGAATTCTCAACTACATGCTTCCAAGCAGCCTTTTGGGCTTTGTGGTTATTAGTCAAAATATCCACGAGAGAGCTGTGCTTCTTATTACTCTCCGATTCTTCATGCAGCTCGCTTAACTTCTCGAAATAAACAGCAGCAGCTTTAGAAAAGACTTTGATCTCGTCCGTCAGGCCACCGAGAAGCTTATCGGTAGCAGGCTTATCATCGTCGTTATCGGATGCATCAATGACTTCAACATCATTATTTTTCTGGTCAGACATGATAATTACTTCCTATTTGACTAGTGTGTTTAAGTTGACCGTTATCTAAGGTGGTATCACCTATCGTTGAAAACTGATTGTGCCATGGGGCATCTGCCCCCTACTTCACCATTGCGATGACGATTTGAGTATCGTCTTCGACTTTTCCCTCTGCTTCCAACCCCTTCAATATATCTGAGATTTTATCCATGATGGGGCCATCAAAGTTTTCCCTTAGTTGGGTAATATGTGAGCGAGGCTTTTTCCCGAGCTTTACCAAAATTGGCTTCGTCGCGGCTAGACTCACTTCGGGAATCGCGCCAGGTAAAACTCCAGTCTCAAGGAAAACCAAGGCGCGCTGCTGGAAACTAAACGAGTTTTCATAGCCAATAACCTCAGCATAGCCCGTGCCGTTGGCAAATTGGCCACTGGTATCTGTGAAATCTACAGGCATCTCACTGGCAAGGCTCCAATCCTCTGCATTAAATGTAGCGTCATCTGACCATGCCGTCACATTACCTGCCAGGGCATGAGCCCAGGAATGATCCTTAACATTAGTTAGGGTCCAACCATTAGGGATGAGCGCATTTGGGGGATAGGGACCGGACGCATTCGTAATCGTTGGCAATACTTGAAAATTCGTGATTTTCATCTCTCCGACGAGTGGAGGTTTCTCAGGGTTACTAAGAATGGTTACGTCTAACTTACCCTCTTTGATCGATGTATAGTAGCTAGATGTGGAGATTATAGGTAGTTGCGGCGAGAGGCCTATCGGATTTGGTCCAACATTTAAACCGATGGTCATTAGAGTATCTTTGTTGGCCAGGTTCAAATACATCCAACACCAACCGAGAAAAGGCTGGCCATCGTCAACAAAGGGGATACTGTCATAACCAGGAGTTTGCTGAGGCGGATTTTCCAAACTGCCATTCAGGTTTTGATGATCAATCCAACCTAAGCCAGACTCTACCTGATACGTTTTGCCCTCCACCATGACCGTACCAGACACCTTGATCTGGGGCCAACCATACTCAAAGCCAGGAGCGGGTAATTCGGTGAATCCGCAACCATTAACACCGCGAAGGAAAAAAGCGGTCTCAGGGGTAAGCTCATCCTGACAGTCTGCCACCAGGTCCAAACGCATACGGTCTCCATCGTTCACCTGCGCTCGCAGCGGCAGAACATTCTTCGAGCCGGAGAAAGAATCTGGACCACACACAAAGCGAAAATTCTCACCAGGTTTGCTGTAAGCTATATGCCCGCCTTTAAGAGGCCACTGAAGGTTTCGATTTCGCCGAATGAGTCGTCCCTTGCCATTGTCTGTTTTCATAACCACAGTCACCTTAGAGGCGCAAATAAGGGATTCCTCATCGCTCCACTTCGCCTCCGTTTGAGCCGTAGTACCGACAATGCGATTCTTTTGCAGCCAAATCATTACACCAATGCGCTGCGATTCACCATTCGGGCCTTTGGTATTCAGATCACAGCTCAAATAATGCCACTCGGGCCCCATTTTTGGATGTAAATGGTGATCCTTCGGAAAACTGAGGGGCTGCTCAGGCCCAGCTGTCTCCATATCAAAGCTGGCACCTCTGCCGAGAAGTCGTTGAATAATCAGCGCTGTTTGCGATGGATATGAAGATTCATCCAATCCACGAGCAGCCCTTTGAAGGACCTCATAGTTTGGGATTTGAACGGCTTCACCAGTTGCTGGATCCGTAATCTTGTTAACGGCAGTGTTAACAGATTCCAAGTATTTCAATATAGTCCCGGAGACCGGTTTTGACTGGGTAATGTTCACGATATCTCTAGCGAGCTGACAGATGCACTAAGTTGATAACCGATTCGAACAAGTTCGCCACAATAACCTGGCGAGTCATTGAGATCAAGTAAGAAATAACACTTTTGAGAAGGAATCCTGCGTTGTCTTCTTCTATTTCTTTAATACTTTATGGCCTATAACAGGTACCACGATACAGTGAATGGCTAAGAATAACAATTTTTAATCATAATAATCTCTGACATTTAGGCACACCTTGCAGCTGACTGAAAGTATCTTTCTTCAGGTGAGTAAGTCTCATATTTTCTTATGGGCACCTCGATTAATTCAAAAATAGAGTCTCAATATGAGATCATGGTTACGGATTAGGGTTGACAGGGAGACTTCTGATGGGACAACAAGGATTTTGGGATTTTGAGACCCGTCATCAAAAGCT
>NZ_JASATU010000013.1:0-1649 GCF_032906605.1 Leptothoe sp. LEGE 181152
TTGGACTTTGTAGAAATTTGAAGAGAGGAATGCACTAGGAAGCGGCAATAGGCGATAAAGAGCAAAACCAAAAGAAGCTCAGCCTATTGCCATGAATGTGCAAGATCGTATCAATCAACTCAACCAATTTCGAGATCAGGTTTACGCTAGTTTCAATCAACGCTCCGATAGTCTGATGGATTTGTTAGATGCCTTGTGTGGGAATACCCATGCCAGGTCTGTTGTTGAGTTAAGCCTCAACCCTCTGTTTCGGCGAGAGTATGGATCGTTATATGCGGCTATCGGAGCCTTGGGGGTAACCCGCGATGAGGTGAGCGCGTCAGACCAACCTGACGGGAGTCCTCCTCAGTCTCGATTTCCTCAGACGTGGATACAGTCAATTGCCAAGGGGGTACCGTCCCCGTCCCATCGGGATTATTGGTTATTTGGTGTGGATGTCACTCCGGTGAGTCGCCCCCATGCCATCACTCTTAAGGATCGTGAGTCGGTCTACAAACCCACGGTGGTGGCAGGCCAAAAACCGATCACCTTGGGGCACAACTATTCACTGATGGCCGCTATCCCCGAAGCTGAGGTCACGGGGGCGCGTCGTTGGATTGTTCCGCTCAGCGTGGAACGGGTCACCAGTTTTGAGAGCAAGGTCGGGGTGGGGCAGCAGCAGGTAGAGCGTCTGCTCAATGACGAAACCGTCCCCTGGCATGGGCAGCGGTGTGTGCTGGTGGTCGATAGTGATTATAGCCATCGCCGATTTCTCTATCCCTTCAGCACTCAGGAAAATCGAGTGATTGTCACCCGCAGTCGTGCCAATCGTGTCTTCTATCGGGTACCGCAGGCATCTACTGAGAAACGGCGTGGCCATCCTCGTTGGTATGGCCTGCGTTTCGACCTCAAAGATGAGACCACGTGGGGGGACCCTGACGAGCAAATCAGGTTTGACACCACCACTACCAAAGGCCATCTTCGGACCGTTACCTTAACGCGTTGGCATGATCTGCTGATGAAAGGCTCACGCGCCCAACCCATGCATGCTCACCCCTTTGACCTTGTCCAAGTACAGCTCACTGACCCCACCGGACACCGCATCTTCAAACCCCAATGGCTCATCGTCTTTGGCCACTCTCGGCGACCGCTAGATACCCGCAATGCCTACCAAGGCTATACCGAGCGTTTCAATCTTGAACACGGCATTCGCTTCACGAAGCAGAACCTCATGATGAATGACCTGCAAACCCCTGATGTCACTCAAGAGGAAGCCTGGGTTCAATTCTCCTGGTTAGCTTATGCTCAATTGTGGATGGCACGCTTGTTGGCTCAGGGACTCCCGCAACCGTGGCAACGATTTTTACCCGATTACACTCAACACCATTGCACACCAGCCATGGTTCAGCGTGACTTCACGCGAATTATTCGGCAGATTGGCACCCCGGCTGCTGAGTCCAAACCCCGAGGTAAATCTCCGGGGCGCACCGTTGGAACCACCTTACCTCACAGACCGAGACGACCCATTATCAAACGGGGGCGGGCTAGACTGAAAAAGAAGAAAAAAGCAGCTTAACGTTGATTGCTTGCACTCATGTTGCCCGGTGACAACACACTCTGCAATCGGCAGAGATAGAAGCTCTTGCCTCTTTTTTTGTTAAAAGTCCAAT
>NZ_JASATU010000014.1:0-160473 GCF_032906605.1 Leptothoe sp. LEGE 181152
CTCACAGGGGTACTTAATTGAAATTCTAATCAATGCAGCGGATTCTCTGGTCAGACCTTGGATACGGGGGCTGGAAACCCTTCTCTCCTCAGAGCAAGTCGCCATTAATTTGGGCAAAACTTAGGTAGCTAATAATAGCGATCGCAACAACTATGGATTGCATTACTTATTAAAAGAAATAGCCATTGTTCTACATCCCGATTTAACCCCAGCCATTGCTGAGTCCTTAACTCAGATGCCTGAAAACGACAGTCGGTTTTATTGGATAAAAAGCGCATTGGATGAATTTCACGAACATATGCATTTTCGATACGAAATGCATCAGGCATTTAAGCCCAGCGGTTAACCCACCCCCCTAACCACCCTCCCAAGAGGGGAAAAGTCATCCTATGGCAACTCTACTCTTTACCTTCTATTCTCCACTTTTTATCTAACCCTCCCATGCCAGCAACAAAATCAACAGCTCAGTCCGCTAAGCATAAAACCTCCAAGTCAGAGACAGCAGAAACTATTCTGCGGCAACACGCAGAGGAACAGTTTGCCAATGAACTAGCAGCCCTGGCTGACGCTGATGACCGACAACGACCGCCTAATTGGCAGATGTCGCCCTGGGCAGTGGCCACCTATCTAATGGGTGGAACGCTGGATAGCGGAGCGGAGATTTCCGCTAAGTATGTGGGCAGTCGACGGCTGATGGAGGTTGCGATCGCCACACTTGCCACCGATCGCGCTCTGCTCCTTTATGGCATTCCTGGAACTGGCAAATCCTGGGTGTCCGAACACCTAGCCGCTGCCATTGCCGGAGACTCCACCCTACTGATCCAGGGCACAGCAGGTACCAGCGAAGAAGCCATTCGCTACGGCTGGAACTACGCCCAGTTGCTAGCCAAAGGACCTTCCATGGATGCCATTGTACAAAGCCCGCTGATGAACGCCATGGCAACTGGCAAAATCACCCGCGTAGAAGAACTCACCAGGATTCCAGCAGATGTGCAAGATACATTAATTACAGTCTTATCAGAAAAGACATTGCCCATCGCTGAACTGGGGGAAGAGGTACAAGCCCAAAAAGGATTTAACGTTATTGCCACCGCTAATAATCGGGATAAAGGGGTAAATGAACTCTCTAGTGCCCTCAAACGACGCTTTAATACAGTAATTCTGCCCGTACCTAGCCAGGTAGAAGAAGAAATTCAAATTGTACAAACCCGTGTGGAGAGTCTAGGAAAAGCGTTAGAGTTACCGGCTGAAACACCTGCTCTCAATGAGATTCGACGGATTGTTACCATCTTCCGAGAGCTGCGTAATGGAGTAACCGAAGATGGAAAGACTAAACTGAAGTCTCCCAGTGGCACCTTGAGTACAGCGGAGGCAATTTCTGTTGTGAATAGTGGTATGGCCTTAGCCGCTCACTTTGGCAACGGCAGCCTCGACGCTGAAGATTTAGCAGCAGGCATACAGGGCGCAGTCGTAAAAGACCCTGTACAGGATGCCGTGGTCTGGAAAGAGTATTTAGAAACCGTGGTGAAGGAGAGAGACGGATGGATAGATATTTATCGCGCTTGCCGGGAGTTGGCTTAAATCATTATGAGCATCCATATTTTTGGCATTCGTCATCACGGTCCAGGCTCTGCCAAAAGTCTTTTAAAGTCACTCCACACCCTGCAACCCGACATCGTTCTCGTAGAAGGTCCCCCCGAAGGAAACGACGCTCTTGCTCTCCTTGCCCATGAGGACATGCAACCGCCTGTTGCCCTACTAATCTATGCCCCTGAACAGTCAGAACAAGCCGCCTACTATCCCTTTGCAGTGTTTTCACCTGAGTGGCAAGCTATCCAGTACGGGCTAAAGCAGAATATTCCCGTACGCTTTATGGATTTGCCCCAGACACATCAGATAGCGGAGCGGCTAGCGCAACAGCCGCCTAAGGCAAAAAGTGAAGGAGAAAGAAGTGAAGAGGCAAAGAATGAAGGGTCAGACAGAGCATTAGAAGCAAAGGGTCAGTCTGATGGTTCTCCCAATTCCCAAGTTCCTGTTCGATCAATTCCAGCAGACCCGTTAGCTTGGTTAGCTGAAGCAGCAGGCTACAGTGACAGCGAACGCTGGTGGGAACATATGGTGGAGCAGCGTCAGGATAATACCGAGATTTTTGAGGCAATTTTGGAAGCAATGTCGACACTGCGGCAAGAAATTGAGCAAACCCACCCATCAGATCTTGAAAATCCGCGAGATCATCGAGAAGCACAGCGAGAAGCCTATATGCGCCGCACGATTCGTCAGGCAAAAAAAGAAGGATTTGAGACAATCGCAGTGATTTGTGGTGCCTGGCATAGTCCGGCTTTATGTGAGCCCTTACCAGCTCAAAAGCACGATAATGCCTTACTTAAAGGGCTACCCAAGCTCAAGGTAAAGGCCACCTGGATTCCCTGGACCTATGGAAGATTATCCAGCGCTACTGGCTATGGGGCTGGTATTCACTCTCCCGGTTGGTACGACCATCTTTGGCAGTCGTCCCGCCCTCAGAAAATAGCCATTGGTTGGATGGCCCAGGTAGCAAGATTATTACGCCAGGAAGATATTGATGCTTCTGCTGCCAGTGTGATTGAGGCAGTACGATTGGCGGAGGCCCTGGCTGCGATGAGAGAGTCTGCAATGCCGGGTCTAGACGAACTGAATGAAGCCACCCAGACCGTACTTTGTTTTGGTGATGCAACGCCCATGCAGCTGATTCACCAAAAGCTGATTGTCAGTGAGCGGCTAGGGCGGATTCCAGCAGAAACACCCTTAATTCCGCTGCAGCAAGACCTACAGCGCTTACAAAAACGCTTGCGACTCAAACCAGAAGCCAATGAACGCCTTCTCACCCTAGATTTACGTAAAGACATAGATCTAGAACGTTCCCATCTGCTACACCGTTTGAGCCTGCTAGATATTCCATGGGGCCAACCCCAAACTACCAGCGGTAAGGGCACCTTTAAAGAAGCCTGGCAACTACGTTGGCAACCCGAGCTCAGTCTTGCGGTAATTGAATCGGGACGTTGGGGCAACACCATCGGAGCAGCGGCCCAGACCTATGCCAAGTATCAGGTAGATATCGCCCCTGATTTGCCAGCGTTAACTAATTTGCTAGATAAGGTACTGCTGGCCGCACTGCCCGATGCTGTCACCTATTTACTGAGTCAACTGCAGGCAATGGCAGCAGTGTCCAGCGATATAGCCCACTTGATGGCAGCACTACCACCGTTGGCAAATGTGTTGCGTTATCGTGATGTGCGCCAGACAGATGGGACGATCGTAGCCCAAGTGGTAGATGGATTAGTGGCACGGATCTGCATTGGTTTACCGGGAGCCTGTGCGTCTTTAGATGATGATGCGGCAGCTGCCATGCTGAAGGCGATTAATCAGACAAATAGCGCGATTAAACTACTGCAAAATGAGAACCATGGCAGGGCATGGTCGGCAGTGTTGTTAGTGCTATGCGATCAACAATCGCTCCACGGTCTCATCGCCGGACGCTGCTGCCGCTTGCTCCTCGACGAAGGCAGCCTAGAACCAGAAAAGGCTGCTCAGCGCATGGGCCTAGCCCTTTCCCTAGCGAATGAGCCGCCACAGGCTGCCGCTTGGGTTGAAGGCTTTTTACAAGGTAGTGGCTTGTTGTTGCTCCACGACGACATCATTTGGCAAGTCCTAGATGACTGGGTGACTAGCTTAACCAATGAGCAGTTCACTGCCCTATTACCACTGTTGCGTCGCACCTTTACAGGTTTCTCACCACCTGAACGACGACAAATGGGAGAACGGGTGCGGGCTGCGGGCTGCCAACAAACTCAAGTCACTGCCGTCACAGATTTTGACACAAAGCGTGCTGAATCAACTCTGCCCCTCATCGCCCAGCTTCTAGGTCTGCAACTATAATCGCAACCCCATGGTCAGTAACTCTCAAGACACAGGTAAAACAGAACGGCTCAGACGTTGGCGATTGATCCTCGGCGGTGGAGATGCTGATGGTATCTGCAGTGCTGACGGTGAAGGAGGGCCGAACTTAGGCAGTGGTGATATGGCTATGGATCAGGCCCTCGCCGCTCTCTATGATGACAAACAAGAACGCCGAGGTGGACTAGGCGGTTCTGCCCCTAAAGTAGCCCGCTGGCTCGGGGATATTCGGCAATATTTCCCTAGCTCAGTGGTGCGGGTGATGCAGCAGGATGCGTTAGAGCGATTGAACCTGCATCAAATGCTGCTGGAGCCAGAAATGTTGTCAGCGGTTGAAGCGGATGTGCATTTGGTGGCTAACCTAATGGCGCTGAATGGAGTGATTCCAGAGAAAACTAAAGAAACAGCCCGTTTAGTGGTGCGTAAAGTTGTCGATGAGCTGATGCAGAAGTTGCAGAATCCCATGCAGCAAGCGGTAATGGGTAGCCTTAACCGCAGCCAGCGCAACAACCGTCCTCGCCATAGCGAAATCGATTGGCATCGCACCATTCGAGCTAACTTGCAACATTATCAGCCAGAGTATTCCACCATCGTTCCTGAGCGGCTCATTGGCTTTGGCCGTAAGCGATCTGCCCTCAAAAATGTTATTCTGTGCGTTGATCAAAGCGGATCGATGGCTCCTTCTGTAGTCTATGCCAGTATTTTTGCCGCTGTATTAGCATCTATTCCTGCAGTGAGAACCCAGCTAGTGGTATTTGACACAGCAGTAGTCGATTTAACCGAGTTATTGCAGGACCCGGTTGATGTTCTCTTTGGCACTCAGCTAGGTGGTGGCACAGATATCAACCAGGCCATTTCCTACTGTCAGAGTCATGTACAACAGCCACAGGAGACTATTTTGGTATTGATCAGTGATCTGTATGAAGGTGGCAACAATGACGCCATGATTAAGCGTGTGGCCTCCTTGGTAGCATCAGGTGTTCAAATGATTACCCTCTTAGCTTTAAGCGACGAGGGTGCTCCATGTTTTGATCGTGGCAATGCGGCAAAATTTGCGCGTTTAGGAGTCCCAACATTTGCCTGTACTCCTGATCAGTTCCCTGATTTAATGTCTGCGGCCATTAGTCATAGCAACATTAGCCAGTGGGCAGCCAAGGAGGATATTGTGACAGCTTGATTTATTTACAGAACGTTCTCCCAAAGAAGACAGGGGCCAAAAGTTAGGAGTCAGTAAGTTCCTTGCTACTGACTCCTGATTACGTTCGGCTAAGACTTTGACGGTGAGGATTCGATGGTGAGTTCAACCAAACCATTCATGTCGAAGTCTGATGCTCCACCTAACCAAGATTTCTCAACTTAAGTTGATACCCTAAGCATTGAAGAGAGTCTATTGTTTCAAGGACAATAACCTTTCAGGCTGTTTTGTAGTGCTAGATGTTTCTTCAGGAAGCGTCTGAATAGCTTGATCGCAAAAATGCTTTACAAACTCTTGGGCTTCAATCAGATTATTCGGATATCTAATCTGCTCCCAGATATAGCCATGGAGATTATGGATATCTTGATAGTAGAAGCCATGTTCTGCAAGGTAAGTAACGACGTCCCACAGAGCCTGGTTTGATCTGCTGGGTGAATGAAACTTAATGCCCATTTGGTAAGCGGTATGGCCACAGTGAGGGCATAATCGAATAAACCCTGGGAATTTACCTGGGCGTTTAAATGTGGTGTGACAATCAAAACAAGCGAAAGGGGCGATGCCATGCATGGGAATATGTCCTTTGCTGTCCTTAGTGTGTGACCTCTTTAACGCCCTTATTATGGCGCAACTATTTTGCTTAGATCATGACGAATTAATAACTTGTCAACATTGTCAACCAAGCTAGATAGCTGCATTTTTTTAATAACATTGCCCCCAGGCTATGGAAAGAGGTCTTGAGACTGATGCATAGTTGTCCCATTCACCTAAGCACAGCGCGTAATTAGCTTAGGATAAATTCTCTCATCTCTCAATCCGTGAATGGACGGAACATAGGGATTTCCAACAGATCCGTGTAATCTCTGATGCCTTTAGGGGAAGTCTCCTGCGCAGAATAATTACTAAATCTGTTTCAGCATTGAGTATTATAAGCATATGTCATGCATGCCAGTCATCGTCGATCTAGATAAAACAATTAAGCATTACAGAAAATGTCAGTTCACTGGAATTTTGTCGATTAAGGCTGCGACGATGGCTCCATGGCTTCTATACTTTTTAGCTGGACAAATAGTTTGGGCTAATACGCGCACCCATGCCCAACGTCGTTGGCATAGGCATCTTTTAAAGCATTGTCCAGAATTAATTAAGCAAGACTCTGGTGTGGACCTAACCTACAATGAACTAGCCAGATTAGTGATGCGTAAACAGTTCAGTAGAGAGCGTTTTTCTGAGCTTGCCGCAGGCTGTATTTCAGAAATTTTATTCGATATTGTGCAGCAGGGAACTCTACATTTTCAAACATCTAGAAAGCTACTAGTGTACCAAACAAGTCCTCGAGATGCAGCCAAATTCCCATGCATTAGTCTGCAACATCTTCCAGTATGGGAACAAGCACAACAGGACTGGAAGATGTGGAAACAGGCAAACTTAATTGATATTTTGCCTAATCAAGCTCCTACGATCAAACAACCTCAAAAATTACAAGAACATACATCATCAGCCACATTTCGAGCTTTAACAGGTTTGCTTGATGGTCAACAAACACTCCGAGATTTAGAATTAAGGGTTAAACAACCTTTGACCCCTTTGACGCTATCTATCTTGCCCCACATACGCAATAATTTTATTCGCATGGTTGCCATTGATAAGCTGGATGATCAGGCGGCCTCTGCCCATGGCTCTTCCTCCGCTTATCAAACTGTCGGTGTTTCACGCCAGACTACAAATACTTCTTCCCATGAGGTTTCATTGAATTCATCGGTCAAGCCATCTGGGAATAGTCCTACGGTACTCTACATTGATGATAGCCCTGCAGATAGCCAGGCCATGGGACAAATTGTTCAAACTGCTGGGTATCGCTATGTGAATATTGCAGATCCCTTACAAGCGTTACCACAGCTTTTAGAAGTCAAACCTGAGTTAATCTTTTTAGATTTAGTCATGCCCATTGCCAATGGGTATGAACTGTGTGCTCAGATTCGGCGAATTTCTGCGTTTCGAGATATTCCGATCGTCATTGTTACCAACAATGATGGTATTTCGGATCGGGTACGTGCCAAGGTTGTAGGTGCCTCTGGTTTTATGGGAAAACCGATTAGACAGGCGCGAGTATTAAAAGTACTCAAGAAATATATGCAAAACAATAAAAATACGGCACCCACTTTTCAACAACAATCTCAGCTTTCTCCTTCAGTCTGATAGCAGAATATCTAAGACTTGATACAGAAAATTTAGTCTACAAATTTCTTTAACACACAAATCTACCCACTATTTTGAGAGGTTCTATGGTAACAGCTTTAATTGTAGAAGATAGTTTGACGGATAGGGAACATCTCACCCATTATCTCCAGCAGTCAGGGATAACGGTTGTAGGTGTGAAAAGTAGTGAAGAGGCGCTATTGGAGGTCCAAACTAAGTTACCTGATATGGTTTTCTTGGATGTTGTTCTTCCAGGGCAAAGTGGTTTCGAATTCTGTCGCGATCTCAAGACCAACGAGCAAACGCAAAATATCCCCGTTGTCATCTGTTCAACAAAAAGTACAAAAGCTGATAAGCTTTGGGGCTCAATGTTAGGAGCTGATGCTTATTTAAGTAAACCGATTGATCAGCAACAGCTGGCGGTCACACTGCAACAAGTGATGAGTTAGGTAGAAATCCTAGATATACCTCCAGCATGAACACACTACAGTCTCCTTTGCAGGAACAATCAGCTCAAATTGATCCATTGGGATTAGACCCAATTCCTGAAGATACTCGTCAACGTTTTCTGCGATTTAAGCTTTTAGAAGAACATAGAACATTATTGTCGCTACAGGGCATTGCAGAAGTCCGGCAGTTAACGACCTTAGACATTTTGCCCATTCCCGAAGTATCGAATTCTATGTTGGGGGTATGCAACTGGCGCGGTGAGATTCTCTGGCTGGTTGATCTCAACGCATTAGTCGGCAACCGCCCTTTGTGGCATCAAGCTCCTTTGCTTGAACAACCTATGGTTATTGTGGTGCAAAAAGCCCCAAAAGCTATCGGATTAGTCGTAGAACAGGTGGATGACATAGAGCTGATAGAGCCTCAGTCAATTTGTCCGCACACAGATCTATGTGCCCCAACTTTAGCTCCCTATGTGACGGGATACCTTGCTAATCACCAAGGCGTTATTCTCGATACTGTAGCCATTATTGAGAATATGTATCAGGCCCCTCCTTAGGTAAGTATCTCTTCGCGAAACCAACGGTCTGAGCCTATCTATAGCTGCTTTAAAGCATTGTAAGTTTACTGAGTTTTCCTATGTCAAATGCTGCAAATACCCATCCAGATAAACACTCTAAAGATTTAGAGTCTAGTCTTGAGTTAGATCTCTCCCTTGAGAAGGTTGACCTGATTTCTCCTGAGTTGATGTTCCCTGATCAGGACCTAACTCTTGAAGAGATCACTCCGGATGAGGATGTTCTAGAACGCTTGCCTGAAACGACAACACCTCTGTCCCTAGCTATGGATTCTGTACCATTTGCTCCTTGTCAGGGTAGGCGACCGTTTGAGATCGCAAATACCATGGCCCAAGCCATCAATCTGGAAAACCTTTATCAAATCACCGTCACTGAACTGCGCAAACAGTTTGCTATAGACCGGGCTTTGATCTATCAATTTCAATCTGCTGCCCATGGTACAGTTATTGCCGAATCTCTGACCACTGGTTATCGTCCAGTTTTGGGCCAGGCATTAGCTGCCCTAGCCTTTGGCTTACCCAACACCGACAGCTATAAACAACAAGCTATTGTTAGTGTCCCAGATATCGCTGACGCTGCAACCACACCGTATCAAATGCAGCTATATCAGCATATACAAGTACAGGCTAATTTAAGCCTGCCCATTTTTCTAGAAGATCAGCTATGGGGGTTGCTCGTTATTCAAGCCTGTGCAACACCTCGTCAATGGACGCATCAAGAAATCGCCTTGTTCTATCAGGTAGGCACTGAGTTAACCCTCAAGCTTCAGGTCCATACATTACAACAACAAAGACAGCAAGAGGTCACGCGCGAGCGTTTACTGACAAGTCTCACTGATACTATTCGCAACTCAGCTGAAATCCAACAAGTATTTGATTCAACCACCCGCACCCTGCGACACTACCTCACAACCGATCGAGTTGCTATCTTTCAGTTTCATCCAGAAACAAACCATGGCAGTGGCACCATTATTGCCGAAAACGTTAGCGCAGATGTTGTCTCGGCTCAAGATGTGCAGGTCAACGATCATTGTTTTGGTGGCAAGATGGCTGAAGCCTATCGACAGGGACGGTTCTGGGCTGCGGCAGATATTTATGAACAGGTATTACCTCCTTGCCATACCGAGATCCTGGCCCAGTTCCAGGTACGGGCAAACTTAGTCGTGCCATTGCTCAAGGCAGATCAGTTGTGGGGATTAGTCTGTATTCACCACTGTGTTGGCCCCCGCCAGTGGACAAACACAGAAATCACCTTTGTGCAAAGAGTCGCTGCTCAATTAAATGTCGCGCTACAACAGGTTGACTATTTAGAACAGGTGAACGAAAAAAATCAGCAGCTAGAACAGATTGCCCTGCAAGAACAACTCATCACTAAAATTACCGAGCGACTACGTAAAACTACAGATCTCAGCAAAACTCTACAGATTACCGTGCGTGACATCCGTCATATGCTCAAAGCCGATCGGGTAGGACTGTTTCAGTTTGACATGGCTACCAATTATAGTGTGGGTGAGTTTGTGGTGGAGGATGTAGCCCCAGGCATACTTTCTGCAAAAGCTACTCAAGTTCAAGATCATTGCTTTGCAGAAGACCAAGCTGAAAACTATCGTCAGGGCCGCTATTGGGTCGTTGATGACATCAGCACTCTAGACTTACCAGACTGTTTAGTGGAGTTACTGTCCCAGCTCCAGGTCCGAGCTAGCCTCGTGGTTCCTCTACTCAAGGGAAACATTCTTTGGGGACTGTTTTGTGTGCATCAATGTAGCAGTTCTCGACAATGGCAGAAGCCTGAAATTGAGTTTGTTCATCGTATCGGTGCCCAGCTTAATTTAGCCTTGCAACAGGCAGACTATTTAGAACAGGTAAACGAGAAAAATCAACAACTTAAACAAATTGCCAACCAGGAGCGCCTGATTACTCAGATCACCGAACGACTGCAAAAAACAACTGACCTATCCCAAACTCTGAAAACAACAGTGCGTGATATTCGCCATATACTCAAGGTCGATCGGGTTGGTCTGTTCCAGTTTGATGTTGCGACCAATTATAAAGTAGGTGAATTTGTGGTTGAAGATGTGGCCACAGGAGTATTTTCCGCCCTCGCCACTAAAGTCCAAGACCACTGTTTTGCAGATGACCAAGCCGAAAATTATCGCCAGGGTCGCTATTGGGTCGTTGATGATGTGCAGACCCTGGACTTACCTGATTGTCTGGTTGATCTACTAGCTCAGCTTCAGGTACGTGCCAGTTTAGTAGTGCCGCTATTAAAAGGTGATATCCTTTGGGGGTTATTCTGTATCCATGAGTGTAGAGGTCCTCGCCAATGGCAGGAGTTTGAAATTGAGTTTGTTCATCGCATTGGAGCTCAGCTCAACCTGGCCCTTAAACAAGCTGATTATCTAGATCAGCTTGAAGAAAAGAATGCTGCTCTAACGGCGACAGCTGCCCGTGAGAAGGCCTCCAAAGAAAAGTTACAACAGCAAGTGATGCAACTGTTAATGGAAGTGCGTCCAGCTTTAGAAGGCGATCTGACTGTACGTGCCCCTGTCACAGATACTGAAGTAGGCACCGTTGCCAGTGCCTATAACAATACGCTGCAAAGTCTCCAAAAAATTGTTTTAGAAGTACAACAAGCTGCCGCCCAAGTTGGGCAAACCTCTCAACTTAGTGAAGCATCCGTCAGCTCCTTGAATACAGAAGCTCAGCAGCAAGCAACCTCACTTGAGCGAGCGCTAATGCGGGTACAAGAGATGATGAACTTTACCGAGACCGTTGTCAATGACGCCCAGCGAGTAGAGGTTGCTGTCCAACAGGCAAATCAGACTGTACAGGTCGGTGATACAGCCATGAACCACACGGTGGACGGTATTATGGCTATTCGCTCTACGGTGGCCGATACCAACCAACGCATTAAGCAACTGAGTGAGTCATCGCAAAAAGTCTCTAAAATCGTTAGCCTGATTAGCCATTTCACCACTCAAACCCAGTTACTAGCGCTTAATGCCTCTATTGAAGCTACCAGGGCCGGTAAGTATGGGCGAGGATTTGCCGTTGTTGCTGACGAAGTTCGCTCTCTTGCTCGCCAATCTGCACAGGCAGCTACTGAAATTGAGCAACTGGTTCAGGAGATTCAAGTCAATACAGCAGAAGTTTCGACGGCAATGGAAAACGGTATTCAGCAGGTAGCTACTGGAACCAATCTAGTCAGAGACGCTCGCCAAAACCTAACAGCGATTGTAGAAGTTACCGGTCAGATCAGTGGTCTAATCCAAGGCATCACTCAAACCACCCACCAGCAGGCTACTGAGTTCAAAGAAGTGGCTGTCAGTGTAACTGAAGCGACCGAAATTGCTAACCAAACATCGCACAAATCAGAGCAATTAACTCAGTCAATTCATCAATTACTAGCTACCGCCCAGACCCTCCAGACAAGTACAGGTAAGTTTAAGGTCAGCTAAGAGAGAGTTTTGGGTTTCTGTTTTTGATTCTCGGTATCAGTTAACTTGCGGTTTGAACCAATCATGACTTCAGCTTCAGCACTTAACCAGCAGGTTCCAGCCTATTTCTTGCAAGAGGCTTCTGAACTGCTGCAACAAATAGACTGTGAGCTGCAAACTCTACGCCAGGGGTTTGGTATTCAGAAAATGCACAGCTTAATGCGGGCAGCTCATACCTTAAAAGGTGCGGCTGCTAGTGTTGGTTTGGATGGCATCAAAACCACAACCCATTCTCTAGAAGATGCGTTCAAAGCATTATGTGCCCCCGATGCCAATTTGACACCAGTTGTAGAAGGTCTAATTTTTGAAGCTTACGACTGCTTGCAACTTCTACTTTCAGTGCAGCTGACTAATTCTGAAATTGATGAGTCAGAAGTGCTGGATCGTATGGCCAGTGTTGTGACCCAACTGCAGGAAAACCTGGGCGATCAGTTTGGTCAGGATGCTTATCTGCCGACATCGACTGAGCTGGGGTTTGATATGACCCAATCCATTTTTGAAATGGGTGTGAATCAACGACTCGATGATCTGGAAAATGCTCTTAAAACCCCTGATTCAGAGAGTTTAAATGCTCTTCTACAATCCCAGGCAGACGTATTTTTTGGCTTGGCAGAGTCTTTAAATCTACCGGGCTTTGGAGAAATTGCTCGGGTTACTGTAACCGCCTTAAAGAATCGACCTAATCAGGTGGTGCAGATAGCTAAAGTTGCGCTCAAAGACTATCGCTCTGCTCAAACCTTAGTGTTACAGGGCGATCGCAACCAAGGTGGAGCTCCTAGTAAAGCACTTCAAAAGTTTTCTAAACAAAATTCTTCTAAAAGAAGAGTTCAAGAAAAAACCCAGTATCGCCAAGCCAAATCCTCCCGAATCCATCAGAAATCATCTAAAGCCAGCTGGAATAATAGGCTATGGACATGGTTAAACCAACCTATGGCCTGGAAGAAACCGCTAGGAAAGCATCATTCCCAGGTGGCTCAATCTGATGCAATAGAATCCCCGACGGTGTTAGAAGAATCCCTGGCAGTGCCAGAAAATATGAGCCGTGATAGGGCGGTAGTTGCTCAGACTCCAGATACTATTTGGAGCACCTCACCATTGCCAGATGCAGTTACAGTAGATGCCCAGCAAATTTCATCTCCAGCAACACAGGTTGAGAATGATTCCTCTGGTCCAGAGCCCAGTCTTTTATCGCAACAGCAGGCAGAACGACCTGACTCGGTTGTACCTGCCAATGAACTCCCCCAAAACACGGCCACCCTGCGAGTATCTATCAATCATATTGAACAGATCAACCACACTATTGGAGAACTCTTAACTCAGCAGAGTCGTCAGGCACTTTTCAATGAGCACATGACAGCGGCTATGAAAACTCTCCTAACTCATGTGAGTTTCCAACGGCAGCAGTTACGCAAACTTCAGCGTCAACCTGCCTACACCTCCACAATGATTGATACACCGCAACTAAAGCCAACTGAGCAACAGTTTGACGCCCTAGAGCTAGATCACTACAGTGAACAGCAGCTACTAGTGCAAGCAACACTCGACACGATGGTGCAACAAATAGAAAGTGTTGAAGCCATGGAATTATTTGTGCAACAAAATAATCAGAGCTTGGAAAAGCAACAGCGCCTGGTCAATGACCTGCGCGAAACCATGTTGGATGCAAGAATGCAGCCCCTTGGAAATTTGCTACATCGTTTCCATCAGGTACTAACACGTTTAACAACGCAGCACAGTAAACTTGTCAGCTTAAAAATCCAGGGAGGGGATGTTCTTGTTGATAAAGCTATTGTCGATAAGTTGTATAACCCTTTACTCCATTTAGTGCGTAATGCCTTTGATCACGGTATTGAGTCACCAGAAATGCGGCAGCAGCAGGGCAAACCCGAAAAGGGACAGATTAAACTCTCTGCTAGACAAACAGGCCGATATCTAGTTATCAAAATTCAAGATGATGGACAGGGGCTCAATCTTAATGCTATCCGTCAAAAGGCAATTGACAATCAACTCATTACAACGAGTGAAGCTCAACACTTAACTTCGACCCAAATTAGTGATTTAATTTTTGAGACCAATTTGTCCACTGCTAATTACGTTAACGATCTCTCTGGACGCGGCGTTGGCCTAGATGTTGTTCGCACCCAAATCCAAACTCTACGGGGTACAGTTACCGTGACCCATCAGCACGGGCAAGGAACCTGCTTTACCATCAAAATCCCTACCAATTTAACCATTGCGAAACTGTTGCTCTGTCGCGCCGGGGAACGATTATACGCGCTGATGACGGATACTATTGAACAAATCTTGATCCCGCGCGCTGAGCAGTTAAAAACTCGGAATAACAGAAAAGTGCTCAGTCTCCAGGTTAAGGATAAAGACCAGTTTATTTTAGTTGTTCCACTATCGGAAGCCCTTGCCTATAACGGTTTACTACCAATCTCTCAGCAGCTAGACATCAATAAAACCTCAGATATCTCTCCAGTTATTTTGATCCGATACAAAAATCGTCTAGTAGGTCTAGAAATAGACCAGCTGATTGGAGAACAAGAGTTGGTCATTCGCTCTCTAGGTACCCTTGCAACAACGCCCAGTTATATATATGGCTGCAGCATTCTTCCTGATGGCCGCCTTAGCCTGGTGATAGATGGCACAACGCTCGTACTCAAAGTTCTCCAGAACTTTTCTCAACATGCAACCAAGACAGGCAACAGTAAAGGAGAACAAAGAGCACCTCGAAAATCGCATGTGACTAAGCAATCCATCCTGATTATTGATGACTCGATTACGGTTCGTAATACCCTTACGAAAGCTCTACAAAACGCTGGCTATTGGGTCTTGCAGGCCAAAGAGGGTAACGAAGCTCTACAAAAGCTCCAGCACACTGATGTGGCTGCTATTTTATGTGACCTGGAAATGCCTGGCATGAATGGTTTTGAATTTTTAAAGGCCCGACAACATACGCCTAAAATTGCTTCAGTGCCTACCATCATGCTAACGTCACGTACCGGGATGAAACATCGGCAACTGGCCCAAGAATTAGGTGCCACTGGCTATCTCACAAAACCATATATAACACCACAGTTATTGACAACACTAACCAATGTTTTGGAGCAACAGCTAGAGAAGAATTATGGGTAAAAATACGTCGAAAATCATAAAACTTGTCACCTTTGAAGTTGCCGATTATTGGTTTGCCTTACCAATGAAGGCGATCTTAAAGATATTGAACTGTCCATCATCCAATGAAGGTGGAATCATTCCGCTCGGAATTGTGCAACTGGGCCCCCATACAATCCAATTGTTGGATTTACATAGCGTATTTTGCCTAGATGCCTATGCCACATCACCACGCAAAGCTCAGTTTTTACTAGTATTACGGGGTATTCAAAATAAGCTTTGGGGGATTGCCTTAGAGTCACCTCCAGATTTGGTCGAATTGCCTATTAGCGAATTTAAAGCCGTATCTACAGACAGACGCTTGACGCCTAAAAAGCAGTGGATCAGTCACATAGCTATGCTTTCTGAACAGGAAAGGAATCATACTCTGTTATTTTTAGATCTAAAAGCCGTGTTTCAACAAAAACTAGCCAACCCTTAAGAAAACAGTTAGCTCCATCTTCTACTTTAGGATTCATTGAATGACGATCCAGAGGCATCAATACCAAGTTCTTTTTTACTCTTTTTTAGATCCTTCCACAGCTTCCTAATCTGCAAGTAAGCCTCCATCGAAGTTAGCTTACCACCGGTTTCCAGGGCACAAATAATATCAACACGTTGCGAGAATTCTTGCAGGTTCGCATTAAAAGCCAACCGTTGTGGAGAAAACTTGCCATAATAACGACTGCGAGGATATAAGAAATCATCTATTTCATGCTGTTTATATGATTCAGAATTATTCATCTTAGGATTCTTAATAACTACACTTTAGGGGGCTAGCAAACACCTAAACTCCTTAGGTATGAACTAAAATTTCGGAACTGTCGGCATGCTATTCAGATATAATTGCCGTACGTGATATTACGCAGTGAGTAAAGTAAGGAGTTTCCTCGTTACGTCGTCGTTGTCTATAGAGCCCAAAGTTAACAATTTAACCAACAATCTGTCGATAACGAAAAATTGACATTCCTGCTTATTGGAAGCTGATTACTATCACAGTCAGAAAAAATAAGGAAACTCAACTCCTTGCGTTTCGTAACATAATGTGACAGCCTTTCTAAGGGAAAACGTTTTACTGGTCACAGTATTATATATACGTATAGACGGTTGAGTATAAAAATAGCCTCAGTTCCTTAGTGAACTGAGGCTAAGAGTAAAATCTACACTAGTTTTTCGGTCGACGGCTTCTGCTTTATCAGCCTTGTTCTATAGAACAGGAGACCTAAAAGAGGTCTTGGTCAGTCACTGCCCCCTGGCTGCTAGATGAAACTAATGTGGCATATTTTGCTAGCACGCCTCGCTTGTAGAGAGGTTCGGGCGCTGTCCACTGCTCCCGTCGCTTAGCAAGTTCTTCATCAGAAACATTTAACTGCAACAGTAGTTTCTCGGCATCAATGGTAATGGAATCGCCTTCTTCTACCAGACCGATGGTGCCACCAACTGCCGCCTCAGGCGCAACGTGGCCAACAACCATACCATAGGTACCACCTGAGAAACGACCATCGGTAATCAAACCAACCGAGTCTCCCAGGCCAGCACCAATGATGGCTGAGGTGGGTGCTAACATTTCTCGCATACCTGGCCCTCCCTTAGGACCTTCATAGCGCACAACAATCACATCGCCTGCTTTGATTTTGCCTGCCAAAATCGCATCTAGACAATCTTCTTCAGACTCAAATACCCGCGCAGGGCCAGTGATAGTAAACTTTTTGATACCGGTAAGTTTTGCCACCGCACCTTCCGTGGCAAGGTTGCCCTTTAGAATCCCCAGGTGACCATGGGCATAGAGGGGTTGGTTAAAGGGACGAATCACATCCTGGTCAGGGCTGGGCTGTTCGGGCACATCCGCTAGCACTTCTTCAATGGTTTGGCCGCTGACGGTAAGGGCATCACCGTGGAGCAACCCTTGTTTGAGTAACATTTTCATGACTAGGGGAATACCGCCTGCCTTGTGTAGGTCAGTGGCCACATAACGCCCGGAGGGTTTAAGGTCACAGAAAACAGGAACGCGATTACGGATGACCTCAAAGTCATCAAGGGTGAGCTCAACACCCATGGTGTTGGCAATGGCCAACAGGTGCAAGACAGAATTAGTAGAACCACCTACCGCCATAATTACAGAGATGGCATTTTCAAACGCTTTGCGGGTCAGAAGCTGGCTGGGTAAAATCTGATTGCGGATGGCATCTACCAGTACATAGGCCGATTTTTCAGTACTGTCGGCTTTCTCCGCATCTTCGGCTGCCATGGTGGAAGAATAGGGCAGGCTCAGGCCCATGGCTTCGATGGCGGATGACATGGTGTTAGCGGTGTACATACCGCCACAGGAACCAGCACCAGGGCAAGCGTTTTTCTCAACGGCCATCAGACGCTCTTCGTCGATCGTACCGGCGCTGTACTGACCAACTGCTTCAAAGGCACTGACTACGGTGAGGTCTTCGCCGTCGAGGTGGCCGGGTTTGATGGTACCGCCATAGACAAAAACGGCGGGGATATTCATGCGTGCGATCGCAATTATTGCTCCTGGCATATTCTTATCGCAGCCACCAATAGCCAATACACCATCCATACTCTGACCGGTGCAAGCGGTCTCAATAGAATCAGCAATCACATCACGGGAAACCAGAGAATACTTCATCCCCTTGGTACCCATGGAAATACCATCACTGATGGTGATAGTGCCAAACATTTGCGGCATTGCCCCAGCATCCCGCAGAGCTGCTTCACCCCGCAGAGCCAGAGTATTAATCCCCATATTGCAAGGGGTAATTGTGCTATAGCCATTAGCTATTCCAACAATGGGCTTATCAAAATCATCATCTCCAAAGCCCACGGCCCTCAGCATGGCACGGTTGGGTGAACGCTGTACCCCTTGGGTAACGACGCGGCTTTTACGGTTGTCGGCCATGGTTAATTCCTTAGCGATCCATACAGACCCTAATTGTTACAGATTAGGGCAGGAGACAAATTATGCTACGGCGGCTAAAAAATATTTTCATTGCCCTTTACGATTGAGCCATCAATGGATCTATATCAACATCCGTCACACAGGGCTCTAATAAATAAGTAATCATGGGTCCTTTACCTTTGATGACGATTGGACCACGCTGATGAAACTCATAGCGTTCATCCAACTTCTGTAGACGTTGATAGGTAGCCTCGCTAATTTGAATGCCATTGGGCACACCGTGGGATTCCATGCGACTCGCTGTATTCACCGTATCGCCCCAAAGATCATAGGCAAACTTCTTTAGGCCAATCACACCAGCCACCACTGGACCGGTATGAATCCCGATACGTAAGGCAATATCTTGACCGGTTTCAGCATTAAAGTCCGCCAATGCTGTTTGCATTTCTATGGCCATGGCAGCAACAGCTGCTGCGTGGTCAGCCTGGGGTTGTGGCAACCCTGCTGCCACCATGTAGGCATCACCAATGGTTTTGATCTTTTCTAAACCATGGTTCTCGGCTAACTGATCAAAGCGAGAGAATACTTGGTTGAGTAGATCAACAATGTTGGCTGCTGGCTGGGTCTCGGTAAGCTGGGTGAAGTTAACAATATCTGCGAATAATACTGTTACCTCAGAAAAACTTTCAGCGATAATATCTGGCCCCTGTTTCAATTTCTCAGCCACTGTTCGAGGCAAAATATTCAGCAACAGTCGCTCAGACTTTTCTTGGGCCTCCAACAGCTCACGATTAGTGGCAAAATTTTCCCGTGATAGTTTTTCATAAAAGTAAACCGAGCAGTTGCAGATACAGCAGATCCAAAACGTGTTGAGCAACAGGCTAGCAGCAGGCAAACCAGGGGTTACCACCTGTAACCCTAAAAGGGTATTGACACCAAAGTAGTAAACAATTACCCCCAGCTGAGAGATTAGATGGAGGGGCCAACCCACTGGCACTAGAGTAGCTTGAGTAATAAAGGAGAGTGCCCAACTAAAAAGATCAGGCTCGGCAATGGGGGTGTTGCTAGCTAAACCAGTGTAGGTTTCATGGAACCGATGCAACAGACTAATGGACCATGATGCCAGCAAAAAAACACCAATAATGCGACGAGGTCGATAGATATTTTTGCGAATTAGCCATAGGCAGAAGAACAACAACCCCATCCGTATTAGATTCGTGATGATCCAAAGCAGTACAAAGGGATCGTGCCCCTCAGTAACGTACGTCAGGGTGTCTAAGGGCAAAAATGTGACAAAATAAAACAGGCCAAACAGAATACCCAACCGCAACCGCCGCTGCATAAATTGATGACGCCAATGGGCATAGGATGCAAATTCGTGGATGGGCTTTATTCGGGAAAAACCAAACATGGTAGAACAGCCCAGAAGCTGGGTGCTGTTGAGTTAAAGAACAATCAAGCTGACAATCTACAGGCACGGTAATTGTGGCACATAGATTCAAACCATATGTCTGCTGATTCCTCAGACCATGTCATTTCTTCACACCCATTCGCCAGACGTCTGTAACTTTGTCGCATATCGCAGAATTTGCCAAATTTGTAGCAAAATACTCGCCCCCAGAACAATGTTCTGGGGGCGAGTATCTAAGAACTTAGAGTCGTGGTCTGAATCTATGCGGCAACTTTCATTTTGCCAGCTGTACCCATAGCCATCAGCATGTGATACGTGATCAACAACTGAGTCAGAGCTAGGGGATAGCTCTGTAGAGTTTCACCAGTGGTGCCAACAATCTTACCGACTTCCTGGTTGCCCTCCAGACTACAGAACTGCCCCAGATAAGGAACATCGCTACAAAGAATGCGCTCAAGCTGCTGCACCTGGTCAGGGGTAGCATGACCATCAATAGATAGCACGTCTACGGGCTTACCCATATCACGCTCTAGACCCAGACGAATGGCTTTACCTAAATCACTGTCCAATATATCGGTAAAATCGGGGTGCGGGATCGTGGGACGCAACACCAAGTTTACGTTGAGCAGTAGATCGTTAGCCTGCTCTTCAGGCGCATCTGGTGGATAGAAAGTAACAATTACATCAGCCCACTTACGCTGGGGACGGATGAAAGCCTCAGAGTCAGGCTCGCGTGCAGCTAGTGCAGCTAATACGGCAGCCTCATCATAGCCACGCTTGCGGGTATCACGCTTGATTTTCCACTTGGTGCGTAGGTCTTCGGGGGGCGCAAGGTAAACCTTTACGTCATAGGCATCGCGAGCAATCTTACTGGAGTAGCCCAGCAAACCCTCAACGATAACAAACTTCTTGGGCTCAATGTACTCAGGAGCATCAAACTCACCAGTAGTGTGGTTATAGATGGGCTTAAGTATAGGTCGGCCTTGGCGTAGTAGCTCTAGATGCTGTTCAATGATGTCAACGTAATTGCAATCGGGGTGAAGTGCAGAGATCCCCATTTCCTTACGCTGTTTACGGTCGTAACGATGGTAGTCATCGGTACAGATGGTCGTCACATCATGCTCACCGAGTACCTGGGCGATCCCACGGGTTAAGGTAGTTTTACCAGCGGCACTGTCTCCGACAATACCGAGGATAATTGGGCGCTCTGCCATGGACGTATCTCCTGCTTCTTTAGACTTTCTTAAACTCAGTCGTTAGTTTTATCTTATGCACCAACGGTACTGGGCTCAAGATTTTGTGTCAGAGAATACGGCTTGCAAACACCAGAAACCATTGAGTAAAAATACTCATAATCATTGAGAATGAAAGCATACAAAGGTCACTACGAGACTTAAAGTATGTAAAAAAAATTTAGATTTCATAACCTAAATAGGGTTTAGCCCGTAATGCAGTCTAGTCCGTGACAAAGGACACTTTCAGGCGATTACGTCCACGCTTAGTCGCCAAAGCTAGAAATTCTTCCGCTTTGCTAAGTAGCAATTGCTCACTTTCGGTCGGATGGTCAGGGTCAGTGACCACGCCACCGATATTGACGTCGATATTAGTCTGCGCACCATCCTGCAGGGTTATCGGTGCATCGGTCAGGGCTAATCTAAGATTTTCTGCATATTTCGTAACGGCTTTAACATCTAAACCAGTGAGGCTACAGGTAAATTGCCCTTGGTTATTGCTAAACAGCCAGGAATCTACCGTCAGGTTTTGCTGTAGCACCTGAGCGATCGCATTCCATAGGGCCTGATCTTGTTTGAGGTCGCTAGGCTCAGGTTGCTTACGCTGGGGCTGAATCAGCAGTAGCCCTACGGATTGAAACTGATGATGAAGCGGCTGCATTTTCATTCGCTGGAGTAGGGCTCGAATGACACGCGAAACCACCGCATCACTAACTAAACCAGTGGTGTGATCCAACAGATCCAGGGATTCCAAAAGGTGGTGATAGCTCTGGCGTAGATTTGCGTTTTTACGCGCTTGATTGTTGACTTCTTGCTGCTTAGCTAAAAGCTGATCTTCTAAGCTATGGGCCTGTCTTTTCCCACGGGAAATGCGCCATTCTCGCTTGAGAAATGCCGGAATGGTGACTAACAGTCCGAAAAGAACGCCCAAGCCTGATGCCAGCAACAGAGCAGTGGCCAGGTGCTGCTGCTCTAGTTGCCAGATAAAAAAGTTGATGTCGATCAGCTGGTCATTTTGCAGGGCGAATGCGATCGCAAAAAACGCCACTACCAGAGCAAAAATAAGAAATAGCGCCATAGCAGAGGTAACCAGTAGTAGGAGTTGACCCAAGCCTAGTGAAACCGAGCATGCGTCCACATCCACCAAAATTGAGAATTTCTTCAATTTTCACACCCGGTGGTGGGTTGTTCCAGTCCCTGCAAAATCAAGATAGTTGCATCAAAATCATAGGTAATGTGTTGCACGAGGACATCTGCGATGGCTGAGTTAACTGGTCCCTGGCTAGGGTCTTACTGGCAGGCAAACTCCCCCACCCGGTTTGAAGCCACCTTTGTCCAAGCGAACAATAGTATTAGTGGTCGCATTGTGGATGATGGGCCCTTAGGTGAAGCCCAGGTACACGGACAAATCACTGGCCGCTATGTGACGTTCACAAAAAAATATTTCAACACTCCCAGTTACGCTATCCAATACACCGGAACAGTGTCAGAGGATGGTGATCATATCAATGGCCACTGGCGACTCGATTCTAAGCATAGTGGCGAATGGGAAGCCCACCGCAGCGATAACGATCTCAGTAAAGAACTACGTGCAATATTGTCCAAAAACGCACCAGAATTGGCAACTACCCCAAATTAATTACCCTCCTGTAGGGTCGTTGCATGCAACGACCCTACAGGGGATAGATAGTTTCTAGACAAAATCGTTATTTGTGGAATGTGTCCTATAACTTCAGCATTACCTGAGGCAAAATTTCAGCGGGCACCTTATTCAGGGCATTTTGCTGGCCATCTAACCCTAGCAGTTCATAGTGGGCAGAAACATTGCGTACCAAGGCTTTGAAGATGGGCTCATAGCTAGATGCCGTTTTGGTAATTTGTTTGAGGGCAGTGACGTAGTGCACTAAGGCACGGTCCAGGTTACCGACAATCAGAGCTCTGTTATCGGTAGCTCGGGCCATTCTGTCATAAATACTGCCTAAGCAATGGCGAATCGAAGCGAGGTCAAGATTATTGGGCGCTAATTCTGAGGCTTTGAGGGCAGCTTCATAGGCAATTACAGCATTTTGCTTATAGCGCCCTTCAGGATCGGCTGGTGCCTCAGGATGGTTTGCTAATTCCCAAAACGCTGTGCCCAAATTGTTATAGGTACTGGCACAGGCCGTCGGATCAGTGCTGGGGGTACGATAATTCAGCGCATCCCGGTAAGCGGCAATGGCATGTTTGAGTAAAAATATAGGACGTTCATGACGCGACAAACTCCAGTAGGCAATGCCTAAATTGTTTTGTACCGCTGCATATTCTAATGGGGACGTTTCGGGGTGATGACAGCGCAAAGCCTCGTTATAGGCGGCAATTGCCCGATGCAGCTGGGGCTTGGGTTGTTCATAGTAGGCCAGCTTCCAGTACACGGAGCCCAGGCTGTTCTGCAAGGTGCCATATTCTTCAGGATTGCTATCTGCCGAGCAAAATGGTAGAGCCTGACGATAGGCGGTGACAGCGTCCTTCAGGTGGGTAATGGAGTCGTCGTAATTGGCTAAGGCACTATATACTGCCCCCAAATTGCCGTACAGGCGGCTGGTGGTTTCTGCATCACCATTGGCACTCAGGCCTTCTCTATACAGATTCACACTGCGGTTCATGCCCTCAACCAGGGCCGAACGCTCACCTTGGAGCTGAGCGTTGAGCCAGTGCAATGTGCCTAAATCATTGAGACCAGCAGCCCGTTGAGTATCCTCCGTTGGCAACCAGTTTAGGTAGAGTTCAAAGGTTTCAATGGCGGTTGCCAATAGATTGGGGGTCATTTCCCCAGCTTCAATGCGATCGCGATAATGATTGCCAAGGGTATGGTAAGCCTGGGTAATCTCCTCAGGTGTGGCCCCCTGCTCTTCTAGCTGAGCGAGTGTTTCCAGAGGATTCTCCAGGGTAGTCACGTCTACGATTACGGATGGGCTCTGTTCTGGCTCAACATCAGTAGCCGCAACATTAGCCGCTGCGGGCTGCTGGTCTCTCTGAGCCAAATCCTCACTGAGAATCTGCCAGATATCAGCATTTTGAGCAGTGGACACCCCTCCATAAAGCGCATCCGTCACCTGGTGGCCGGTATTAGCAATCTCTGGAGCAGAGGACACAGGCTCACCCACAAAGGTGAACACACCACTACGCCACTGCCAAAACTCAGGGGCAGACTGTTGCAATGTGCGATACCAGGGCCATGACAGCCACAGCACCAAGCTGCTTTCAAGGTGGGGGAGCAAAGATTGAATATTTTCAAGGGATCGCAAAAAGTGATTTTGCGATCGCATCGGCTGGTGGGTCATCGCCTCTAAACCAACAATCTGTAGATGGGGTGTGGGTTTGGGCGCTTGCTTTAGCCAATGCACCAGCTGTAGCATCAAATCGGGCTGACTCGGATCAAAGGCAAGCTTCGCTAAGGTTACTGTCCCAAAATCATCCAGGGTATTATCCGCTGCTGTTAAATCCGCTTGCAGTCTGGAGACCAGCTGTGTCTTCAATGTGTTGCTATCGCAGACCGCAATCAAAAGCTGGCGTCTGAGATTAAGCTGGAGTGCTGTTTTAAGCCCTTCGTACTGACGTTGATTTAACCCCAAAACTTTGCGAGATTTGAGTTGTGTGGCCACCATAGCGTAGGAAAAATGTGTGTGATGTTGAAGTGGGGCAACAGAAGTGGAGGCTTAGGCCTTGGCAGTATCCGACGATCGGAATGCTTACGTGGCCCGTGTTATGCCCTAATAAGCACAACAACTAAGTACCAATCTTTTCCCTAAAAAAAAGTCAACATCAGGAATAAGGTGACGAATTGGATCATAGGTAGTTGATTCTGCCTGAGACCTTTACGCTACTGTAAACTTGATTTATCACACCACCCGCGACGATACCGTTTTTCAATGGTGCAGTCCAATCTGTTTATAAGGTGAACTGAACGCTCATCCATGTCGATTACGGTAAAGTACTCCATCCGTCAGCATCAAAACTCTGTCATCTGTGAGTTGGCTGACATCATTGAAGAGACCTGGCAACACCATCTTGTCCTCTCGCCTTACAATCTCCCCAACGATCTGGGCTATGTAGAAAGCCGTCTAGAAGGCGAACGACTTGTCATTGAAAATGCCTGCTATCAAACCCCAGAGTTTCGTAAACTTCACCTAGAACTAGCGAAGGTGGGTCCCAATCTCGACATTCTGCACTGCGTAATGTTTCCTCGCCTTGAGTATGGGCTACCGATGTTTGGCTGTGACATTGTCTGCGGTCGCGGGCAAATTAGTGCAGCCGTTGTGGATTTATCCCCCACTAATCCCAACGGCTTGCCCATTGCCTATACCCATGCCCTTAAGGGTAAGGGAACAAACGGCTATAGCCATCCACGGGAACTCCCTAGCTGGGGCCACATTTTTTCGGACTATTGCTGTTTTGTAAAACCCATAGGTCCTCAGGAAAATCATCGTTTTCTGGAGCAGGTGCGCTACTACCTGACCTTGCACTGTAAACAAGCAGTTGCCATGACTCCCACCCCCCATAAACGGGCTGAGATCTTGGCAGGTCAGCGCAACTACTGCACCCACCAGCAGCAAAATGACAAAACCCGTCGCATTTTAGAAAAAGCATTTGATCCTGTCTGGGCTGAACGCTACATGAAGACGGTGCTATTCGATCTATCGGAGGAATAGGTCTGTAAAATTTCCGTAGTTTTTTCTGTAAGTTATGCCTTCAATATCAGTTCCCTTGAGTTCAGAAATCGTTGTTACGTCTCCAACCGTAGGGCAACTGATTGTCTTTACAGGCCCCAGTGGCGTGGGCAAGGGAACGTTACTACGCCAGTTGCTCAAGCATCATCCGGACATTCAGCTATCGATTTCAGCAACCACTCGCCAACCTCGTCCAGGTGAGGAGCATGGTAAACATTATTACTTTGTTTCACGCCCGGAATTTAAAGCCATGGTTGAACAAAATCAACTACTGGAATGGGCTGAATTTGCGGGTAATTTTTATGGCACCCCGCGTCAACCCTTAGAAGCGATGATTTCCCATGGCAATGTGGTGATTTTAGAAATTGAGTTGGAAGGGGCCCGTCAGGTGCGCGCCACGCTACCAGAAGCACAGCAGATTTTTGTCTTGCCCCCCAGCCTCCAGGAACTAGAAGATCGCATTCGTCAGCGGGGTCAAGATTCGGAAGATGCGATCGCAAAACGTCTGGCGCGGGCCAACGTTGAAATTGAAGCTGCTGAAGAGTTTGATATACAAATCGTCAACGACAACCTTGAACGAGCCACCCGTGAGTTAGAAAAGATCCTATTTACTCCGCGTGCCTTGAAGGAGGAACACCCGCCATCACCACAAGAGACTCAACTACCGACTTAACCAGGGGCGCAGTTACCGTTGAACCATAGGCATCTTCACCCAGAGGTTCATCGATCACAGCCAGCACCACATAGCGGGGATTCTCCCCTGGCACAATGCCCACAAAGCTAACGATGCGACCATCGCCATATTCACCATATTCATTGGCTTTTTGGGCAGTCCCTGTCTTACCCGCTAGCCTATAGTTGGCGATGCGAGCCGTTTTACCAGACCCAGATTCCACAACGGCCTCCATCATTTGGAGGACTGCCTGGGTCGTGTCTTTAGAAAACACTTGTTTGGCAGGTGGTCGCTGAGGCTGCCACGTGGGGTTTCCTTCCTGGTCAATCAGCCCCCTGACCAAATGGGGTGTTACCAACTCACCGCCATTGGCCAAAGCAGCATGGAGCTGTACCAACTGCATCGGATTGAGAGAAAATCCTTGGCCAAAGGACGTGGTTGCAGCTTCCACTTCACTGTTAACAAACTGAGAGCGACTTTTGAGCTGGGCGGTGGCCTCGGCAGGAAGCTCAATGCCCGTTGCATTCCCTAACCCTAATTGTGCCAGCCAGTCGTAGTACGTCGAGCGTTTTAACCGCTCCATAATGTGAACCATGCCCACATTGCTGGAATGGCGCAAAACATCAGTGATGGTGATGGATCCCCGTCCTCCCACGGCTTGATAATCAACATTTTGAATCGTCCATCGGTCATATTGCAGACGACCTTCGTCATAGACGTAGTCACCAGGAGCAATTAAGCCTTCTTCGAGTGCGATCGCAACATTGATAGGCTTAAAAGTTGAGCCCGGTTCATACAGATCGCTGATCACCCAATTCCTAAACTGCGCAACATTCGCCTCATAGTAGCGATTAGGGTCATAGGTGGGCGTCACAGCCAACGACAACACAGCCCCATTACGGCTATCCATCACAATTAAGGCCCCCCGCTTGGCCCCATATTGACGGACAGTTGCCTCTAAATTTCGCTGAGCAATGCGCTGCAAACGACTATCCACAGTCAGCTGTAGCCTGAGCCCATCACGATTAGGCAACTGTTTCGGCGTATGGGGCAATGGCACATTATCCAGCTTATACAGCAGCCGATCCTGCAGCATGTACTCCAAGCCAGCCTGGGGTTGCCCTTCCAAATTGATATACCCCACCAGCTGAGACATCAATGTTTGCTGTGGATAAAAGCGCTGCTGACTAGGCAACAATTCCAAACCATCTAACCGTAGATCACGAATACGCTTGGTCAGCTCTTCTGAAACATCTACAGCAACCTGAATACCCGTTTCCTGCTCTTGAAAACGCTGCAGCAACGTATCTTGGGGTTGACCCAGGGCGCTTCCCAAGGTTTCAGCCATCTCCTGGCGAGAGCGACTAAACAGCATGGGGTGAGCATAGATGGTATAAACAATCCGATCCACCGCCAACACATTCCCCTGACGGTCCACTATCGGACGTCGTGATGCCCGAGGAACCTGGGGTACATTTTGTCGCTGTTGCTCAGCCTGGAGCTTAAGTTGGTCACCAACCACTAACTGCAACCGAGCAAGACGCGCACTTAGGCCAAACATCACCAACACCATAAAGGCCCAGACCGTGACAAGGCGAAATCGTGGTGAAGACGTATGACGAGGGCGACGACGACTAAACGGACGGCGCTCCGGACTAGATGGCTGCGTAACCATAGATATTAGGCGAGCACAATAAGCATACAGAAGGCGCTCACATCAAAAGACCTCACTGACCTAATAACCCAGGGGATGGGGCATGGGAGAAGGAGCTTCAGGCTCAACAGAGGGCTCAACTGATGGACGCGCCGGAGCAGGTGACAAGAAGATAGCACGCTTAGGCTCAAACGGCTTAAACCCAGCAGAGGGAGACTCAGCCTGCTCAGCCATATTATTTTTCAACGTTGCATTGGCAGTAGTGACCTGTTGGATCGAGGCCTTGAGCGTTTCCAAACGCTGAAATGAACGAGATACGGTTTTATCTAAATAAACTGTCCAGCTATAGACCACTAAGGCCGTTGCAACTAAGCCACCGGTCAGAACAGTAGACCCCTGCTGCACTCCCACTAAAATTTTGAGGCCGAGCGGCAGCCGAGGCGCTCTAGGCAGTTGCTTGACCTCAGCAGGCGCGTGCACCTCATTGGGCACTGCTGCCACAGACGGAGCACCCGAATTCGCGGCAGCCTTAAAAGGATATCTCGCCACCGAGGATGAAGCTGTCTTATTGACGGGATGCAGTAATACCAGATTTCGCTTCTTAGAGCTCTTAACGCTATTACTCTTATCTCGATCAGCCCTAACGGCAAAACCCACTCGTTTACTCCTCACTTTAAGCGTCGCCCCATGCGCCAGAGCGATGATCACTCAAAACGCACTGTGGTTACCCACATTCAAATAAAGATCTACAGGCTTCCATAAGCAAACCACAGATCCGAACACAGACAGAACAAACCTGCCCACGCTCCACCAAAAAATAGCAGAAAAGGTCAACTTATCAAGTATTTTTTGGCACTCAATGTAAAATTACAGCCAGCCTGCCTGACTATTTCTGCCAAAACCATCCCAAAGTAAAACTAAGAATAGCTGATTTGCAGTTTATAAATTGAGCCTCATGCTACAGGAGCACTTTCCAAAGAACAAGCCCTCAAAAATATCTGATAGCGACTTTTTAAATTGATAGGAAGTTTTAGTCAAGCAACTGTAGAGCTTAAAACGAAAATGGGCAGTATTCCTGGAGGAATACTGCCCATTTTCTAAGCAATTGAGAACTTGATTAGCTTAATAAGCAATCAACTCTATTCAGCTGCAACTAGTTCAGTGCTGCCCCGACGACGACCGCGAGTCAAACTATTAAACAGCATCTGACCAATAGCTTTAACCAAGTTACCCTCAAGCTCTTGGAATAAACGCATGTTGATCCCAAAAGCATCGTTAGCTTCCTCTACAATGCGATCAGCCATCGCCTCATCAACAGGGGCGGCATCAATAGTGCTGCGGTACTTATTCTTAAACGCGCCCTCATCGGGAATCGTGGGAAATTCGTAAAACGCTACACCTTCATCATCCGCCAAGTTCATGGCACGTTGGGCAATGCTCTTAAGGATCTGGCCACCCGATAGATCACCTAGATAGCGAGTATATGAATGACCTACAAGCAATTCAGGTGACTCGTTAGAAATTTCACGAATCCGATCAACATAAGATTGACCCACTGGAGAAATAGAAACTTGCTCTTGCCAGTTAGGACCGTAGTAGTAAGCTAAATCAGTCTCAAGGGTTTCTTTACGGTATAGCTCAGGGTAGTAGACCGCTGAAACTACCGGATGATCCTTGTGGCGCTCCAACTCTTCTTCCATTGCAGCGTACACATAGTAGAAGTTAGCCACTAGCTTACGGTAGGACTTCTTCTCAACAACGCCACGCAAAAAGCAACGAACAAAGCCCACATTCTCGGCCATTGTGTGCGCTTTCTGCGTACCTTTCTTGAGCTTCTCGGCTAAATTGCTGCTCATACTAAATATCTCGACGTTAAATGAATTTAATATCGTCCGCCGTACGCGTAGGACGACGAGCTAAACGAGTTTGAACGGCTTTATAGAGTTAACAACGTCTCCAAAACGTATCTATCAAGCCTGTTTGGGAAATAGGGACATCGCCACAATTGCTACCGTAGACCGTTTTGATGAGCCAATACATTACATTTTTTTACGCAGAAGTCAGGCAAGCCACAGTGATTTTTGGCCCCAAAAAGCTAAAAACCTATTTCTGCATAGGATTCATGACAATGTGTCAACGTGTCTTTTTTGTAGCATTTCGAAATCTTTTGAAATTTAGGCCAAAGGTTTCTGAAAATTTAATTGCAGTCTGGTTACAGAATGATTAGCCAAATATAGGTCCATACCCCCTAATCAAAAAAGCGATCAAGGGCTGCTTTCAATTCAGTCAGCTCAGCTTCAATATTGCCTTCAGTGACTGCACGGCTGATGCATTCACTCAGATGTTCGTCCAGAATGAGGCGTGCCACCCGATCAAGGGCTCCTCGCACCGCAGCAACTTGTACTAATACATCTGGACAAGGTCTACCTTCATAAACCATTGTCTTGATGCCACGCACATGCCCCTCTATACGAGATAGGCGGTTAACAATGCGTTTTAGAGATTCCTCACTATGGGTGTGGCCGTGGGCGGCATGGCCATGGCCATTGGCATCATGGGAATGGGAAACAGCGTCTGAAGAGGTGCTCAAGGGCTAAAACAAGTAGGTGGGCTAAAAAGAGTCAAAAAATAACGAACACCTCCACCGGAGATGTTCGTTAATTATTGTTACGCCTGCATCAGGTTTTGTCATCCTGGTTAGGTTCTATGTATTCAATGCCGCAGCCAGCCTAACTACCAGGCTTAAGACCAATGACGCTGGAAAAACGCATTCTATTGCCCCTTTAACCAACGAGCAACATCCTTAGCGTGGTAAGACAGAATTAAGTCAGCCCCAGAGCGCTTAAAGCTCATCATGGTCTCCATTACCAGCTTTTCTTCATCTACCCAGCCATTTAAAGCTGCTGCTTTGACCATGGAGTATTCTCCAGAGACATTGTAAGCAGCTACCGGTAAATTGCTCGCTTCTTTGACGCGCCAAATGATATCCATGTAGGCAAGGGCTGGCTTCACCATCAGCATGTCAGCGCCTTCGGCAATATCTAGCTCAATTTCCTTGATCGCTTCTTTACCGTTAGCTGGATCCATTTGATACGTGCGGCGATCGCCAAATTGGGGGGCAGATTCAGCCACATCCCGGAATGGGCCATAGTAAGACGATGCATACTTGGCGGCATAGGACATAATCGGAATATTCTCAAAGCTGGCATCATCAAGCCCTGAGCGGATAGCTCCTACAAAGCCGTCCATCATGCCAGATGGAGCGATGATATCTGCCCCTGCATTAGCCTGGGAAACGGCTGTTTTCTTAAGCAGTTCTAGCGTGGGGTCATTTAGCACTCGACCCGTCAAGTCTCCCACCTCTAGATAGCCACAGTGTCCGTGGGGAGTATATTCACAGAGACAGGTATCTACCGCCACGATCAGGTCGGGAACAGCCTTTTTGACGGCTTCTGTTGCTTTCTGTACAATGCCGCAGTCATGCCATGCGCCGGTGGCATCATCATCTTTTCCTTCAGGGATACCGAACAAAATAATTGAGGGAATCCCAAGGTCGTAGACTTCCTTGGATTCCTCTACAATTTTGTCCACCGATAGCTGATAAACACCGGGCATGGACTTCACTTCATTAGCAACGCCCTCACCAGGAACCGCAAATAGCGGATAGATGAAATCACTGGTGGTAACAACATTTTCGCGAACCATACGGCGCAATTGTGGATGGCTGCGCAACCGGCGGGGGCGATGAGTGGGAAACATGTCAGTTCTTAAAGAAAGCCGTATAAAAGGATTAAGTAAACAGTCTAAAACCTGCTCGGCTGTCTACTTTCAGTCAGATTAGAAAAAGTAACGTTCTCGTCAAACGATAAAATAAGCCACCGTCGCCGTGAGGAATATGTAGGTGTTTGCAACGGCAGAGTTGCTGTGGGCGTTAATCGGCTTGATTCTAACCATTGGAGGCACATGGCTAGAGGTCTTTATTACCAATGGGCCTTGGAGTTGGGCCAACGGTGTGGAGGTGTTTTCTTTAGGCGTGAGTTTTCAAGTGGGAGCTGTATTGCTTATCGGCTGTTTGGGGGGGCAAAATGCGGCTGCGTTGTCCCAGGTCGCCTATCTGAGCTTGGGCCTTTTTCTATTCCAGGCCTTTGATCTGCAAGTATTTACCCAGGGTGGTGGGTTGAGCTATCTCAGGGAGCCTAGCTTTGGCTACTTGTTGGGCTTTATCCCGGCAGCATGGGTTTGTGGATACCTCGCGTTCTGGGAAACCCTGAAGCTAGAAACCCTAGCCTTAAGCTGTTTAGGGGGGTTACTAACAATTCATGCAGTGGGATTGGTGTATTTGCCCCTAGCCTATGTATTACAGTGGACAGGCGACAATGCGCCATCATTAATAGAGGCCATTTTCACGTACTCGATTGCACCTTTCCCAGGACAGCTAATTTTAGTCTGTGCAGTTTCAGTACTGGCCTATGGTATGCGTCAGATCATGTTCTACTAGCTTCAGCACCGTCATAGCAACATGGGCAGATTACGGAGAAAACAGATCAATCGCCTGTTTTGGGTGGCTGCTTTTATCGGACTCTTATTAGACCAAATCACCAAACATTGGGTTGTCCAGAACTTTAATTTGGGCGAATCGGTCACGATTATTCCGGGGGCTCTAAATTTTACTTACGTTCTAAATCGCGGTGCGGCCTGGAGTATTTGCAGTGGAGAAAACTGCCGTTGGATACTGCCGTGGTTGTCAGTTATCGTGAGCATTGGAATTGCTGGCTATGGTCTCTTGTTTCGGATTGAAGATCGCTGGGAGCGGGCCGGATGGGGATTTATCTTAGCCGGAGCCTTGGGTAATGGCATTGATCGCGTCAAAGCAGGGGAAGTAGTGGACTTTATTCAGGCCTTTCCCATTACCCGATTTCCGGTCTTCAATCTGGCAGACATCTGGATCAATGTAGGGATTATTTGTTTGTTAATTGCTATTTTGTTGACACCAAAACACGAACCAAAACGTCCCTAGACAAAAACTACGGGAAAATCACGCCACCTTTTTATAAGCGGCCTAAAATAGGCCGTATTCCTATCCGCAATTCTGGGTGTGTTAGCTGTAGCTGTAATAGCTAGATCAGGGGTCAATGATTGAGGGGTTATAGTGAACCCATATTTTGAACATCCGCATTTTCAAACACTCTACGTCTAAGGATGACTCAGCCACCCCGTCATAATTCATCGACGACGCCTCCTCGAACCATCTTGGGCACGATGACCCAGGTGATTCAGAATGTGGCTCGGGTAGATTTCAACAAACTGGCGTTAAAACCAGGTGCTCGGGTACCTAAGCTGGTGGTGGACTATGACAACCAGCGACAGGTGTATGACCTGGTGGGCGATCATTATGTGCTGGGGCGTAGTTCTAAAAACTGTGACATTGTAGTGCGCAGTCCACTGGTGAGTCAGACTCATTTGACCTTGACTCGCGATCGCAACCAGCCTGGCAACCCGTTTGTTCTCAAGGATCAAAAATCCACCAACGGCACCTACTGCGGTCAAAAACGACTGAAAACCTTTAAGCTCCGAGATGGCGATGTGCTGAGCTTAGGTCCCAACGAGCTGAGCGATGCCGTTACGGTACGCTTTCAAAACCCAGCACCCTGGTATCTCAAAACCATTCGCTACGGTCTCTATGGCATCACTGGCAGTGTTGCTCTGACGGTCTTTTGGGTAGTTGCGCTTGAATGGCCCAAAATTCCGATTCGCCCCATACCCGAATCAGTTCAGGGACCTGTCTCCATCCTTGGCAATGAAAATGGCGATCGTGTGCTGCTGAATCCCATCACGAACCAGGCGCACATCGAAAAAACCAAACTGCGGGAATATTCCAAATATTTGCCTCAAGCCGTAGTCGCGTCAGAGGATTCTCGCTATTACTGGCACCTGGGTGTGGACCCCTGGGGCATTGCTCGAGCGGCTAAAACCAACCTGAGAAGCGGCACCATTCGAGAAGGCGCTAGTACTCTGACTCAGCAAATGGCCCGAAACATCTATCGGGAATATGTGGGCAGTGACGATAGCGCCATGCGCAAAATTCGCGAGATGATCGTCGCCCTCAAGCTGGAAACGTTTTACAGCAAAAATTACATCATGTTGCTGTATCTCAACCGAGTGTATTTAGGCAATAACCTCTATGGTTTTGAGGATGCCTCCCAGTTTTACTTTGATAAGTCTGCCAAAGACTTAAATATCCAGGAAGCCGCCACCCTGGTGGGCATTTTGCCCGCGCCCAATGCCTTTAACCCCGTCCAGAGCTACAATGACGCGCTAGACTACCGCAACCGTGTGATTGAACGCATGGTGGCCCTCGGCATGATCAGCCAGGAAGACGGCCGCCGTGCCCGTCGCTCACGCATTGAGATTAGCCCCAAAGCACGGGAACAGCTCCAGAGCATTCGGGCCCCATATTTTTATAGTTATATCTTTGATGAGCTAGACCAGGTTCTGGGCATCAGCTTTGCCCAAGAAGGTAATTTCTATGTAGAAACTAGCCTGGATTTAGCGATACAAAGCCAGGCAGAAACGTCCATGCGCTCAGGCATTGCCAACCTGGGTGGCCAGCATGGTTTTTCCCAGGGAGCCCTGGTCACCCTGAAAGCATCCACGGGTGAAATCCAGGCCCTCGTCGGCGGCGTAGATTATAGCCAAAGTCAGTTTAATCGAGCTTCTCAAGCTGTTAGACAACCTGGTTCCACATTCAAAATTTTTGCCTATGCCAGTGCTCTAGAACAAGGCATTCCCGCTAGCACCAGTTTTAGCTGCAACGATATGAGCTGGGGTGGTCAGTTTTATCAGGGGTGTCGTTCGGGTGGTGGTGCGCTCGATATGTACGATGGCTTTGCTCTATCAGAAAATGTAGTCGCCCTACGGGTCGCGCGTGAGGCTGGTCTAGACAATATTGTGAACTTGGCCCAAACCATGGGTATTGAATCGGAATTAGACCCTGTACCAGGGTTGGTGCTCGGTCAAAGTGGGGTGACACCATTAGAAATGACTGGATCGGTGGGTGCGATCGCAAACAATGGTATCTGGAATCGTCCCCACGGGATTCAGCGCGTGTTGGATAGCAGTGACTGTGAAGATAATAATGATCCCAGTACCTGCCGGGTCATTTTCGACTTTTCCCTTGATAACAGTGCCGATCGCGATCGCGATGTTCTTAGACCCAATACGGCTCGCACCATGACCTCTTTTATGCGAGGCACCATTAATGGCGGCACCGGTCGTAGCGCCTATTTAGGGTTAGGCGAGGCTGGCAAAACTGGCACCACTAACGATGGCGTTGACCTTTGGTTTGTGGGCTTTGTCCCTAACAATGATTTAGTCACTGGCATTTGGCTGGGCAATGACGATAACACCCCCACCAACAGCAGCAGTTCACAAGCCGCCCGGCTCTGGGGCAACTACATGGGCCAAGTTGTGAGATAAACCATCCCCTCATAAACATTTACCGTTTTTGAACAATTTAATTCGTTTAAACTGAAGCGTTGTACACAACATTAAAGGGTGAATGCAATGCTCGACGAACAGGCCAAAAAGACGATGCTGCGCAAAATTCCCCATGCGCTCTATATCTGTGGTGTCAAAGACGGCGAAGAAGTCAATGGCTTTACCGCTAGCTGGGTGATGCAGGCATCCTTTGCCCCACCGTTGGTTGTCAACTGCGTTAAAGCCGATTCCACCTCCCACGCCATGATCAAAGCTAGCGGCGTCTTTGCCCTCAGCATCTTAGAAGATGGCCAAAAAGAGTTAGCTCAAAACTTCTTCAAACCCCTACGTCGTGTCGGCAACAAATTTGAAGACATCGAATTTTACCCTGGTCCTGAAACCGGCTGCCCCATCATCAAAGACACCCTGGGCTACGTCGAGTGCAACGTGATCAGCACCGTTGAACATGGCGACCACACCGTCTTTGTTGGCGAAGTCATCGGCGCAGGTATTCATCGTGAAGGCGATGCGTTGTTGCTATCCACGACCGGCTGGAACTACGGAGGGTAGTGGAATTTTGAGTTTTGAGTTTTTAATTTTGAGTTCAAGGAATTAGCAAGGTCTATACCCAATAGAGGCAAAGAACTAAAAACGCAAAACCAAGGACTCTTTCACCCCAATAACATCGATTGTTTATTCTGCAATACCCATGCCCTTAATCAAAGTTCAAACCTCCGTCGAAGCCCCCTCTAAAGGCGCTGTGGAAGACATGCTCAAACAGCTGTCAGCTAGCCTGGCAAAACATTTGGGCAAGCCTGAATCCTATGTCATGACTGCATTTCAACCCAGCACTCCCATGACCTTCGGAGGTAGCACCGCTCCCACCTGCTACATCGAAATCAAAAGTGTTGGCACCATGGGCAGTAAAACTAAAACCATGAGCCAGGAGTTTTGTGCCCAGGTACAGGCCGCACTAGGGGTGCCTCCTGATCGCACCTACATTGAATTCGCCGACTCTGCAGGTGCAATGTGGGGCTGGAATGGTAGAACCTTTGGTTAATTAAAAAACAGCCATTTTAACAATGGCCCTAGACCGGTTCATCCTTTAGAATCAGCCATTGCAAAAACGCAAACAAAGGATCATTCTCAATTTGATCTACAGGCCTAAAGCCATCACTAAAATTGGCTTTAGGTTTTCTTTAAAAAGTTTTATCGTGGTTTTACGGTAGTGTGCCTAAGAATTGGTTACGTTAGATTTGTTATTGCAACACACTCTATATTTAACACCTTATGTGTAACCCACCCCGGCAGCAATGTCGGGGTTATTTATTGGGTTTAAATAATGACATTCATTATCTATCCATCACCATTTAAATGCGTAAAACATGATAAATAACATTAATTAAAATCGTTCAGAATGGTGATCTAAGTCACAATTTACACACTTATTTCTGAACACCGACTAATAAAAAATAAACTTGATATATTCAAGCAACAAAAAGTAGATCCCCCTTTCTACATTGGTTTCAAGGATAGAGAAAACAAATAGCCAGATGACTTTAGCCAGTCTTTAAGCAAATTTACGGGGTATTTACGGTGTTGGGTACAGAAATTAATTACATTGAATATGTGCTTAGGGCACACCTTATATGAAACCCACTATGTGTAATCCACCCCGGCAGCAATGTCGGGGTTATTTATTAGATTCAGATATCTTTGAAAGTAGAGCTAAAAAGTATCAAATACATCAATTTTGATGCATTCAAAAACATGATCTAAATCACAATCAATGCTGACTTGACATCAATTTAAGGCGTTCATAAGAACGTGTTTAAGTCACAAAATTAGTAAGCGTCCCCTGAGCGGAGTCGAAGGAGATGCTGGCTGGGGGTGTTGGCTTCGACTTCGCTCAGCCAACGGCACTGATGAGACGGTTACCCAAATTATGCTGATCTGCGATTTTCCAGAGTTCCCCGAGTAACACCAAGTTGGTTAGATAGCTGTAGGGTTTGCCAAAGCTGACGCCCAGTTATGTCCCCCCTTAGCAGCTGTTGATAGCAGCTAAGAATCTGCTGGACCTGGTTCGGTGTCTCGTTAAGAAAATCAATGCGAAAGTGACGTGCTCCCTGCTCAATCAGGCGAGGGATAAATTCTGCACCGGTTTGGGCAACGCCATTGTAAAGAGTGTTTCGGCAGCCTGCATCAGCCTGGAGAACATGCTCAGTGCCCGTGCGATCGCACAGTACCACCTCATGTTTCTCGCACGGGCGACCACAGTTGGAAAAGTCAGTCCCATCAGATAGAAACGCACAGAAGACACAGTGCTCCATATGGAACATCGGCATATGCTGATGCACCGTAATGTCAAACCAATCAGCGGGTGTGGCAGTCAGCAGGTCCAGTAGCTGCGAGATATTCAGGTCATAGCTAGCAGTCAGTCGTTCTAGACCAAATCGAGTCTTGAAATAATCTGCCGTAATCGGATTAGCCACATTCAGGGAAAAATCTCCGATGCAGGGCTGGTGGGCAAAGAATTTTAGATGGTCGTAATTGCGCACCAGGTAACCATCGGCGTCCGACTGGTGCACCTGTTTGAGAATGTATTGTTCGCCTGGCTTGGTAATCCGAGGTGGAGCAACATAGATTTGGGCCTTAGGATTCAGCTCACGGGAAAGCGCCACTGCGTCCCGATAGCGCACCGGGTTTTCCAGCTCGCAATAAACCGTCGTAATATCCGCCGCCAAAACCGCCCGAAGTTGAGCAAAATTACGAACAAGAGGCAGTAACGTAGGTTGGATTGAGTCCCCAAAACCCAACAAACCCGCAGATTGTTCCGAAACCCCGACACCCGACGCCTCCACCAATTGCTCTGCCCTGCCGCACCCCAACCCCCCCGGCAACAAATCCCCATAGGTATGCGTTACCTCCAGCTTCCAAGCCTGCGGCTGCATCCGCTGCTCCAACAATTGCTCCACCAAATCCCGACGTAGGCGATTCAGCTCACTCACTGGCACCATCAGCCCTGCCGCCAGATAGTTAGTCAAAGCACCTAACTGAAATGGAGTGTTCCCTAACCGAGAAAGTTGTTGTACCAACTTTTCAGACGTCAGAGGCTGATTACGAGCCAATTCCAGCCGCTTTGCAGATGTAGCCCTGGCAATGTGGCCTTGGGGATCGGTGGCGATCGCAACCACCGGCTCTCCCTCCACACCATGCACTTCGATATCAATGGGCTGCTGAACCTGGGGCTGCTCACCGCTGTAGCTCTGGCGTAGGACCTTATCTAGCTCTGGGTCAGAGGTTTTCCAAACTTTATAGCCCGGTTTAACCTGACGCAAATCAATGCCGTGCTTAGAAAAGCTCAGACAGACAGTACGCCCCCGATCTTCCACCCCATAAATCCGCCCACCTTGGTCCGTATCGGGATGCCCAGAGTCAAACACAATGCCATCCCCAGCCTTAACCGGTACCTTGGGCCGTAGCTCCACCTGCTGCCTGGTCACCCGCACCACATCCCCCAGGTATACTCCCCGCTTCTTAGCAAACCGGGCATGGACTAATTTCTGGTTATTGATACCGCGAAACCAGCCTGTATACAGACCCCGGGAAAAGGCCATCTCCAGGTTATAGCGTTCATCTGCCGTTGGCTGATAGGAAATGGGTCGATTACCTAGCTTCAGAGATACCTTTTCTGTTGCGATCGCTGGAGAGACCGTCTGCAACGCCCGGTCTAATGCTTGACGATAAACACGGGTAACGTTGGCAACATATTCTGGGGCCTTCAATCGTCCTTCTATCTTCAAACAGCTCACCCCAGACTTAATTAAATCTGGCAACACAGGCAGTCCAGAGAGATCTTGAGGGCTGAGAAGATATTGCTTATCTCCTAGATCGACAAGTTCTCCATCAACCTTCATATCGTAGGTCATACGGCAGGCCTGGGCACATTCACCTCTGTTGGCTGACCGTCCACCGAGAGATTCACTGGTCAAACATTGCCCTGAATAAGCAACACATAGAGCTCCATGAACAAACACCTCTAGCGGCAATGCAATATCTTTTGTTTGTTGTTGTATTTTCTCAATATCTTTAAGAGAACATTCTCTTGCAAGAACAACTAACTGGGCTCCAAGATTGTTGGCAAACTCCACCCCCGCTGCTGAGGTCACCGTCATTTGGGTAGAGCCATGAATCGGAAAGTCAGGGGATAAATGGCGAATTAGTCGGCACATGCCCACGTCTTGAACGATGGCCGCATCCACCCCCGCAGAAATCATGGTGCGCAGGTAGCGTTCTGCTGCTGCTAGTTCGCCAGGAAAAATCAGCGTGTTAAAAGTGACGTAGCCCTTCACACCACGGCTGTGGAGAAATGCCATGAGTTCGGGCAGGTCGGCTTCGGTGAAATTTTGCGATCGCATCCGCGCATTAAACCGATCCAGGCCAAAATAAATCGCATCGGCACCATTCTCCACTGCAGCTTTAGCACAGTCCCATGTGCCTGCTGGCGCTAGTAATTCAGGGCCGTAACACATCGTCATACTCAAACCTATGGAACACCGAACCTATCCACTATTATGGCTTCCGCCATAAATCGCCAGCCTTGGTTATATCAGGCCATCCCCACAATTCCAATAAAATTTTCCAAAATAAGGGTATCAACATTGAAGGACTGAGTCATGAAAACTAGGTGGTTAGCGCTATCAATCGGCACAATCGCAGCAATAGCATTAACCCACACCGCCCAGGCTGTTGAGTTAGCCAACGGCACCACAGCTTTTTTACAACCCCCTCAATTCCTCAATGCGTTTACGACCAACGACTCAGTCATGCGTCGTAATGCCACGTATTTCTTTACCCTCGATCTGCCTGCCAATGCAGATGCCGCCTTGCAACGTGTGGTGATTGAGCCCCAAAATCTAACCCGCCATCTCCAACCCTATCGACTAGATCAGACCGTAGCCTTTTCAGAAACAGCCGGAGACGAGAGAAGTGAACTAGGTTTGGGTAATATTTCCGTCAACGAAGACACCAAAGCTGTAACGGTAGAATTTAATCCGCCCGTTACACCAGGCAGACAAGTAACCATCGGCTTACGTCCACAGCGTAATCCACGCTTCGATGGCATCTATGTATTCCGAGTGATCACTGTTCCAGAAGGCGACCAGCCTCAATCTCACATTGCTGGCCATGGGCGTCTTTACTTTATTGATAACGATAGCGATCGCCTTTACCCTTAGGCCGTATTCAGAGGGGAAAAACAATGTAGAGACGGTGCATGTAACGCCTCTACACCGTTAATTTTCATCCCCTATTTACCAAGGGCTTCATCCAATATCTTTCGAGCTTCTTCTGCACTAGCTCGCGCATCACGATAGCGCAAATTACTTTGGGCAAAGGTTTTAAGCACCTTAAAACCATTCTTTAATTCTTCCAGCTGCTCATCAGTAATGACATCATCAGTAAACAGTAAATCTACTAATTCTCTTACTTTCAAAGCTTCACTGCGGGATCCCTGCACCTTAATTTTTAAGTTAGCCAAGCTACTCAGGATCTGCACCGCATCAACAATTGCATTTTCCTCAGCGGTGGGTTCTGTCTTTTGTTCTTTCACTTCAATAAAATCCTTTGGGGTAAAGCCGTCATCTAAATCAGCCGTTAGCTTACCATCACCCATCATCTCTAGAAGCTGATCCATTGCCTTTTCACGGGCTTTTGCCGAATCACGTCCAGAAACGGTGATCAATACATTTTCGGGACTTTGAGGAATCGTGTATTGAACCATGGGATAGTATATTTGTACCCACCAACAGTATCAATAATACTACCGGATAGTGAACCCCACAGCAAAAAGCTCTTGATCTAACGACCAAGAGCTTTTCAAATCTTAAAAGTTTCACCGCAACGCCGTCTTACCTCAGTTTTTGACCTGGAAAATCCAGGTGGGCCCGTGGTCGCGATTTATAGTTTCCGGGTACAAGCCCGGTATACTGCCACCGCGATCCTGTTCGATGCCCTTAAGTGAAAAGCATAGATCAAGAAACATTGTTGGCAGTCACCAACGTCGTAGTGAAACTAGAGTCATCATAACCAACTGTCCTGGTAAATCGACAAGGGTTGATCGATAGAGATGATTGAGCGGTTTTCCTCACCTCAATCACTATTTCAAATAGAACCCAAAAACGTGGGGACGTTCCATGGAACGTCCCCACGTTTTAAGGGGATTCGGGATACCAGAGGGCTTCTATCTGATGAATGAGTTGGTTGAGCTGATCGCGGGTATGGACGCGATCGCATGTCACCGTGACATGACCTAATTTTCGTCCCGGACGAGATTCCCCTTTGCCATACCAATAGACTTGGGCATTCGGCAATGCGGCTAAAGCCGCCCGCTGTTCTCTATAGTTTGATGTGGAACTTTCAAATCCAAGAAGATTGATCATCAGAGCCTGAGAGCATTTAAGATCAGACGATCCCAGTGATAGTCCACTCACTGCCCGTAGCTGTTGCTCAAATTGGGACGTCACACAAGCATCCAGAGTGTAGTGCCCCGAATTATGGGTACGGGGGGCAATCTCATTAATCAAAACGCGATCATCAGCGGTTAGGAATAGCTCAATCCCAAACATACCAATTACGCCAAGCTGAGTTAATAACGTAGTGGCAATGTGAGCCACTTGCTGACACACGGGATCGCCAACATCTGCTGGTGCAATCACACGGCGACAGACCTGATCAATTTGCTGGGATTCAACCACAGGATAGAGGGCGATTTCACCCGTCTGAGAACGGGCGACCATAACTGCCAGTTCTCGCTCAAATGCTACAAAGGCCTCTAATAGAATTGGCTGATAGCCGAGTTTTGCCCAGGTAGCTTTGACAGAATCCAGGTCTTGCAAAATAAAGGTGCCTTGACCGTCATATCCATGGCGACGGGTTTTGAGGGCCAAAGGGAATCCAACAGTAGCAACGCTAGTTTCCAATTGGGGCAGATCGGCCTTTGAGTTTAGCGCGACAAACTTAGGAGAGGGCAACCCCAAACTCTGACAGTACAACCGCTGATCATATTTATCTAACAGTGGTTCCAAACAGCTCAGCTGAGGATAAAACTGAGTGCCCTGCTTCTCAAGGAGTTGCAGCGCTGGTAGATCAATAAACTCGTTTTCAAAACTAATGACATCACAATGCTTGGCCAGGATAGCCGTTGTATCGGCGTCAGCCACTGCCCCAAAAACCACATGATCAGCAATGGCAACGGCGGGATCAGATTGCTCTGGCGTTTGAATGATCAAACTCAAATCTAAAGTTTTAGCGCCAGCGGCCATCATCCAGGCCAGTTGACCGCCGCCAATAATGCCAATTTTTTTTGCTGTCTGTCCCATAATCAACTTGAAAACTATAAAGGGAACGGTAAGGTCACCTTTTTTAACTGTCCCTTGTAACAGAACAAAGGATGTCTTTTTTAAGGATGATTGCCATAATATATCTTTACGTTTCGCCTTAGCTTAGATAGACTAATCCGTCCCAATCGCCCACACAATAGTAGCGCTCTGCTAACGAGAGAGCTTTTTTATCTATGACTCAGATGACGGTTGATCCCAAAACGTCTTCACTAGAATTGTTTTCTTGCCTCTTAAATCAACTATCCCAAGGCCCTGTTGTTTTGGCTATTGTGACAGCAACCCAAGGTCACGTAGATTCTCAAGTAGGCGATAAGCTACTGATCTGGGGTGATGCTCAAAGTGCTGGCAGCTTAACAGAAAACACTGTCAAGGCGACCGTAACTACCCAGGCATTTTCTGTTCTCAAAACAGGTATTTCCCAGCGGATGGTGATCGATCCCGGCAATAATATGTTTGCCGTCTCCTCGATACCTACAGAAGATAAATCCACAACAGATCAAGTTCATGTTTGGTTAACACGCTGGCAAGGAGAGGGTGCGATCGCAACCGCCCAAGCCATGCTATATGCCCTCGAAGCACCTCACACCAGCCGACTTATTGTCCCCTTAGTAACAGGTCAATTCCCGTATATTATTGACCGCAACTCTCCATCATTACGAAACCTCCAAGGCCAGGATGCATACATAGAAGAGCTATAACTCATTTCCACTGCCCCATCTCCTCAACAACATTCTCAAAAAACAGAAAATAACAACAGAACATCTAGATTGGCACAACCTTCCCTCTGGAGATATTCATCCAGCAGTGCGCTATATCTAACAAAATAGAGAAAAGCCCTGAAATGTCTACAGACATTTCAGGGCTTTATCGTGATGAAATGGCATTAGTACGTAGCAGTTAGGCGTAGCCTCCAAATGCTTTCTGACAATACACTTAAACTGACTTTCGCTTCTTTCGCTTAGCTAACCACTGTTGAAACACCATACCAAAGAAAGGCATATCTTCAATCAAATAACGTCTCCACAGACGCTTAGGCTCAGACATTGTTCGGTACAACCACTCAAGACCCAACTCAGTCACAAACTCAGGAGAACGAGGCTTATGACCTGCCTCAAAATCGATAGCTGCACCGACTGCCAAAAATGTCTTAATGGTGGATAGTTTCTCTCTGTGCTTCACAATCCACTTTTCTTGCTTAGGCGCACCAACACCAACAACTAAGACATTCGCAGACGAAGCATTAATGCGCTCTATAATTGCTTCGCACTCCTCAGGGTTCTTCTCAAAGCCATAGGAAGGTGAGTGAGCCTCAACAATAATATCACGCCCAATACGCTCATTAATACGCTGCTGAGCCAGCTTGGCAACACCAGGAGCCGCACCCAACAAATAAATTTTCACGTCAGGATTTTCGCGGTGATAATCACAAAACCAGGGCAACAAGTCAGAGCCTGAGATTTTGTCACATATGGGCGTACCTAAAAATTGAGCCGCATACATCAGGATCTTGCTATCACAAACGCGATAGTCCACAGCCTTGTACACGTCACGAAAGTCTGTATCGTGTTGCAGTTTCATCAAGTGATCCACATTGGGTGTAACCACAACTCCGCCGTGAGCATCTAAACGCTCTAATAGCTCCTGTCGGGAAAGGTTGTCAATCTCAACGTCTAATATATTGACCTTAGGCACTTTATCGGTAGTTAGGGCAGATACATTTGTATAAGAGTCTTTGAAATTATGGTCTGAAGTGACGACAGAAGCTTGGTACTGCATGATTTTCCAGAAGGCTACCTTACGACTAATACAAAAACATTCACAACTGAGGTCGAAGACAAGAACAATCATTCAAATGTCCTATACAAGGAACTATTTGCCTGTCAACCTGAAGGCCTGTTGGTGAAGGGAGATGACACCTGAACAACCATTCCAATAGCGTTATACCACTGCTGTAATAGTCACTCCGTGCCTTGCATGAACTCATCGAATAAACTTAATGGGATAATAAAGAACCGATGAGAATACATACATACCCACACAAGCACAGCAACAATAGTCCCCAAGCAGTAGTGGCAGACTAAAGTTTTAGCCTCTCATACTGCTAGAGCAATTAGCAAACAGCTTTCCGAAAAAACACTGTAGTGATAATGCCCAACCTACTTTAGTGACTAAGAAGTCCTAACAATAGTTTCCTGCTGGAGGGCAAATAAATTTACGTATGTAGCGGTTGCTTTACTATGTAGCTTGTGCACTCATTTGAACAAATCGTCGAAAATTCTACAAAAAGAACATCCACCTCAACAAAAGATCGGTAAGAATCTCAACAGAACTATACATAGTCTTTAAAACTGAGGCTTTCACTACCCAACTTTTTCATCTACTACAGCCTTAGCAGTCCTCTTTTAGGCAAAATCCATCGAAATACTTACATAAAATTCATGCTCAGGTAGATTGTTCTTACAACAACTTTTTACAACGCCACCAATCACTATTGACAAAATCATCAATTAACAGTTGTGCCGTTAGCTCAGCAGCACTTGCTTCAGCATACTTAAAGCCTTGCCGGTCATGAACAGGACAAATGTGCCAGAGAGCTTGGTGGAAAAAACCTGCGCTGATCTAAGTTGCAACAATTCGAGCCCTGAATAGTGATAGTGGCATGATGCCAATCCCACCATTCAGGACATCGATGTCGGTTCACTCTAAACCCTAAAACCCCAGAATTCCTACGCCCAGGCCATTAAGAACCCTCCATAGCGATAGGATCGAGCACATGAGGTTTGTACAGGTACCGCCTTGATGAGCTTGCTATCGGATCGCACAGTTGCCATGACCATGGCCATTTAAGCCGTGATCATCGCTATCGAAAGATATGCGCTATCGGCCCAGATATCATCATCCTTGATCGCTATGGAAATGCCCTCAAGCATTCTTAAAAGCCGACAGGCACAGAAATATCAGCACCCGCAAGATAGTTCTGTGCAACTTCGCTAGCATCAAAGGCTTGGTTGTAAACCGCCACCAGGTCATAACTACCGAGCCAGGGTCGACCCCCACCTAGCTCATTGGCTAAGGCAAACTGGTACTGGTCATTCCAGTTTGAAAAGTCACCATCAATGATGTTGGAGCCAACTAACTGATGGTCATCGATACTGATGCCATAGCTATTAATCTTTTATATCGATAAGTCTAGCCTCTTTTTAAGACTTATGTTAATTATTAGGCAAAAGTTAGTGTTTAATTGCTGTTGTATCGTCTTCCCAGGCTATTAATGCCATTGTACTCTGGCTTATAATAAAATCCTCTTAAAAGAGTTTTTAAGCCTGTCTAGAGGCTTTCTTAATTGGTTTGTTCTTCTTCTGATAATGCTGACTCTAGTAACTTTTGCCAATCGTCATCGGTGGGTAGCATACCCTTATATTCCTCCGGCACTTCGGGAAACAGCTGATAGGTTGCCACACCAATTGGATTCGCTTTTGATTTCAGGCTAAATTCCACCTCCAGCCGATCCTTCTCAGCACATAGAATAATGCCGATCGCTGGATTATCACCGGGTGCCCGCTCCTGGTCGTTGAGCACCTCCAGGTAAAAATCCATCTTCCCTGCGTACTCTGGTCGAAACCGCCCTGTCTTTAGCTCAATCGCCACCAAGCACTTCAAAAAGCGGTGATAGAAAAGTAAATTCAGGAAATACTCGTTATCTCCTAACACCAGTCGATACTGATTACCAATGAAGCAAAAGCCATAGCCCAGCTCGATTAGAAAATCCTTCGGCCGAGCAATCAGAGTGCGCTCCAACTCTCTTTCATGAACTGCTTGAGCAATCCCTAAAAGTTCCAAATTATCCCACGTCTAAGTTGAAATCTATAGGCTCTTCTACAGAAAAATTTCAGTTCTGATGTGAAAAAGAATGAATATAGTAGTTACGAAAATCTCCTATAGGAAACCGTTTTTGATTAAGTAGGTGACCGAAATTATTAAAAATGCCATAACCAGCCAGGTAATCATCTCAGTAATTCAGTAATTCAGAGATACGTTTACTTATGGCCACTTACTTACCTAATTTTTATCATAAGGAGTTAGAATTATTGCCAACCAATTTTAATTTGAAGATATTGGAATAATTTTAGATCTCTTACACTAAGGTTTTACTTTGAGTCCATGAGTCAGCCATCAAGAAAATTTATAGCTATTACACTTTCACTTTTAACGCTTGGTTGTACTGTCCCTCTTCCTACCCAATTGACACAGATTTGTAATTCCTCAAACATACAATTGAAAGAAGAGACTCAATCTTATTTTCAAGACTCTCAGCTCTTTCCAGTCGAGATTAATCAGAAATGGGGATTTATAAATCTCGATGGGGATATTGTTATTCAAGAAAAATTTAAGGAGGTTAGCCAGTTTTCGGAAGGTTTAGCAGCATTTAAGTCATTGGATGACGGAAGGTGGGGATATATTGACGTTAAAGGCAATATAGTAATTGAACCAAAATTTGAAGCCGCATTCCCATTCGCCAATAATTTGGCAATTATCACAGTTGATGGGAAACAAGGTGTTATTGATAGTGCTGGATCACTAGTTTACCAACCAATTTTTGATAAGATAAAGGGCTTTTCAGAAAATCGTGCCTTTGTCTTATCCGGGGATAAATGGAAACTTATCAATGAAAATGGTTCTTACGTAAATGAAAACTACTATTCGCAAGTTAATGGATTTCGTCAAGGATTAGCTTCCTTTGTTGGTTTTAATGGAGATTATGGCATCAGCGGATATATAAACTTGCAAGGTGAAGTATCTATTGAAATGGGAGAAAATATTTTTCCGAATATTGAAGCTCTTGGATATACCAACGGTTTAGCAAGTGTATATAAGCTGAGAGTTAGTTCTAGTATGAATCCTTTTGCTAGTCAGTCAAATAATATTAAAAAATATGGTTTGATCGATACTTCTGGAAATTTAAAGATTCCATTCAAATACGATTTCTCTAGTGTTGAATCTAATTGTATAATCCGCGTCTCTAATAATAATCGTTTTGGACTCTTAGACTTAGATGGCAATATAATTATTTCACCTACTTATGTTTATATAGGTAAATTTTCTGAAGGTCTTGCATTAGCCAAACGAAATTCTGAAGGGAAATATGGCTATATTGATAAGTCTGGAACTCTGATTATAGAAGCTATTCAAGAGATAAATTTTCCTGCTGTTAGTAATGACTTAGAGATCCCAGAAAGTCGAAATTTCTACGATGGGTTAGCGATCTTTAAGGAGACTACAGGCAGGTATGGCTATATTAATACCTCCGGCCAAATTGTTATTCAGCCTCAATTTGATAGAGCTTACCCCTTTAAGCATGGATTAGCTAAATTTAATATGGAGGATAAATGGGGGTATATTAACAGGAATGGATTAGTTGTTTGGCAGCAACAATAATGACTAAGATTTAGGCAAAAGTTAGCATTAATTTTCTGTTGTAAAGTCTGCAAAGACCATGAATATCAAGGTATTCTGGTTTACAAGAAAATCTCTTAAAAGATTTTTATAACTTGTCTAGAGGTTGTATTAACTGGTTTATGCTTCTTCTGATAATGCCGACTCTAGTAACTTTCGCCAATCATCATCGGTGGGCAGCATACCTTGATATTCCTCCGGCACTTCGGGATATAGCTGATAGGTTGCTACACCAATTGGATTCGCTTTTGATTTCAGGCTAAATTCCACCTCCAACCGATCCTTCTCAGCACACAGAATAATTCCAATCGTTGGGTTATCATCCGGCGCACGCTCCTGGTCGTTGAGCACCTCCAAGTAAAAATCCATCTTTCCTGCATACTCTGGTCGAAATCGACCCGTTTTTAACTCAATCGCCACCAAGCACTTCAAAAAGCGGTGATAGAAAAGTAAATCCAGAAAATACTCGTTATCTCCTAACGCCAGTCGATACTGATTGCCAATGAAGCAAAAGCCATAGCCCAGTTCAATCAGAAAATCCTTCAGCCGAGCAATCAGATTGCGTTCCAACTCTCTTTCATGAACGGCTTGAGCAATCCCTAAAAACTCCAAACTATATTGACTTTTGAGCGTTTCCTCAGCTTGCTCTGCCAGGTACTCTGGAAGCACAGCCTTAAAATTGTGGCTTTTATCTTGCAGACTGACCTCATAGGCACCGGCCTTGATCTGGTTTAGCAGCACATTCCTTGTCCACCCCAGACGGGCCATTGCCTCCAGGTAGTAGTGTCGGGCTGCTTCATCCTTAATCCGCTGCATTATTAGGATATTGTGGCCCCAGGGAATTTCTCCAACAAGCTGTTGGAGATTTGGCGTTTGCTGATACTCGGTGTAGAACTGCCGAATCAACCACAGGTTCTGAGGCGAAAAACCCTTAATTTCAGGGAACTCCTGCTTAAGGTCAGCCGATAAACGCTCTACTACAGCCTTACCCCACCCCAAAGCCTCTTGCCGTTCCACAATCAGTTGCCCAAACGACCAATAAAACTCGATCAACGAACGATTGACAGCTCGCGCTGCCCCAACGCGGCTTTGAACCACCTGGCTTTTAATAGCTCGTAGAAAATCCTGGTACGCAGAATCAGAAGAAGGCGTAATGGAACTCATATAGCCCTTCGCTTAACTAATATTTGATTCTGTATTTCTAATTCCATATCTCATCGGCCCCATCTTCTTACAGCTTGGTCACTACAACCGCACTGGACAATTGTGGCTTGCAGCCCATTAGAAGCCACACCCACCAAAAATCAGTTGCTATGGTAACAAAATCCACTAAAAGGACAACGGCTTGGCCTAAAAGTGCGCTTGGGCAATGGTTGGCCTGGTACCCAAGCTTTAATCATCAAGTAGTTCACTTCTATTGCCCTACCTGGACAACCACTATGGTCAAAAAAGTAGGGTTTAGATAATTTAATAACGAGGTTTTCCGCGTCAAATAAACGGACAAATATCGTCACCAAAGACCCATAAAATCAGGCCAGCCTTTAGGCCAGCCTTTTTAACAAGTCTCTGAAAGTAACTGGGGTGGTAGGATTCGAACCTACGAATGACGGGACCAAAACCCGCTGCCTTACCGCTTGGCCACACCCCAATAAGGATATATGAGCTAGACCTATCAGTGCAAAGTCAACATTGATTGCCAGCCAATGTATATTAACAGCTTTTAGCATTGTAGTGTCAATAACTATATGGATTTTTTTTCGAAGGCTGTGTTCATCATGTTGAGAACCGCAGCCTTCTGATTAAGCTGAGTGCAGAACCTTAGGATGTTGACAAAGATCGTCCGCGCCAAGTCCATCCCCAGCCAGTTTCAGTTTTTATGATTGAGGTAAGCGCGATCGCAACCACAATACCACCACTGAGCCACCCCAACCACCAGTAGCGAAACGGCTGGTTAAATACTCGCTGAGCGGCCCAGCGCATATACACCTGCAGAGCAACACTGAAGACGCCTAACCCAGTCACCACCCACCAGCCAACGCCACCACCAAACAAGGAATTCCATAATCCAGTTACTAAACCCAGCCAGGGCATCACAAAAATCAGGCTCAGGGCAAAGGCAGAATAGAGAGTAGCGCCTAGGTTACGCCCACCTCCTTCATAGAAATTTTTAGTCCAGCCTTCCCATAGCGCCGCAAAGGAACGATACATGCGCACTTTAATCAGGTCAGTACTCAGCAGATACCGTAGCTTCAACCCACTGCCCTTAACCAGCTTCGCTAGCTCCACATCTTCCACAGTTTCAGTTGCCACTGCTCGATGCCCCCCAATCCGATCATAGGCACTACGACGAAACAACATAAATGGCCCAGCAGCAAAAGCAGTTGACGTATCTTTAGGATCATTCACCGCTTCAAAATTAAAACCAACGGCGATACAGCTCATCATCACTGGCTGCACCAACCATTCAGCTAAACACCCACAGATAATGCCCGGACCACAACTTAATAGGTCGGCATCATGCTTTTGGCAATCGGTTAGGGCTGTGGCGATCGCATCAGGCTCAAGGCGTACATCCGCATCGATAAATAGCACATAGTCGCCAACAGCTTTTTCCACAGCATTGGCACAGGCCCAAGTTTTGCCACGCCAGGAAATATCAGTCGGTCGGGGTGGCACGGTAAATACTTGCACACGATCATCTGTCAGGGCGACTGCCGCAGCTAAATCTGCTGTATTATCTGTTGATTCATCGTCGGCCACAATCACCTGTAAATCCGCAGGATGAGGCAGATGACTGGCTAAAGCGGCGTCCAAACACTCTGTAATATTTACGCTTTCGTTATATGCCGGAATAATTAAAGAAACGGCTGGCAATGAATTGGGGCTTGTCTGCAGTAACGGCAATCGGGGAGCGGTAGCCAAGGATGCCTGTAAGCGGCGATGAAAAATTGCGATCGCAACCGTCGCGACTGCCAATGCTAAACTCCACAGACCACTCCCTATCCATTGTCCGCTGATCATCAACTCATTACTCCCAAACGCTCACCCTCTAAATGTAACGTACTGTAAAGCTATGTCTGATTCTAGACTGGGATAACGCTTCGGTCCTTATATGTTTCTCCAATCCTTACACTTAAAACAGTTTCGTAATTACAGTGACCAAGCTGTCAAATTTTTGGCACCCAAAACGATCCTACTGGGAGAAAATGCCCAGGGTAAGTCTAATTTGCTAGAAGCAGTAGAACTCTTAGCGACGTTGAAATCCCATCGCACAAGTCGCGATCGCGATCTCATACAAAACGACACCAACAGCGCCCAAATCCAAGCTAGCCTAAAACGGGAATTAGGCATATCTTCTTTACAGCTAACCTTACGCAGAGGTAGTCGTCGCACAGCAGTGATCAATGGCGAAACATTACGCCGCCAGCAAGACTTTCTCGGCAACCTCAACGCCGTACAGTTTTCCTGCTTAGATTTGGAACTCGTGCGGGGAGGCCCCGTCACCCGCCGGACATGGACTGACAGCTTACTCACGCAACTAGAACCAGTTTATCTCCATATTCTGCAGCAATATAGCCAGGTACTAAAGCAGCGTAATGCCTTTATCAAACAACAAACCGCAGATCCAGGGCAGACACCTCCCTTAGACCCCACTCAGCTTGCACTCTGGGATGCCCAACTTGCCACATTAGGCACTCGGGTGATCCGACGACGAGCTCGTATGCTACAGCGATTGATTCCCATTGCCCAGTCTTGGCATCAAGCCATTAGTGGGAGTACCGAACAACTCGAAATTTTCTATAGTCCTAATGTAGATGTGGACACCGACGATGCTGGACAAATTCAGCAGGCATTCCTAGAAAAATTACAATCTCGCGCCATGGCCGAATACTACCAGCGCACCACATTAGTCGGTCCCCACCGAGACGACATCAACTTTCTGATTAATGATACACCAGCGCGGCAATATGGTTCGCAAGGCCAACAACGCACGCTGGTTCTGGCTTTAAAGCTTTCTGAGTTGCAGCTAATAGAAGAGATAGTAGGAGAACCACCGTTATTACTTCTAGATGATGTATTAGCTGAGTTAGATTTAAATCGACAAAATCAACTGCTTGAAACCATTGAAGATCGATTTCAAACCCTCATCACCACTACTCATCTAGGATCATTTGATACCCAGTGGCTCAAATTATCTCAAATCATGCAAGTCAAGAATGGCTGTCTAGAAACCTCATAGTGAACAACAACACAGTCACATGAGTCTTCACAGGAAACGTACTACAAAATTAGAAGAAATTCCTCGATAAGAGCCCTACTCTAAAAAATGGATACATAACCCATTTCATCAAAAGTTTTATTAGCAGTGCTCGATCACCTTGAGCATCTCCACAAAACACCAATTCAGCAACGCTTTCATCTGAGCTGAAAGTTAAAACTTTCAGCTCAGACAAGAAAAGTTAACTACACTTTTTGATAAGAAGAGCTAGCTTGAGCAGCTTGCAGAACTTCGATCTGACTTGTAATATGCTGCAAACCTGTCAGCAAATGATTTAGCTGTAGTGACTCCTCGGAAGCATCAAATTTTTCTGTATTACTAGTATTTCCCTGAAAGGAGCTAGGGGTTTCAGCAACAGGGTCATCAGTGGTTTGAGATCCAGCAGCATTAGATTCGGAAGACATTGATTGAGGCTGCTTCACATGTGCTACATCAAATTGCTGTGCAGGTTCTGTCTGCAGCTTTTCAAAGCTAACATCGTCATGCAAAAACGCATCTAGTCCTATCTTATTCAACTGCTTTTCTGAGAATCTCAACTTTTCAAGTGCCGCTTTTTTCTCATCCATCTCCTGTTGGAGCTGATTGATTGTCGCTTGCGTCTTATCTAATTTTTTAGAAGCTTGACGCCAACCGCCTAAAGTTAATACAGTAAAACCAGCACCTAAACTTACAAATGTCACACCACTCAAGTAGGGCAGCGCTAATTCTTGGAAATCACTGGAGAAAAATGACTTGTCCTGAAGTTTTACTTCAATAGAGTCAGATCGGATAGCTGCAATAGGGAGTGTTGCAACTGCGAATACAGCCCCCGCTAAAAGACTAGAAGATAAAAGAGTACTAAATTTCATAACTACCAATCGTTCCTAATAGACCACAATTTAATCGAACGGCTCACGTGCAAGGGTTGCACCAAGGATCAAACCAGTTCCGCAACACATAGAACTACTTATTAGCAAAAGAGAGTTTTGTGATCTAAACGTCTCTACGCGGCTAAGGTTAATAGGAATTAATCCTTCAAGGTTGCAAGTATTCTCTATAATCTGGCTTTAGAAAGCTAAGATGCATAATGAGCTTTCGAAGACAACTTCTAAGTTTATAGCAGATGTCTATTGTTGACCCTGATCCTAATTACGTAATAAAAGATGGAGTACAGCAATGCAATTTTAGGGATCTGTTGAAGTCTGTAGCTGATTTGCAAAGTCTTATTTACGTAATTAATAATGACTATCACACCTTGCTTTCTATTTGGTAGTTTCACCCTAAAACAGGCTTATTCGCCGTAGAGGAAAGTATCCCCTAATCTCTACTTACCTGTCAGTATAGTTAGTTCACGGCTGCAATTGGTTAATTTAACTGTAAAGTGTGGCAGCCCATTATAAAATAATGTCAAATATGCTTTCCTGTTGGGAAACCATATGTGCTTAAACAACTATGCAGCCTCGAATTAGGCATAGTAGCTATACATATCGTTGCTCAAACACGTTGAATACCCCTTCACTGCTCGCTGCCCACCATCACTCACACCACCAGAGTGTTATTCATCTCCAGTGGAGATTGCTACTGTCCCATACTTACTGTCCCATACTTTAAGTGTTTGAGCCACTCGATACGTCTGTCAATAAAGACATTGCGTATTTTTCATTAATTCTTCGCCCATAGGCTCAGCCTTGAAACACTCGGTGCTAGCGTGGCTGTGGCAGATCTTGACAATTTGATGGTTACTCCTGACCTCATCTTGGCTCTGGTTGAGTAGCTCTATCATTCACGTCTGCATATTGAGTTTGAGCGGATTATTTTTAGGCAATATATATATAGTAATCATCTAGTCATTTAGATTCTCTAGCGAGGGGCAGAATTATTTCATAGTAGTAATTCCAGCCTCTTTTTATGTAGCCGACTCTTGACCTTTAAATCAAGCACTTTTCCGGAGAATAAGAACGCTATCAGTATTCCTAATTGGGATGTATCAAGTAAATCTTCAACAAAATTTCTCAAGTAAAATACGGACTTTAGAACAGGTCAATATCTTCATCATAGACAAGATGCAATTTACTTGTCTAATGCTATCTTGAAATACCTGAGGAATCTACGATTGAAGCGTTTAAGCCTGCTTCGAGTAAGGAGATGAACTAAATTAGGCGAACAATGACATTGGTTAGTTAACTTTAAAGATTAGACAAACAGTATATTGACATTCTATTTAGGTGTATCGTATTGAACCAAAGTCACCACACAATTCGGTGGGTAAACAGCTAATTAAGTAGAAGCATCTTCTTTCTACTTGTTGCAGTACTCAGTGAATTGCTAGACCAGACTTTAATCTCAGTATTCAGTTATTTATTTTCTGCATTTTATAGATTAACTGTCCTGAATGCTTCGCTATTGATAGATCCTTTTGACATCAGAGGTCCTTAGTTTTCCGACTTCAAATCAAACGGCTAAAGAATCGGCGCTTAAAGCAGCTACCTGTTTAGACGCGGACCATCGATCGTATTTGTTTTTTCAGATTTAGATTAGCGTATTTTTTAAAGAATATGGTTCAATCAACGCCTACACAAAATAGCAACGGTCCTACCTGGCTTAAAATCGGATTTCATATAACATCTGTAGGTTTAGCGTTGGGGCAAGTTGCCCCAAACGTTCTCTTTACAGCCCCTGCAACAGCTAGTCCAGCATCAAAAGAGAATAAGGATAATGAATGGGTCAATTTCACACCCGTAGAAACCAATGATTTTTCTGATCTTAACGATCTACAAATTCTTGCTAAATATTCTGCATTACCAGTTCCTGAAACCAGGCTACAACCAAGCTTTTCTAACTCAGTCTTGCCAGAGCCACCTGTTCGGCAACAATTAGTATCTTGCACTCAAAATTGCAGTAATGCTGATTTATTTGTCTTACAACAGCCCAATACTGTTCCGCCTCGACAAATATTGCCCACGATAACGCCTTTCACTTCATCACAGCAACAAACAAACGAGGCATTTTTTCATTCTGATCAAACCTATTTGCAAAGTCTTATCTCAGGTACCGAAGGTACTTCTCAAACCGCGTCTTCAAGAGCCAATGACTTCTCTCAACTTCCGTCTGGTCAACCGTTTTCTGAGGAAAGGTTAGCCTTTGAAACACCAGCTTCCCCATCAAGAAGCAACTCTGGGTTAATCGATAATCCATTTGCTCCTGACTTCAGTTTCCAAGGTACATCTATTGTCGGCAATGAGGAGTTTTCTGGGCGCGCTCGCATTAATGCAACGTATCCAATCAGTCAAAATCTACTGATAGGAGGGTCTGTCGAAGCAGTTAATGGCACTGCCTTTGTAGATTCTTCAGATGAGGGGGCCAGGCTTAATGAACTTTATCTAGCGGCTTCTTTACCATCTTCTCCAAATTTAAGGTTGATAGCAGGACAGCTCGATTTCTCTTCCTATTTTGATCGTAATAGTTTCGCTAAAGATGGGGCGACTCAGTTCTTTAACGGGGCTTTTCAGACCAGCCCTGCTATCGGATCATCGCTGGGTAACTCTAATCTAGGGGCACTCATCAATTGGAGTGTTAACGATAACTTAGATCTCCGCGCCGCAGCGTTTTCCTCAGACCGAGATTTGAGTGACTTTAATTTTGATAGCTACGCTGGTGAAGTCGCCTATCGCTCTGGCAATGTAATTGTCCGAGGTACCTATGTTTCTGGTCGTGATGGAGGAGCAGATACAGGATTCCAAAACAGTTTTCTAATTGATAGAGGTAATGGACAGACTGGTATTTTGCCAGGTGATCGTGAAGTTTCCTATGGAATCAATGGCGAAGTCTATTTTCCAGAGGCAAATTTAGGATTATTTGGACGATACGGTATTTATGAAAACCAGACTCTCGATCTTAGCGGCGAGACCTTTAGTCTTGGTGTAACTTTATTTGACTTGCTTTCAGACAATGATCGATTAGGCGTAGCCTACGGTCAAACAGTCTCCAACGATTCCCTTCAAGAGATAGAAGGCTCAGTATCACCAGAGGTTTTTGAAGTTTTCTATGACTTTGAACCCGTTGACGAGTTTAGAGTGGGTGCTAGTATCCAGCAAACCAACGGTTTTTCGGACACAGTCTTTCAGTTTCGGCTAGGGTACGATTTTGGCTGGTAGATCTGTTGACCTTGAGCAAAGAGTAATAGCGGACAGTAAAAAGTTTCTTTGATCACATTAGAGTACTGAAAATCATAAGATAGAGAGCTTTTATCAAAGTTCTGCCAGAAGAATGAGATATCGACACCATCTTAAAACTGTTTTTATTTGTGCAATATTATTATCTAGCACACATCTTGGAAATTCGACTCCAGTATGGGCTCAACCAACGACGCCTACTCTTGAAGCGAAATCATCCCAACAGGGATTCTCTCTACTAGAGCAGGGTTTAGTAGATCAGGCAATTAGAGAGTTTCGAAGAACATTAAAACGCACGCCACAGTCTCTTGAGGCTAACTTAGGTTTAGCAATGTCCTATGAACGGGCTGGAAGAGATGCTGATGCCTTTCGCACCTACCAAAAAATCGTGGATATTAGCCCAAATAATGTAGATGCACTCAGAGCGATTGGGAAACTAGGAGGATATCGCCCAGAGTGGCAATCTCAGGGAATAGAGGCTCTCTCAACGCTACTACAGAATAGTCCTCAAGATCAAAGTGCGTTAACTCAACGGGCTTTGCTTTATACCTATCAAGGTCGGTTTAGTGAAGCTACAGAAGATTATGCCCGCGTACTACGCGGCAGTCCTTCTCCTGAAACAGTTTTAAGTGCCGCTGAAGCCTATACCTACAGCGGCAACTACAACCAAGGATTAGAGCTGTTCAGACACTATCAAAATAGTGGACGATCCATTCAAGGGAGTGCGACCATTGCCTATTCTCTTGCAGAAAGAGAAATTGGTAATCCAGGCCGGTCAATCGAAATTTTAGAAAGTGCACTACGACAAAGCCGTGGTGAAAATAACATAACATTGCAACAGCGAGGTGCACTAGCAGCAAGTTATGCAGCTAATGGCCAATTTGAACAGGCCGAAACTGCTATCGCTCCTGTGATAGGTCGTCAAGATTCTCGACTAACATTAGCCCGAGCATACAATGAACTTTGGCGTTACAGTCAGAACCCGGCTTATGCTAATGAAGCCGCTGCCCACTATCAAGAAATATTAGCTCAACCCTCACAGTACGTAACTATCGGAGTGGCTAGAGAGGTTGCTTATGCCCTCAGTGGTTTACCTGGTCAGCAGTCTTTGGCCTTACAAGTCTATCGTCAACTTACTTCCCAGCAACCAGATGATATTGGGTTGAAATTTCAAAGGGGAGTTCTAGAGAAACAACTGGGTTTTGCATCGATTGCAGACCTACAAAATATTTTGCGAGGACTTCAGTCATCATCCGTTGATATGGGCACACAGAGAAATATCGCCCGAGGTTTAATCCGGTTAGATCCCCCTGAAGCTTCATTATTGCCGTTATACCAAGCCCTTATTGAGAGTGGTCTACAAGAACCTCTCTTGTATTATCGAATTGCCCAAGTCTATCTTGAGAACCAAAACTATCAAGCTGCTCGAGCTGCACTAGCCACCTATGCTGACAGCGCATTAGGGATCAATCGGCAAAGTAGTGGCCTGCTCTTATTAGCTGATATTGAACGCCGCGAAGGAGATTTCGCAGCCAGTAGCAATATTTATGATGCTATATTACGCAGTCGACCGACGGATCAGTCCATTACAGCAGCAGCTCTGACTGGATATGCTGAGATCCTTAGGGTTCAAGAGCGTAATGAAGAAGCTCTGGTCCTTTACGATCAGCTGCTTGCACAAAGCCCACAACCTACAACCTCTCAAATCTTACGACGGACTCGTTTAGCTCTTTTGGCAAAGAGAATATCAGAAGCTGAAGCTAAGGAGCTGCTAATGCGCTCGTTTCAAGGAAATTTTGCGGTAGAACGCTCCGACTTTTTTGCACAAGGTGATTTAGCTGTTGACTTAGAGCAATTTGAGTTGGCCGAAGAAGCGTATACCACCCTGCTAAGAGCGTATCCCAATGACACCAGTGGCCTCATGGCATTGGCAGGTTTGTATTATACACAACAGCGCTTAAATGAAGCATCCCAAATATATGAAGATATCTTGGCAGACGATCCTAACAATCAATCAGCTCAATCAGCGCTTGTAAGTTTAACTCAGGGATATCTATATCGACGAGGGTTTCAACCATTTTGGGAACGATATTAAATTAGCTTTTGTTCCGGTGCTATGAGTAACTACTACTCCACATTCAATACCTTGATCCAATCTAGCCTGCGGGCAACTGTTTCAATCGGAATAACAACTCTTTTTGGCTGTTCATTACAATCGACAGGCCCAAGTAGCGAGCTTGGACAACTTAATAACTCACAGTCACAGGTTTCTAATCTCAATAGCCAAAAAGATTCATCCCCATTTACTGCCCAAGGAATCACATCCCAGGATGTTATCACCCAAAGCTGGGAAACGTATCGCCAAAGATTTATTCAGACCGATGGCCGAGTAATCGATCGCGAAGATAAAGATCGTTCAACCTCTGAGGGACAGGCCTATGCCATGCTCAGAGCCGTGCTTGTGAATGATCCAGAAACATTCTCCCAAACGTTGCAATGGGCAGAAGAAAATCTTCGTCGTCACACAGCCGAGGGTATTCTACAAGATCATCTCTGGTCGTGGAGATGGGGACAATATGATGACGGGACATGGGGCACCATCGATAAAAACTTCGCGAGCGATGCCGATATTGATGCTATTACTGCACTGATTTTGGCTGGCCGTCGGTGGAATCGGCTCGACTATCTTGAATTAGCTCAGCTCAAATTAGCAGACCTTTGGGAGTATTCAACACTGGTGACTACCGCTGTTGATGACAAGTCTGGGTCAATGCGTTACTTGTTGCCTGGTCCTGTCGATGCATTTAAGCCTCAACCTAACCAGGTTTACCTTAATCCTAGCTACATGGCTCCCTATGCCTTTCGGCTATTTGCCCAAGTTGATCCTAGGCGAGACTGGATGTCTTTAGTGGAAAGTAGCTATGGGGTTTTAGAAGCATCCTCTGAACTGGCAGCTAGTCAACTGCCTGGTGATTGGGTGCTACTGAACATGCAAAGTGGACAGTTTGAATTGAGCGATGCAGCTATACTACCGTCGGTTTATAGTTTTGATGCCTATCGAGTCTGGTGGCGTGTCAGGCTTGATGCTCTCTGGTTTGATGAACCCAGGGCTAACGCCTATCTCCAAAGTCACTTAACGTTTCTAATAGAGCTTTGGCAGTCGCAGCGCTTTATTCCTGCTCGTATTGCTACATCGGGTACACCTACCGTGAGCTATGAATCAACAGCTCAATACGCGATGCTTTATTTTGGTCTCCAGGGCATTGAAGATAGTATCGCAGAACAAATTTTAGAAGAAAAGTTAGAGCCTAGCTATCAGAATGGTTTTTGGGATAACAACACAGCTTATTATGTTCAAAATTTAGGCTGGTTTGCCTTCTATCCGTTTGAAAGCTTGGATAAGCAATGGCTGACACAAGAAAATAATTTGTCGCAAGCCCCTGCGAGTCAACAAATCACCAGCGGTTCTCTCTAAGTTTCCATTATATGTTTATTTAATTCTGAGCAATATGTCTTTCCCTAAACCTTATAGTTCTCTTAAAAAAGCAACGCTAAAAAGGACTCTGTCCCTGCGACAACAATTATTTCGACGATTATTCCGATCTGGAGTAAGTTTATTTTGTCTACTAGGTCTTGGAATTACGTTACTACTGCCTATGGTAGCAAGTGCTCAGACACCAACAAACAGTTCTCAATCAACGGTAATAAAAACTTTTCCACTACCTAGTAGCAACATTGAAGAGGAAAATGCAGGAGCAAGTGCTTCCAATGATGCAACAATCCAGGAAGCATCTAGCACAACCGCTGGTTCAACACTAAATGAAGATGGTGAGGACCTAACCCCCACTTATGAATATCGCTTGCCATTTAATCGAGATGCCAGTGTTGGCAACCGTATTCGCCTAGAAGGCGTTTATTCTGACGCGAGTATGTACTTCAGCCGACCTAGAAACTGGGATTTGACTGATGTTAAGGTGCAGATTAAGCTGCGGCACTCGCCTTCTTTAATACCTGAGAAATCAAATCTTGTAGTTCGCATGAATGACACAAGCATTGGCAGTGTTCCACTGGATCGCTCAGCAGCAGAAGTCGCTCAATTTTTGTTTGACATACCTGCAAATTTGATTCAAGACGAGAATTTTCTCAACATGGAAGTTGAGCATAATACGTCTGAAACCTGCACTAATCCCAACGATCCGGCTCTTTGGACAGAGATTTTGCCAGACTCAGAGTTCTTGTTTAAGTTTAAGACTAAGAACTTTATGGCTGATTTTAATCAGTACCCCTATCCGTTCTTTGATGATTTGAGCCTGGATGACACTAAACTGGCTTATCTACGCCCCAAAACCTACAGTGAAAAATGGTTGACAACCGCCGCACGTTATCAAGCATCAATCGGGCGTCTTGCCGAATACCGACCGTTGACCGCTAGATTGGTCAATTCAGCAGATGACCTAGACTGGAATGAGCGTCTGGTTGTTATCGGTACACCTGCTGAACAATCTATTTTGACTTCTCTGGACTTGCCTTTTAGTCTATCGGCAAATAAGCTCCTGGATGGAGATGGCAACCCACTCAAAGAAGAGGTCGGTATCTTAGCTCAAACAGCGGATCCTGATACAGGTAACCCTATTCTGGTAGCTACAGGTAACAGTGAGGAAGGCGTTCAGCTTGCTATACAATTCTTGGTTCAGTTCCAGGAACAAACAATTGGAGCAGGGCAAGCCTTACTAGTCGAGAGTTTAGCTGAGACTACCTCGCCTGATGAGCACAATTGGCCTGGTTATCTCCCCCAGGAGAAAGAGTTTGTACTCAGCGCTCTCCAGGACGAGCATGGCAACCTGTTTGAGGATACAACGGTTCGAGGGACAAATGCTCCACCGGTTCGAATTGACTTCCGGGCATTACCCGACAGCCAATTTAGCCGCGGTAGCAACCTTAAGCTTCACTACAGCCATACATCCCAGATTAATCCACGTACGTCTTCCATTGAGGTTATCCTGGACGATGTGACAATTGGTTCTAAGCCACTGTCTACAAAAAATCATAGTAATCAGACGTATCAGATTGATTTGCCCCCTCACCTGATGAAGCCTGATTCTGAGCTACGGGTGCAATTTACGATGAATCCTCAAGATTCAACCGTATGTGGCATGGCTGCTCAAAAACAGCTCTGGGGAACATTGCACAATGATACGAGCTTCCAACTCTCTCGTTATATCGTTGCTCAATTACCCGATTTAGAACTGTTTCGCGTCGGCTATCCATTCACGGCCCCGCAGGATCTCTCAAAAACTGCGATCGCACTTCCCGATAACCCTTCCCAAGCTGAGATAGAAACCTTGCTCGCCTTCAGTGGCCGACTAGGCAAACTATCAAAGGCCGAGAGCATTAAACTCAATGTTTATAAAAACAGCTCAATCCCTGGCGCAGACAGAAGTAAGTTTCACTGGGTTGGCATCGGTTTACGGGAACAATTTCCATTCTCAGAAGCCTTTAATGCCAATGGATTCAGACTATTTGCCCAATTCAGACGTCAGTGGAACGACAGCCAGATTCAGAGTATTCAAGACAATGAAGGCGTAATCAAAGCAGTACTGTCACCCTGGAGTAATGAGCACATTCTTCTAGCCTTAAGTGCTCAGACAGAGGCTGGACTGAGAGAGGTACAAGATGCCCTGGATCTTGAACCTTTGTTCCTGGCACTCAATGGAGACACCACCCTGATTGGACGCAAGGTGCCAAATCCTTCTCCCTATGACCGGAAGGACTACAACATGCGTTTTCTAGACGAATCTGCTAAGCGACAAATTGTTGATGCAGGTGTGATTCAGCGCAGTTCACTCTTTTTAGAGAATCACTGGTGGACATTACCCATTGGCATTATCATCATGGCCCTGCCACTCTACAGCATTTCACAGCTTTATCTCAACCGTCTCTCTGATCCTGAATAACCCTAATGTCTCCCGCTAAAACTAATTCTTATCAGCCTTCCCTCATTCAGGGGTTGCTACAGTTGCCCCATGTGTTTGAAAAAGTTCTCTCCCCTTTTGGTAAATGGCCACTGCTCGGACTGATTACGATGTGTCTGGTGGCATCCATACCACTGATCACGACTCCGCTTGAAGTTTGGCAACAAGGTATCGTCGCTATTTTTTTAACCCTATTGGGTTGGGCAATCGTATGGATTGAAAACCAGCGACCGCAAAAGCAAGCCAGTGAAGCATTACATCTTTTCATGGCTTGGATCAGCATTGTGGTGACGTTACGGTATCTGTACTACCGTGTTAACTACACCCTCAATCTGGACGGTTGGGTGAACGGGTTCTTTAGCCTGCTGCTGTTTGTTGCTGAGCTGTATGCGATTGGTACTCTAATACTGTCTTATTTTCAAACATTAAGGATTCGCGATCGCACCCCCATCGATATCAGTACCATTCCACAACAACAGTGGCTAAAGGTTGATGTCTACATTCCCACCTATAACGAAGATGTCAACATTGTTCGTAAAACAGCTCTGGCTGCTCTGGCGCTAGATTATCCAAAAGAGAAGAAGACCATCTATATTCTTGATGATGGTCGTAAGTATCCAGAACGGCGTAAACAGCTCTCTAGAATGTGTAAGGAACTGGGCTGTACTTTACTCACGCGTCCCAATAACAACCATGCAAAAGCAGGTAACATTAACACGGCTCTAAAACGTACCCATGGCGATTTGGTCCTCATTCTTGATTGCGACCATATTCCCGCCAAACCCCTTCTCAAAAATACAGTCGGCTTCTTTTCAGATCCCAAAGTAGCTTTAGTTCAAACACCTCACTGGTTTTATAATCCCGATCCATTTGAGCGCAATTTGCTGACTCGGGGTCGGGTACCCGTAGCCAATGAGTTGTTCTATAAAGTGATTCAAAAAGGGAACGATTTTTGGAACGCCGCTTTCTTTTGCGGGTCAGCTGCCGTTGTACGTAAAAAACCCCTATTGGAAGTGGGTGGCATCGCTGTTGAGACCGTTACCGAAGATTGCCATACCTCATTAAGGCTCCACTCCAAAAAATACAAATCAATCTATTACGACAAGATTATGGTGGCCGGGCTTGCCCCTGAAACCTTTGCTTCTTACGTAGGGCAACAGGTTCGCTGGGCAAGGGGCATGGCTCAAATCCTTCGTATTGAAAACCCATTATTTAACCCCAAACTCAAGTTATCATTTGCACAAAGACTGTGCTATTTTTCAGCAACAAGCCACTTCTTTTTTGGGTTCCCACGTCTTTTATATGCCCTTGCTCCTGTCCTCTATTTGCTGTTGGGGATTAACCTAATTCGCGGGATAGGTCTTGAAACTTTAGCCTACGCATTACCCCATATTGTATTGGCCATGTATGCCAACTACATCACCCAAAAGCAAGTACGTTTCTCTTTTTGGAACGAAATCTTTGAATATGCCCTAGCATTTCAAAACGGTATCGTTACCTTGATGGCTTTGATCAACCCAAAGCTTGGCAGTTTTAACGTAACAGATAAGGGTGTATCGGTAACTAAGCGAGTCTTTGACTGGAACTCTTCCCGCGCCACCTTAGTGATGGTAGCACTCCTGGTCACCTCTTTACTCGCTGTCCCCTTCTGGTTAGCGATCAATCCAAACGTTACTGAAGCCGTTCTCATTAATGCAGGATGGTGTGTTTTTAACCTCATCCTGTTAGTGGCCTCATTACTGGTTGCCTATGAACAACCACAAGTACGAGACGCGCATCGTCTGAATCGTGAACTAGATATTGCCATTCACAACCATGGCCAATACCAAGACTTAGTGGGTAAAACCATTAACATTAGTGAAACAGGTGCACTACTCTCCTTGAGCAATTGGCCAAACCTGCCCGATCGCCTAACCTTGCAGATTTGGGGAGATTCAGATTCGACCGTGTGTATTGAGGCTAAGGTGCATCGAGTCAAGGTTGTCAAAGATAACGAAGTCACCGTGGCTGTGGAATTTGTTGACATGACCCAGGAACAGTGGGAAATGCTGATACTGGTTATCTATGCCGATGTCAATGAATGGTACTCCCAAAGCAGACCTCACCCCGATAATCTTTTAAAGTCGGTGCAGTTTGTATTTACCGCTCTTTCCAGAGCATTTAGAGAACCTAAAGCAGCCAAAGCAACTGTTGTTCAAAAACAGGTCAATATTCCTACCGAAGTCTACTGGGAAGGACATTTTTACCCAGCCATCATTACCGCAGCAAGTTCTCGCCATCTCAAACTAGAGATGCCAGATACAATTCTCCACGGTAGCGACTACATTCAGCAGAATCAGCCACCTGTTGGCTTATTAATCAGAAGCGGAAATAATAATCATGCCCCCATGAAGCTGCTAGCTCAGCTGATCTCAGTTGAAGCTTCTGCATCGGGTTCAGCCGCCTGGGAAGATGAGAAAGTGACTGTTGAACTGTCTTTTCCGACAACGCTTGATAAGGTGCAACGCAAGAAGATTGATTATCTATTGAAATCCTCCAGCGTTACACCAGAGATGTCGCCCAAATATAGCTAAAGCAACAGCATCATTCTTGTCAGTTCGACCCGTGTCTGTAGCCAACTGACACTGAATAACCCTCTCTCTCTAAGACAGGATTTTAACTGCCTTAGAGAGTTTTTTCAGGGCTTCATCCACATCAGCGGCGCTCACAATCAACGGTGGAACAAATCTAACGACATTAGGGCCAGCGGGCACCAGCAACAAGCCTTCATTCATGGCCGCTTTCACAATGTCCAAAGATGTCAGGGGTGCATCACCGTTTAGAACCAGACCATTGATCAACCCCCAGCCGCGAGCTTGTTCAAATAACTCAGGATAAGCATCCACCAACTTAAGCAGACCCTGCCGTAACTGCTGTCCCCTGGCGCTAGCATTCGCCATTAGGTTCTCTGACTCCAGGGTCTGACACACCGCCAGGGCTACACCACAGACAAAGGGATTTCCGCCATAGGTGCTAGCATGTTCGCCCGGTCCCAGCACATCACAGCTAGATTTGCACATCATTGCACCAATAGGCACACCGCCACCTAACCCTTTAGCTACGGTAATAACATCGGGCTCAATCCCCAGGTTCTCATATCCCCATACTTTTCCAGTACGGCCCACGCCCACCTGCACTTCATCCAAGATCAACAGGATTTTATGCTGGTCGCACAGTTGTCGTACCCGTTGGAAATATTCAACATTACCAGGATTCACACCACCTTCTCCTTGTAAGGCTTCAAGCAGAATGGCAGCCACACGAGGTCCGCTAGCATTAAGGGATGCGATCGCACCCTCCAACGCATCGCCATCATTAAACGGGACATAGTGGAACCCAGGCACAAGTGGCGAAAAGCTCTTCTGATACTTAGGCTGTCCAGTCGCCGTAATCGTGGCTAGGGTACGCCCATGGAAGCTAGCCTTGGCGGTAATAACCACGGGCTCATCAATGCCCAGCTCAGTGTGGCCATACTTACGGGCCAGCTTGATCGCCCCTTCATTGGCCTCAGCACCTGAGTTACAGAAAAATACTCGATCAGCACAGGAATGTTCCGTCAGCCACTGGGCTAATGCGCCTTGTTCTGGAATGTAATAGAGATTCGACACATGGTGTAGTTTCTGGATTTGTTGGGTCACTGCCTCCACCATGATTGGATGGGCATGGCCTAATGTGCAGGTGGCAATGCCCGCCACAAAGTCTAAATACTCATGACCTTGGTCATCCCATACACGACAGCCTGCACCTCGGGTCAATGCCAATGGAAACCGACCATAGGTGGTCATCACATGACTATCAAACACCTCTGGCCGAAAACCTTTTCCAGCTTTTGTACCAGCACCAAAGACTTTGAGAGGATTCTTAACAAGCTGTTTTAGACTAACCACGGACTGACCTCTTCTGTAAGTTTTGAATTTTGAGTTTTGTAGAGCTTTGCTCTTCTCAGCTTGCTGAGTATTTTGAGTTGAGCTGTAAAATTCACAACCCAAAACTCAAAACTTAGACTTCAAAACTCTCCAATGTCTTAGGTGATTGTAAAAAATTGCAGCAGCTTTTACCGCTAAATCATTTGATAGATAGTATCAAACTGGACAATATTTTCGATTACCGTCCAGACCGTCGTAACTCTTGCAGTCTCGTCTGTAAACCATCCACATCCACCGTTTGTCCACCGTAACGCCAGCAAATGTAGCGATCAATTATCTGGCGAACTAAGCTACCCTGGCGAAAATCTGGGCGCTGTTGTAATCCTGCTGCATATTCTAAGGGAGTTTGGCTGGCGCGTTTGCCATAGCCCTGCTGAGCCAGAATCCACAACATTTGTTGATAAATTTGCTCCATGGGGGCTAGACGACTGAGTTTAAGCCGACGCTGCCACCGTCGCCAGCCTTGAAACATCAACCATCCCAAGAAACTTAACCCCGTGAAACCCACCAGATACCAGAGGGCACTCAGTAAACCTCTGCCACTAAAACGTGATAAGAACCGTAGGACTGTGCCAATCACCAACACCAGCACCTGAAACCCACGTCGAATAAATTGGGCAACAGGAGCTGGTAAAACCCCCACTAATATGCGCCATAGCTGCCGCAGAACACTAAAGGGATTCGCACCACTATCATCAGGCGAAAAAAGCAGACCATCAGGAATCGGATTGAAGTAAAACCAGCCGTGCTCAGGGAAATATACCTCAGTTAGAGCATAGGCATCGGTGTTGCGAACGATGTAAAACCCAGTGAAGGGGTTAAACTGGCCTGTGCCAAACCCGGTGGCCAATCGGGCTGGAATGCCAATAGACCGTAGCATTACCGTCAGCACTGTGGAAAATTGATCGCGGGTGCCCCCGGTGTACTTAAACAGAAAAGCACTGACCAGATCTTCATCTTCTTCGAAATAGGGCAGCTCCGTTTGCAGGGTGTAGTTATCCCGCAGAATCTGGGCTAAAAATGTCGCTTTTTCATAGGGAGTATTCAAGGGCTCCTCTGATGTGGCTAGCCAACGCTCGGTTTCTGTACGAATGCGATCGCGAATATCATCAGGCACCTGCAAATAGTGCTGCCGAATCGAGCCATTGTACTCCGTAGAACTTTGATTGAGACGCTGAATATCCCGTACCGGAACCCTGGAAACAATCGTATACGTCAGACCTTCAGGCAGCAACCCAGAGGGTCGCAGGGCTCCTTCAGGATCCATGGCTAGTTCATCAGCTGGAAAGTACACTGAATGGGGAGTATAGAGAACAGGCACCAAGTTCTGAAAGTCCTGCACCATGGTGTAGGTCTGAACAACCTCTTCATTGCGGCCAATGGGCTGCGGAGTAATCGGTAAAAATCGATAGGACAGCGGAGAGCGTCTGAGTTCGGCTAACTCATCGCCACGAGATGCTTCCCAACCCTGGCCAGTGTAATTATCAAAGGCCATAACACGCCAAAAACCTGCCCGTTGCGATCGCACCCGCATCACCACCTGCGGTTCCAACTCACCCCTCAGGTTTTGATTAATCCGTCGGTTAAACCCATAGTAAAAATCAGGATTAATACGGCCCGGCCCATCCTCAGGGCTAACACCAGAGCCCTCTTGCTCCTCGTCTGCATTGCCAGTATTGTTATTGCCTCGCCTCACATAGCCTGGATTAAATATTTCCCTACTATTGGCCTCGCCAGTCACATCAATGCTGCCACTCACTGGAAAGGTTTGAAGTTGATACCCTGGGAATCGCGGCATCGCGATAAAAATCAAAAGCCCCAACGTTACAACTACAGCAATAATGCTCCCGAACTGCCGCCAGGATATCCCCACGGACATCTGCCGCCAGTTTAATAGACCTAATCGAGAACGATAGTCTAAAACCAGCACCGGTAGCGACAGTAAAAGAAACAACAGCAAAAACGGACCAAATAGAAGCGTTTGACTGATCGTAGCGGCCACCCCCACCAGAATCAGACCAATCATCATTGAGTAGCCCAAATCCTTACGTCGTGGCAAATCAAAGCTATGGAGCACCTGTAAATGGATCAACAATTCAGCCAGCACAATCCGAGTATCGCCAGGGATGCTCACCATCCGCCCTAAAAAAAACGCCAGGGCCAACAACATGCCCACGGCGATCAGAAACTTAGCAGCAATATTTCGACGGCGACGACTCCGCCAGCTCCAGTAAGCGCCCGCAGCACTGAGCGGAATCGCCAGCAGATTCCATACAGACGTATCCGTTACCCCCGAAGCAGCCACACTGAGACTACCGATCCCCACTGTCACCAAACATTGCACCAAAACCCGCAAAGCAATCGAGTCTTCAGGTACAGATGGCGGCAGGGCCGATAGCCGCTGCCGCCATGATGAACTCAAATCTTGAGATGAATTATTAGGGGTAGAAATCGGAGAAACCATACCAGGCAAAAACGCGCAAACACATCATCAGTCGGCGTATTCTTATCCTAGCGGGCTCAGCTTGCAGATGCCTCTAAAACCATAACTGAAAATCGCAAAGGACGCTGGCAATCATTATCCAAGGACACTTCCAAGGAGTAAGAACCACCAACGACCGGAGCTGTTTTTGCCAGCGTCAGCATACCTGCTTCAGGGCGAGATGACTGGCTATCTGCATCAGCTCCAATAAGTTGAATACTGCCACCCATAGGCATGGTTACATTGATAATCAAAACCGCACCTGTATAGTTCACATCCAAGTGAACCACACCCTGGGGAGTCACCCAATCACGGCTAGCTGTAGGATCTGTAGCCGACACAGTTAATGCCAGTGCGGACATAATTTCTATCGAGGCCAACATGGTCAAAGCGATTTGCTGCTCAGCAGTGGCTTGTTCATAGCCACCAGCCATGTTTTCAACCTCTTTCAAGGTGGCTTCTTTCAGGGTAGGGTCTCGATAAGCCGGCGTCAGCACAATATTGGCAATTGGCTCCAGGGCTTCCAAAGAATCTGGAAACATGGACTCGACAATTTTGATGAGCTTAATGCCTTCTTTTTGAGTAGACTGAGCCATATTCTGACAGCGGTCTAATAGCTGTTGCAAAACAGCCTCAGGCAACTTGCTCGATATGCTAAACCGCAGTGGGTTTTCAAGCCACAGTCGGCTAATAGATTGAGCATAGGCAGGCATGGGTATCTCAGTCGGATACTCACGCACTTCTGCTTCCCAAGGAAACAGTGGGGGCCGATTGGCAAATTCCGTTTGGAATCGGTGTTTTAAAAGTGTGTGGAAACGATCTTGCACAGTGGTTTTATCTCCGAAGTTAAACGACTGACCCGTTTCAAATAAAAAGTCAAATGATACAGCGTCAGATCCGACTTCAGATGCACAAACTGCTGATGGGTTGGATCCTGTCGATGGGGTAGGCTCACCCCCTGACATAGGGGACGCCGAGCGGTCAAAAGTTAAAAACTCTAGCAATAAGCGCTTCAAATTTTCTGACTCACTATTCATGGCTAAATACCCCTGATCCGGATGATAAAACCGAGAGTGTAAAAAATTTAGCTCGGTTGTCTACACAAAAAAAGTCGATCGTCAACTAACGGAGTCAACTAACTGATAGATTACGTAATTCCCAGGCTTGTTCAAGCAGTTTAGACCAATGTTTCCTAATTTGAGTCAAGCTCAAACCCAACGCTTGCGATATATCCGCATCAGAAAGCCCTTGCTGTTTGAGCTGTAGTAATTTTGTCTGGCTCTGGTCCATTTTTTCTTGTAGGTGATCCCACTGTTGAGGTGTTAATCCCAAATTTTTTTCTAACTCAATACCGAGCCATTCATGGACCAATTCCCAATGATGCGTCAGCGCAAACCGCAGCAAATGATACTTAAAGCGCTGCTGCAGGTAATCGCGCTCACGGGATGTGAGGCCTAGCAAATCTTCAATTTCACTGGCAGGCAGATCCATAAGCCGCAAACTAAAGTAGTCGGCACAATCCTCTTGCTTTTTATCTTTCAGGTAAACCATCAACTCGTCGACAACTCGCTCCCGCAGATTATCCTCTGGCTGGGTGTCAGACTGCAGCAAAATTTCTTCCCGTAGGCGCTGAACGGGTGCATTCTTCCAGCTTTGGTCATTGTCATTGGCAGCTTCAGTGGCCTGCTCAATATCGACCGCTGTTTCTGGGGGCTGCTGCTTGGAAAAGGTTTGGGCTCGCAAAATAATGAGCTGTTGACTCCGTCCTCGCCTCAAAGGGATACGACGCTTACCGTAGCGCTCAGTAAAGGCCATATATTCAGCTAGCTCCAGAGCCGTGCGGGGCTGAAAGTTTGCCTCCATCTGATTTTCCCGACGAAAAGCATTGATTGCTTCGCTATAGAAATTTTGTAGAAAATCTTCAATTAGGGAAAGTCGCGCCTGATAGCTAGTTTGAGCGTAGGGAACTGATATATAGCGATAGATAATGGCACTGAGAGTACTATGCAGCTCGATGCGCCCCCGTTCAGAGCTAAGTTTGTAATAGCGAATGCACTGGTCAACTCGATGATTAGCGAGGTTAAATGCCCAACTTTTTACATCTCCAGAATTTTGAATACGTTGGCTTTCTGTACAAATACGAAGCGATTCACTACAGATGCGCTCGGCGACAGCCTGGCAACTTTTTTCGGAGGTTCTGGTCGCTTGCTTGAGCAACTTCAAAACTTCTGTATTAAGTGCTTCTACGAGCGTTGTAGACGTTTCCTCAAGCATTAGCAGCGTGGTCATTAGAGCTTAGAGCGTCCCAGGCATTCCCTCACCTGAGCATAGACAGTATTCCGCACGTTCTAACAAAAGTCAGTAATTTTCACGAAACTATCAAAAAAGTCAGATGGATATCGAAAAACAAATTCAAACTTTGATTGATGAAGCTCCGGATCAGACAACTGGTCAGGCAATTTCGTTGGTAGCACCCCTGTTAAAGGAAATCGCGGGTCAACTGCCAAGACAACTATATTACGTCGTCCAGTCTTTAGGACAGGGCTGGGTCATGACGACACTGCGTGGTCGGCAAGATCCCAAAACAACGAAAACGGTCGTCTATGCATACCCATCCCTAGAAGCGGCAGCAGCCAGCGCAGCTGATAATCCTCAGATGATGGCACTGCCTCATCCCAGCACCCACCTACTGTTTCAGCTGTTATCGCTAAAGCAGCTAGACAGCATTATTTTTATGCAGGTAAAGGGAAAAGGTCAGGGCATTGAGGTGCCGCGAACCATGCTGGAGCAGGTGATGCGGGCACAATTGCAGCAACTGAAGGAAAAAGGAGAACCGCCAGCGGATATTGCGTAAGAGCAAGCTATAAATAAAAAAGTCCAAAAGTAAATATGGACGAGACGTTCCATGGAACGTTTGTACATCCAAAATTTGGGCGTTAATTGATTTTATTTTCTTAGGGAATTTTTAGTTTTTAGTTGGGTTTCTTCCTGCAAAGTCCTTCTCCCTGGTGGGAGGGATTTAGGGTGAGGGCTACTCACAAGCCTCCCGCGTCACCTTATGACGATAGTCAAACATGTCCTGCAAACGCTGTAGGACAAACCAGCCAATCAGGGGTTCACTGGCCCACTCTACCGGCAAGGTGAAGACAATATCGTCGGTTAACCGCGTTTGCTCACCTTCGGATTCAAACCGATGGCGATGGGTCCAGGCATCCAGTGGGCCGCTTTCTTGGATATCTGTAAATAACCGATTGGGTTCATATTCATCGGTGTGGCGGGCGATCCAGGTGATAGGAATAGGCCCTAGCCACAGACGAAACTCGCTGATGGCTCCAGGGCCAAGGCCACCTTCACGACGGACGGCTTCGACAGGTTGCCAGGGTGGTGTCAGAAGGGTAAGGATATCAGGCCGTTCGTGAAAACGCCAAACGGTCGCAGTTGAGGCCGCAATCAGGCTGGTGTATTGAAAGGTAGTCATAACGTTAGGAGGCGTCCTTTTGGGGTACCTAAACTCATATATATGAAGATGAGAAGGAAATTATCTATGTCTTGAGGTGTTAAGACTTCTAAACTTTATGGGTAGTGCGATCGCAATCTCCCTGGGCATCACACCTATTATCTGTGGTCTTTGGCCCAAAATCCCACAGCCAAAACCATCACTCACATAAGCCCTCTTTTAAAGAATTGATGTTTCGGAGTGCACACCTTGTCACCCAATAATAGTTCATATGAACTATTATTGGGTGTAGGCGCGATACTGATTGCGCTATTGTCAGGTCAGCACTGAAATCGTATTCCCATATTTCCGCCTTCAGGCAAGCCATAGGCAACGTGTGGGTAATCTAAGACGTCATTAGAGCAGGTGCATTACTGACATTTCCAATTCAAGAAGTTTTGCGGTCTTCTCACGTTTTCAACTATGACTGATTCACCCACGTTCAATGGAGCTCAGCATACGGTACCCGGTTGGAACCTGACCGAACGGTTAACAGGTTATGGCGGATATGAAGGGAAACACACCACTCGCTTTGCCAATAGAACAGTCCAAGAATTTCAGCACGATCAGTCCTTAGCAAATCCCCAAAACACAGCCTATGCTCTGCGTTGTGACTATGACGACGACGAATCACTAGTTGAAGTATTACAGCAACTCGTAAACAGACCTGAAGCTACTGATATTGAGGCCTTGGTCCTAGGCCTTTGGCAAGGGGATGGGGACGTATGCACGGAGGAATCATCAACAGCTAAGTTGGTCAGTACATTAGCGGAAATCAATGATCGTTTACCAAATCTGAAAGCTCTGTTTATTGGCGATATTACCTATGAGGAATGTGAAATTTCCTGGCTACAGCAAAGTGATATGTCTCCTCTTTTGCTGGCCTATCCTAAGTTAGAAATTTTGCAGGTGCGGGGTGGCACAGGACTGACGTTTACAACACCAACTAAGCACGACTATCTGAAGGCCTTAATCCTTGAAACGGGTGGCCTCAGTCGCGATACAGTTTATCAAATTTATAATTGGGAGCTGCCTGCCCTGGAGCATTTGGAATTTTGGTTTGGCAGTGACAACTATGGTGGTGATTGCTGGGAACAAGATCTAGAACCTGTTTTGGATAATCTGTGTTTTCCCAATCTGGCTTACCTGGGACTGCGCAATAGCAAATTTACCAATGAACTTATAGAACGATTGGTAAAGTCTGCCCTGCTGCCAAGGTTACGGGTGTTAGATCTGTCTCTGGGGACGCTCTCAGATGCGGGAGCCACTGAGTTGTTGGCGTGCCCTGCTATTCGTGATTTAGAAATCTTAAATGTGTCGGAAAGTTATCTCTCGGATGCGCTAATCGAGCAGTTGACGACGTTAGGGATGCAGATCATTGCTGATGGACAGCGGCAAGAAGAGGAAGACGAAGACCCTGAATTTCGTCGATATTGTGTGGTGTCTGAATAGGAATTCCACTGGCTGTAGAGCCGTTGGATGCAACGTCTCTACAGCTAAAAATGGAACCTAATTTATTTGATTCCTCCATAGATGACTAATAGTCAACTTGATATGATCAATTTTGTTCTCATCGCTAATCCTCAAAGCCGTAGAGTGGATCTCTTTCAACAGGCGCTTAGGGGGTGTGGTCTATCTATGGCTCAATTAGTCTCCTATGAGGGGCTGCTTGCTGAAAAAAATTCTCTAACTGATTGGGATGGATCTAACGCTTGGTTTCGGTTTGAGGCTCCGGAACGAAACTTTGTTGTTGATCGCAGTTTTGTTGCCACTGGCGCTGTAGTAGATGATTCGGGCGATCATCAGCGGATCAGCGCTACAGCCGCCTATCAATTGCCTGAAGATAAAGGCAGAATTCTCTACCCGCGCCAATGGTATTTGGGTTGGCGACATTGTCTTCAATCTTGGGCGCAACCGTTGCAAGGGCAGGTGATGAATCATCCAGATAACATTGTCAGCATGTTTGATAAGATTCGGTGTCAGCGGATCTTAGAAAATGCCGATATTCCAATTCCATGCTCGTTGGTGCGCAAAGAGCCGATCCAGAACTATGATCAGCTTAAGGAACGGATGGCACAGCAGGGCTGTCGGCGTGTTTTTATTAAACTTGCCCATGGTTCATCGGCATCAGGTGTTGTTGCCTATGACTATCGTGGTGATTACGAACGGGCGATCACCACTGTGGAGCGTACCATGGAGCAAGGTGAGCTGCGATTTTATAATTCTCGCAAGGTTTATCAATATCGCAATCCCCAACACATTGCCGAGATTATTAACTTCCTTGCTAAAGAGACTATTCAAGTTGAAGCGTGGATGCCTAAGGCCAGGATAGAGGGCAGAGAGTTTGACCTGCGGGTGGTGGTGATTGGGGGAGAGGCTAAACATGTGGTAGTGCGTGTGGGGAAAAGCCCCATGACCAATTTGCATTTGGGTAGCGATCGCAAATCCATCACCGATCTCCCCTCAGCCCTTACCGCCGATAACTGGGCCACCATGATGCACACCTGCGAACGGGCCGCTGCCTGCTTTCCCAAAAGCCTTTACTGTGGCATTGACCTCCTCATTGCCCCCAATCTCAAGAACCATTATGTCTTAGAAGTTAATGCCTTTGGCGATTTACTCAGGGGCATTACCTGGCAAGGCCAAGACACCTACACCACAGAAATAAAAACCTTACTCCAGCAGCACCAAGGGTTACCCCATGTCCACGCATCATCTACCCACCAGACTAAACGTCAATCAGCTGGTCGGCACCCATGACATTCTACTACTCACTTTCGACACCCTCCGCTACGATGTGGCCCAACGGTTATTTGAACAAGGCCGCTTACCCAACTTAGCCCAATTAATTCCCCAAGGCTGGGAGGCCCGGCACTCTCCCGGTAGCTTTACCTATGCCGCTCATCAAGCCTTCTTTGCCGGATTTCTACCCACTCCCATCACACCGGGAAAGCACCCCCGCCCCTTTGCCTTAAATTTTGCGGGCAGTACCACCATCACCCCAGAAACTTGTGTACTAGATGCCCCTAGTCTGCCGGAAGGGTTAGCGGCCAAAGGTTATCGCACCATTTGTATCGGTGGGGTAGGCTTTTTTAATCAACTAAATCCCCTTAGCTGTGTACTCCCCAATCTGTTTCAGGAACGGTATTGGTCACCGGAATTAGGAGTGACAAATCCGCAGTCTACGGAATGTCAGGTGAAGTTGGCTTGCGATCGCATTCAAGTCATTCCCAAACAACAACGTATTTTCCTGTTTATTAACCTATCAGCCCTGCATCAGCCCAACTATTTCTACTTACCCGGAGCCCAAGCAGACTCCATAGAAAGCCACGGTGCTGCATTAGAGTATGTTGATCAGGCCCTGGTTTCCCTCTGGCAAGGTCTGAGATGTCGCGCCCCCACCTATGCCATTCTCTGTTCAGACCATGGCACCACCTATGGTGAAGATGGTTACACTGGTCACCGTTGTGCCCATCCAGTTGTGTGGACAGTTCCCTATGCAGACGTAGTCATAAAGTAGTCATAAAACCGTATCGTTAGTTTCCAATCCTTTCTTGGATTTCTCCTATGACAGTCCCTGTTCCCTTATTAACTCAATCACCCTATCAACATTATGTTTATTCCTATCCTCACAAGACCAGTTATCGACCTTTACCAGTAAAATCTGTTCACGATGTATGGTCTAAAGAAGACCAGAACTCACTGTTTTTGTATATTCACATTCCCTTTTGTGAGATGCGATGTGGCTTTTGTAATCTCTTCACCACGGTGACCCAGGATAATGATTTTATCAACAATTATATCAAGGCCGTTCAACGACAGGCCCATCGTGTTCAGGAGAGTCTTGATAATCCAACATTTGCCCGGTTTGCCCTCGGCGGTGGCACCCCCACCCAACTCCCCACTAAAGCCCTGGCACAGATTTTAGAGATTGCAGCAACCACGATGGGAGCACCCCTGCAAACAATTCCCGTATCTGTTGAAGTCTCTCCTGACACCGCCACCCCAGAAAAATTAGATCTGTTGTTTGATTATGGCACCGATCGCATTAGCATCGGTGTGCAAAGCTTTATCGATAGCGAAGTGCTAGCCACCCAACGTCGTCAAACCGCTGAAGTCGTTAAAGATGTGCTGTGTCGTATTCGCGAAATTGAGTTTCCCACCTTGAATATCGACTTGATCTATGGATTGCCTGGACAAACCATAGACAGCTGGCTGCAGTCTATCCACACTGCGCTACAGTTTCAACCGGAAGAGTTATATCTGTATCCGTTGTATGTGCGACCCTTAACGGGATTAGGAATGACTAATCAGGCCTGGGATGATCATCGATTAGACTGTTATCGCGCTGGGCGAGATTTATTATTAGACCAGGGCTACGAACAGGTCTCAATGCGGATGTTTCGGAAAATCGATGTGAATTCACGTTCCGGTCCTGTTTACTGCTGTCAGGTCGATGGCATGATAGGCCTGGGCTGCGGAGCCCGCTCCTACACTCAAGCACTTCATTATTCCTATGACTATGCTGTCAATGCCAAAGAAATCAAACATATCCTAGCTCGCTACATTGATAGTACTGATCAAGATTTTGACATCGTTAACTATGGCTTTGAGTTAAATCGAGAAGAACAACAGCGGCGATTTATTTTACTGTCTTTACTGTCTCAAGAGGGGTTAGATATGGGGGGGTATTGCGATCGCTTTCACACGGACGCATTAACCGATTTTCCAAAGCTACAGCATTTCCTAACTCTGAAGCTTCTGCAACAACACCATCACCACCTGCACCCTACTGAACTAGGTCTAGAACGCTCAGATGCCATTGGCCCCAGCCTATTTTCAGCCAATGTCAACACCCTAATGCACACCTATAAAATCAAATAATAACCATTCAATCAATCAAACATGGATCTCAGCATTCTTTATCGAGGCCCTCTAATCAGCTGTAATTACGGCTGTCATTACTGTCCCTTTGCCAAACGTCAACAAACGGCTACCGAACTCGATGTGGACCGCCAGGCCTTAAAACGATTTGTCCAATGGATTACAGAACACACTGAACACAACTTTGGCATTCTCTTCACCCCATGGGGCGAAGCATTAATTCATAAATGGTATCAAAAGAATCTCAGTCATCTATCCCACCTACCCAATGTACAAAAAGTCGCCATCCAAACCAATTTATCTTGCCAGTTAGACTGGATAAATCAGGCAGAGCCAAACACTCTAGCTCTCTGGGCTACATTTCATCCAGAATGGTCCAATGAAAAACACTTTCTACAAAAGTGTCAAACTCTTATTAACCAAAACATCCAATTTAGTGTTGGTGTCGTGGGTTTTCCAAAATTCATCCCCGCCATTCGATCTCTTCGCAAAGCGTTGCCCCCCAACGTCTATCTATGGATCAACGCCGTCAAAGCTGAGCTGCCTCAACTTACCCCAGAAGACCGCGTCTTTTTCCAAACCATTGATCCACTTTACGAATTAAACACCCACTATTACCCCAGTCTTGGTAAAGCATGCCGCACCGGGAAATCGGTCTTCTCTGTGGATGGAGAAGGAACTATGCGCCGATGCCATTTTATTAAAGCCCCCATCGGCAATATTTATCATCCCAACTTTGAAGAGGCCCTACGGGAACGCGTCTGTACTAATGACACATGCCACTGTCATATTGGTTACGTACACATGAACGATTTAGGTCTGGATCATGTGTTTGGCAATCGTATCCTGGAAAGGATTCCCCAACGATTTAAAGAGCCGTAAAACCTTTATTAGATAGAACCTTTCAAACCGAAGGGCTTTATGCGTGTGTAAAATACCACCAAGACTTATACGTAATAAGGAATAAAAAATATTTTTATAAAGCAAACAATTTTTTTCCTGTTTTAGTCAACTAGAGCCTGTCTAGGTTAAGGGAGACAAACATCGCTGAATCACAACAATAGGAATTTCGTACTTCATTCAGATACTGAACGAAGTCACCTAGTCATAACAGGAAAAGTAATTATGAGTAATTTTAATCCTGAAGAAGCTGCGGCTCGTATTGAGCTAGGAACTATACAACTTAAATATATGAAGGTTGATCGGGAAAAAATCTTTCAACATCTTGAAGATGCATTAAATCGCATAGATGAATATGTAAAAAAAAAGAATACTCCAGGGATCACACCTTGCAAAGACAACGAAGATGATGAAATTTGTCAAACAGTAAAGGAGCTGCTTGAGAATAAACAGTTCAGAGAAATAACCAAAAAACTCAAATCTGACATGTATAAGACATGTAAGGATCATTTTAAGAGCTACTTACATACCTGCTGTGGCGATCCAAAGTGAGAGGAAGCATACTTTACTTTTGAAAAAGCATCAGTTCTCATTAGCTAATGTAGGCTAGTAGTAATAATAATATACTAAGTATCTATAGCTTTTATGGCTTCACCCAAAATCCATTCAAGCACCTTACATGCGTCTTCGGATATTTTTGAAGGTTTTTCTAAAAAAAATTCTGGAATAACTATCCCTAGAATAATATGTAGAGCCTCAAGGTTAACACTAGCTGGAAGACTATTTGAAAAGTCTGCATAGGAAGGTTTTATTTTATCCAGAAGATGAACATTATTAAGATGATTTCCAAGTTTGCTTAAGCAATCACTAACTCCATTATAAAATTCTCTGGCATCATAGAGAGGCTGTTTTATTCCTTTTATATATTCATCAGACGTACGACATGAGATAAGTTCAACATTAGAAATTATCCATTGACCCGCTTCATGAAAAGGTCTTATATCACTTTCTCTTTCTTCATCTTCATTGATCCTTTTTATACCGCCATCTAAATAATCAAGTCTTTCCATTAATTGTGGAATCTGGATAATATCATCCTGAACAGCTACAACCTGAGCTGGGTCTTCCTCCGATTCCGATAAACTCTGAACAGCAACCACAACTTCATTTGCCAATTCATTTGCCTGCTCAGAACCTTTTTCAATTTCCTCTTCTGTCTTATTCAAAAGAACTCGTAACTCAGCAATCTTGGAACGAATGTTTTGAATTTCTTGGTGTCGAATCTTTTCTTTCAAAGAAAGCATGTGCTGAATACAGCTCAATAGCTCCAGTTCCACAGGATTTTCATCTTTTTTGCTATATTTGGTTGTCTGCTTCAACTTCCAAGTTTCATCATTTACATCATCTTCAAGTAGGTTTTCATTGGGATGAGTCTGGCATATAATTCTGTCATAATATGCTTGTTTCCAATTTTTTGCCTGTTGTTTTTTCAGTTGTTCGATAGATAACCCTTTAGCATTTGCAAACCTTGCGCCTTCAAGATCAGCTCCTTGGAAATCAACTCCATCGAGTTTTGCAGATCGAAAAGATGCATACTGTAACTTGGAAGCTGACAGATTTGCACCTTCAAGAATTGCATATTCAAGATCTGCTCCCTGTAAAGAAGAAGCACCTAAATCTGTTTCTTTTAGGTTTACAGCACGTTGTTTCGGTGGTAATGGATCACCTTCTAGCTTATGACGATTAATGTTATTTAGTTGAGCTCTTTTCAAATTTGCGCCTTCTAAATTGCTACCGCACAGATCGGCTCCATTTAATGTTGCTCTCTCAAGGGTAGTAAGCCGTAAGTCTGCATGCTTAAGATTTGCCATGGTTAAGGATGCATCTGACAAGTCTGCGCCTGATAATCTAATGTTTCTTAGATCAGCACCATCTGCATCAAGCCCACATAGGGATTCTCCATCTTCTACTAATTCTTCTAAGGCATGTATACGTGCCCCACTTGTCTCTACATCTCTTGCGCTATCAATAACCTGCCAGGCTTGACGATGTTGCTGTTTTCTGCGTTGACTAGTTTCGAGAACATAGAGAGTAGCAGCAATTACAACGCCAATATTTTGAACTGGAGCAAGCACTCTCGACTCCTTTAATTTACAAATGAAATAATTAATTCCGGATTCTCCATGCTCACACTTAAATTGTTGAGGCAATGTTTGTTTAGCTTGATTTTCAGTATTATCTATTTGCCCTTCATCAAGAGGGATCTTTTCCCACAGTGGCAATGTTCCAACAAATAAAAGAGAAATTCCAAGAGCTAGTATTTTCGGAGAAAAGAGCCTTTTGAAAGATATAGCATAAGTTTTTTTCTTCTTCCTGCCATAGAGTTTAGATTTTTCAGTGTTTTTTTGGAAAAATCGTGTATTCGATCTCATACTATATCTAGGTTTCCAGATGCTGACTGACCGTTTTTGGGATTAACATATTCAACATTCACCCTATGTGAGTTCAGTGCTCACAAATAAAAAAAGGTAATGCAATTAACTTGCTGTTTGAAGTCTACTTGCGTAAAAAAGTGTTGAAACTATGTTCCTAAAAGCATCTGCCCTTAGCACCCGCTTGTGAAAAGCTACTGCATATGATTTTTCAGTATACAGGTTGGCACTTTGATTACTATGGCTGGCATACATGACTAGCAAGTGAGTAAATGACTATGATGTCAATAACTCCCTCTGAAAAGCTGGCGATTTAGAGCTAGGAATTTACTGACATTAATCGCTGATGACTTCAAAGTGAGCCTCAAGGTAGATCATAGCTATTTTAGGGAAAATATCAATTTTTCTTTTTTATAGTACCAGCCATGTTTCTCTAAATATCTCCTAAAACAAGAAATATCTCTGGGCCATGGGCAGCTCTTCAGCTGGCTCACAAGTGAGCAATTGCCCATCTGCTCGCACTTCATAGGTTTCAGCATCCACTTCCATTTTGGGCTGATAGTCATTCAGTTTCATATCCGCCTTACTCAGCTCACGGCAACCATTCACCGCAACAGCAGTCGTCTGCAAACCAATCTGACTAGCAATATCTGCCTCAGCCGCTGCTTTAGATATAAATGTGAGGGAAGTGCTGCCAATCGCACCGCCAAAGCTACCAAACATAGGCCGCATATGAATCGGCTGCGGTGTTGGAATACTAGCATTGGGGTCACCCATCTGCGCCCAGGCAATAGCCCCACCTTTAATCACAATCTCGGGCTTAACCCCAAAAAATGCAGGCTTCCATAGACAAATATCTGCCAGCTTGCCCGCTTCTAGAGAACCTACTTCATGGGCAATGCCATGGGTAATCGCCGGATTGATCGTGTACTTAGCCACGTAGCGCCTAGCACGATGGTTATCGTTACGGTCAGAATCTTCTGCCAGGGACCCCCGCTGCACTTTCATCTTGTGAGCCGTCTGCCAGGTACGAATGATCACTTCACCTACACGCCCCATGGCCTGGGAGTCCGACGCAATCATGCTAAAGGCACCGAGGTCATGCAGAATATCCTCAGCCGCAATGGTCTCTCGGCGAATACGAGACTCGGCAAAGGCCACATCCTCAGGAATACTGGGGCTCAGATGATGACACACCATCAGCATATCTAGGTGTTCATCCAGCGTATTGCGCGTATAGGGGCGCGTGGGGTTGGTGGATGACGGCAGCACATTGGCTTCGCCACACACTTTAATAATGTCTGGTGCATGTCCGCCCCCCGCACCTTCAGTGTGATAGGTGTGAATCACCCGATTCTTAAAGGCAGCAATGGTGTTCTCTACAAACCCAGCCTCGTTAAGGGTGTCAGTGTGGATCGCCACCTGCACATCAAAGTCATCGGCCACAGCCAGGCAAGTGTCAATGGCACCTGGTGTTGTGCCCCAGTCTTCATGGAGCTTCAGACCCATCGCACCAGCTTGCACTTGTTCCACCAGACCTTGAGGCTGAGCACTATTACCTTTACCCAGAAACCCCAGATTCATGGGAAATGCATCCGCCGCTTGCAACATGCGATACATGTTCCAAGCTCCAGGGGTACAGGTAGTGGCATTTGTCCCGGTCGCTGGTCCAGTACCACCACCGATCATCGTGGTCACACCGCTGGCAATGGCCGTCTCTATCTGCTGGGGGCAAATAAAGTGAATATGGGAGTCGATGCCCCCAGCGGTAACAATCATGCCCTCACCAGCCACCGCTTCGGTAGAGGGGCCAATAATAATGTCTACATTGTCCTGAATATAAGGGTTTCCTGCCTTTCCAATCTTGGCAATGCGACCGTCTTTAATCCCAATATCGGCTTTAACAATTCCCCACCAGTCCAAAATCAGCGCGTTGGTGATTACCATGTCCACCGCGCCATCAGCCCGCGTAATTGGCGATTGGCCCATGCCATCGCGGATTACTTTACCACCACCAAATTTGACCTCATCGCCATAGGTGGTAAAGTCCCGTTCTACCTCGATCACCAGTGCCGTATCTGCTAAACGAACCCGATCTCCTACGGTGGGGCCATAGGTTTCAGCATAGGCGCGGCGATCCATGCGGTAGCTCATCGGAGTCTCCTGGAGTTAAAGGAAAAAAACAAAGCCACTGGATAGCTTACGCTAGCTACGGAGCTCCGACGAGTATATGACGAACATTTTTAACCTTCTACCCCGCACATTCGTCCCGACTCGGCAACAGTAACACTTCCCCATCGTTGTTTTGCCACTGTAGCCAGCCTTCTTGCTCACTAGCACCCGCTAGGGGCTCACAGCCATTGGCGGGGCGAGTAACACGGACACGAATCCAGTTGTCTTTGACTTCCAAGGGTTCGATCAGGCTGCTAGGACTAACCAGGCTCAGGACGTTGCGACCTCGTTCGGGTTGCGATCGCAACACTTGAGCATCATTTCTATTTCTCAAAGCTACGATATCAGCTTCAGCCAATCGATCTGCCCAGGAATAAAACGAGAGTTCCATGCCGCGATCATCCAATTGTTCACGGTGAATCCACGCACTGCCACCATTGGTATATTGCAGTTGCAACCAGCCATCTTCACGGGCTTCTAGCACAGGAAATGCAAGCAGTAGCGGGTCTACACTAACCATCGTAAAGCTGGCATCACGACCAATGGCAAACGCCTGTTGCCCATTGGGAATCAGCCAACCTTGCCAAATCCAGCCCCAATGATCGCCACCGGGCTCGCTGTAAAGCGGCAGTTCCACCTCCGACAACCAATCCGCCTGCACACCGGCACGACGACGTGGGGATAGGTAGCCTACACCGAGAGGCAAGTCTGTCTCTGCAAGGTCTACAATCCCTTCTAAGTTAGGCGTAATGGCCGCTGGTAACCCTACAGCTTCATCAGATGTTTGCCCCAATACTGGCACATTACCCAAGAGCAATGCCCCTTGCAGGCAAGCAATTGCAGCAAAATGGTGTAGTCGTAACATAGTCAACGTCAGTTAATCTCAGAACACATTTAACAGGTGTGGTCGCCCGGTTGGACCAGATACCGCCAGAGACAGAACACATCGGCATTCACATCACATCCAAACTAATCGTTCCCTCTACGAAGCAATGACAGCTCTGGATGTGGACAAATTTGCAGCTCTATCCAGGAGACATTTTCCTGATTCAAGGAGTTAATCCCCATATCAGACATAATCAACGTTTTGTTGTGTTGTCACTGAACAAAGTGCTGATTTTTTAGCAGTCCTACACGCTACCTTCTATCCGTTGGTTAAATCCATAGACTCTACGCTCTCCTGCCAACGCAACCAATGTTACAGAGCGCTCATCCCCCGGTTCAAACCTGACTGCTGTCCCCGCCGGAATATCTAGACGCATTCCCTTGGTCTGATCTCGATCAAATTGCAACGCATTATTCACTTCATAGAAATGAAAATGCGAACCAACTTGAATGGGGCGATCCCCGCTGTTAGCCACAGTTAACGTGACAGTTGGGCGACCGGCATTAAGTTCAATGTCACCTGCTGCGGGCAACAGTTCCCCAGGAACAACGGTAGAACTACCAGACATTATCGTAATCCTCCAAGCTGACTAATTAAATCTTGCTGCATTTGATCAAGTTGCTTTTTCACCGTTTCTAGAGCAGCTTCCAGCTCTCGATCCAGGGCTCCAGGCTTTTTACTTAAGTCGGTTAATCCCATATAGTGGGCAACTTTCATGGCTAGTTCTATCGGTACCTTAAAGTCTGGCAATACGCCACTACCCTCCCAATTTCTACCCGTTATTGGGCTAAGCACCTGCCCCGTGGGCAAGAACATCCAAAAATGGTCATGCAACCGCTGACCAGCTCCTGGATTAGCTTTTCCAGCCGTTGTTTCGCCAATTAACGTAATCCGATCAAGCTGTTTCAGTGTATAAGCAAATTCCTCAGCTGCTGTCGCCGTTTCTGGTCCAGTCAAAACATAGACAGATCGGTCCAGGTAACGCGGACCCCCTACATAGGCCGATGTCCAACTTTGTTGAGTGCGTTGTTCCGAAGGCCAATGCACATCGCTCAGGTGAACGGCTGGATAAGCGGGTAAAAGGTAGCTACACAGCAGTGCTACCATTCCCGGCGAACCACCCCGGTTATAACGTAGGTCAATGATTAAGCCGTCTGTATTCGCCACAAAGGCCATAGCCGCCGCTAAGGTTTCCCCAGCAAATTCGGGTGGTTCAAACCCATAGAGCTGCAAAAATCCTAAGTTGCCTGACAGTCGTTCCACCTGATTGATATCAAAGTTACGACGCTGGCTTTGTTGCTTCTGATAGGCCAGCTCTTCAGCCGTCGGTGGTGTATCAGCATTTAAGTCTGGCAGCGGTGCAGGACTAAAATACACCTGAATACTCTGATCCTCAGTCAGGGTTTGCAGCTGATTGGTTAGGGTTTCTGCAAACTGATGTCCGCTAACAATGTCACTGTAGCCGCCATCGCTCAGCCGTTGTCGAATGTCTGCCTGAGCTTTTGCCGCCGCTTCTGGAAACGCATAGCGGTCTAAGGCCTCAGCAATCGCCTCCAACACATGGGTACGACTTTCCTGATCCAGGTCTATATCCTGAAAACCACCACCAGAACTTATAAAACCATCAGAACCATCGGACTCAACCATAAAAACGCCTAAACAATCGAATTTTGAATGTACAGACGTTGCATGCAACGTCTTCTACTGAATTGGATTATGTACGGTAACCAGCTTAGTACCATCTGGGAACGTCGCTTCCACCTGAACTTCGTGAATCATTTCCGCCACGCCATCCATGACATCATTAAGGTTCAGTAACGTTGTGCCGTAGGTCATCAAGTCAGCCACTGTCCGGCCATCGCGCGCGCCTTCTAAAATTGCGGCAGAAATATAGGCCACGGATTCTGGGTGGTTAAGCTTTAGCCCTCGCTCTTTACGACGCTCAGCCACCAAAGCAGCCGTAAAAATCAGCAGCTTATCTTTTTCTTGAGGAGTGAGTTGCATAGGATGCGACGGAGACTAACCACAACAGAGATATTAAACCAGGATCTGCTGCGGTCAACTTAGAGCTAAACGTTATCTAAATAATAGGTCAGGTGGGCTGTGCCCACCTGACAATACAAAAGCAGATTAAACTCCCCAAACCCTTGGTATATAGCTTTTCTGGTCCAGCACTTTGGCTCGAAAATATTGCCAGATATCAATAAAATACTGTCGAGCGATTTGACTAGAGGAGCCTCGGTAACGGGCCACCAGTCCCTGTTCTAATTGGGTAACACCGGCGTCACACCCCGTTAGGCTCTTTAAATTAAGGCGAGTTCTGATGGCACTGAGATGTTTTGGAGTAATGGACTTACCCAATAACAAAAACGTACCGACGACTGGATATCCAGCTAATCCATTCCGACTACCCAGGACCTCAGAACCCCCTAAAAGCTGTTGCTGGTCGATCCATAGGGGAGTACCCTGCTGCCAGATTTCGGTTTGCGATCGCCACTGTCCAGTCGTCAGCGTCTCTCCCCTGGCACTGCGCCCAAACCGAGTAATATCCCAGCTCAGCCATACCCCACCAGGCTCTAAATCTACTTTCAGGGATTGTTGAAACCGTCCCCCATCAAACAAAATCAGCTCCTGAGGCAGCCATTCCACATAGGCATCACTGGCAACCGTGAGCTGAATCGCCTGCTGTGCCCAATCCCCCTGACTGCGATATACCTTATGGGCTGCCGCTGTGGTCACTAAGGCCTGAGTATCAGCCTCAGCCGTGATCACCATATCCAGCTGATCGCCCCCCACCATTCCCCCTGCCGTATGGACAATCACACTTTGACAATTTCCTGGGGCCGCCGCCGGGTAAAAAGGTCGCTGAATACGTAATGGAGATGTGCTGAAACTCTTGGCAGGAAAAGTTCTGCCATTCATATTGGCGAAGCGAAGATCCAGGGTACCTCGCCAACAAGGCTCTGCTGTTGCTTGCTCTGATTGAACTGTATTTGTTGTTCTCATTAATTTTTACTGTTCAATGGTGGGCCAAACGCATTCTCCCCATATCGGGCGTTTAACAGGTAGGAGCATTGCATGCGATGCTCCTACCTGTTTATTTCTGTTGGCAAAAGCGCTCAACACATCGTACAAATATTTCCACACCTGTTCCTAAAACTGTTTCATCAAAGTCAAACCGGGGGTGATGATGGGGATATGCCAGATTTAAATCAGGGTTTGCCGATCCTAAAAAGAAATAACAACCGGGTTTCTCTTGCAAGAAAAATGACATATCCTCACCGCCCATGGTCTGGCATTCTGGCACCACACCAGCAGGCGTTTCAATGACTGAGCTGGCAACCGATTTAACCAACTCAGCAATGGCCGCATCATTAATGACCGGCGGATACAGGCGAGTATAGTCAAACTGGTAGCTGGCTCCATGGGCCTGACACACTCCAGCAATGATGGCTTCCATGCGCTCTGGCAACAAGTCTCGATACTCTGGGTTAAAGTAGCGCACAGTGCCGCTGAGACGTGCACTATTAGCAATCACATTGACCGCTGTGCCAGCCTGAAATTCTCCGACGGTAACAACAGCAGACTCAATGGGGCTAATGTTACGGGCAACAATGGTCTGTAATGCAGTCACAACCTGTGCCCCAACCACAATAGAATCAACGGTCTGATGTGGCAAAGCCCCATGCCCTCCACGCCCTTGAATCGTGCAGTGAAAATATTCGGTAGCGGCCATCAGTGGGCCACTGCGCACACCCACTGTTCCCAAAGGTAAATTATTCCAAATGTGCAGACCAATAATAGCGTCTACCTCAGGCTGGCTGAGCACGCCAGCCTCAATCATAGGTTTGGCACCGCCAGGCCCTTCTTCTGCAGGTTGAAAAATAATTTTCACTGTTCCGGCAAAGGTATCGCGGTGCAGCGCTAGATAATGGGCTGTCCCCAAAGCAATAGTGACATGACCATCGTGGCCGCAGGCATGCATTTTACCGTTATGGAGCGAGCGATAAGGCACCTGGTTCAGCTCTTGTATGGGCAGAGCATCCATATCAGCTCGAATCGCCAGCACCGGACCAGGGCGAGAGCCTTGGATAGTAGCGACAATACCGGTTTTAGCAATGCCAGTTTGGTGTTCAATGCCCCACCGAGTAAGTTGCTGAGTAATAAAGTCAGCCGTTATGGTCTCTTCAAAACCTAGTTCTGGGCGCTGATGTAGATGACGCCGCCACTCTACCAATTGCGATTGCAGAGTTTTAATGTTGTCCCGCACCTGAGGCGGAGCTTTAGAAATTCGCGTATTGGCAGGCAGCGTTGAAACCATAGGACCTTAGCAGACACATGTATAAGCTCAGTATATAAATTCTGGCGGAGCTAGGTCTTCTGAAGCTGTATACCACCCATATCTGGTTCCAACACTGCCTTTCAAGACGATTAAGCCACCCAAAATGGCTGGGGCATGATGGCTTCAAGGCGCAGCCCACGCGCAGCTGCACTCAGCTGCGCCAAGTCTGTTGGATCGTCAAAATGGGGCAATACCCCCAGCACTGGAATATGGGTGAGGTTGCTAATCATTTCTGGTGGGGTGAGTTGCTCCACTTTATCTTCGGCTTCAGGTGTCGTGCAATTCAGGACAATGCCTTGAAGCTGCAGCCGGTGTTGACGGGCGAGGGCTACGTTGGCGACGGTAGCTGCGATCGCACCCAATTTCACCGGCACCACCAACACCACTGGCAACCGCCAATCTGCGGCCAGATCCGCCACGAGCAGCTCATTAGTTACCGGAGATCCCAAACCGCCTAAACCTTCCACCAGCACCCAATCACATTCTTTATCTAGAACCATATAACGTTGCCATGCCGGGGCTAAATCTACCGTCGTATTTTCTAGGGCTGCTGCAATCGGCGGTGCCAATGGAGCCCTATAAAACACAGGGTTTAAATCATCAAGCGATTGCTCCAGATTAAATATTTGCTGGAATAATTCACGATCACCTTCACCGGCTTGGACTGGTTTTAACACCCCCAGGCGACGCGACGCACAATACTGTTGCCAGTAGGCTATCAGCGCACAGGTTAAAACCGTCTTGCCACACTCCGTATCCGTCGCTGCAATTAATAATCCACTCACTATTCACACAATGGTAGGTCGTACCCACCCCACGATTTTTCTTCAATATAAAGGCAATATCTACCCTAAGGGCTCTGGGTTCCTTGGCCAACAATTTGAACATCCAAGGTAAAGTTCGCCTCACTGCTAGCTCGCACATCTACAGCATAATCACCTCCCAAAGGTAAAACACTGTTCCAATACAACACCCCTTCAGCCTCAGCAATCGCTTCTCCCCCCGGAAAAGTCACATCGAAGGTTACAGGACCACTGGCTTGAGTAATTTTCACGGTAATGACCTGTCCCTGGTTGGCATTCACCATGTAGCGCTGCACTCTACCGGGTCCGACTGAATTGGCTAACAGTGTCCCCGTCTGCCCTTCAGGAAATTGAACTCGCTGGGTAGATACCTGTTCTTGCACGTCTGCTTCGCCACCCTCTTCTTCATCAGGTCGCTGATCGCTAGAGCCATCGTCCGTAGCATCCTCTCCCTCAGACGGATCAGTCGATGATGATTCATCACCAGTTGTGTCATCAATTGTCTCCCCATCATCAGCCAGACCTTCCAGGGCAACACCTAACTCATAGGTTCCCTGTTCCCTACCGCGAGTCGTCTGAATCTGTACTGTATAAAGACCATCCTCTGGTAAGTCTCCCTCCCAATCCAACACTTGGCGAGCACCACGTAATGCCTTTCCTTCGGCATTTAATACCGAAAACACCACACCCTCACCTTCTATCGTTGCCCGCAGGATCTGACCCGCCTCAGCCTCTATTTGATAGTTAACGGTTTCGCCTTCTTTTATTCCTCCTTCAACAGTTTTCGGATCGCCAACAGCTAGAGCGAGTGAAGTTGTATAGTCAGCTGGCCCATCTTCAATTGGTGGGTCTAACGGCTCAGGAGTCGGCGCATCAGGCTGACTAGGCTGATCGTCTAGATCTTCTGGGAACGGCAAAGGTTGGACCCCACCATCTGATACATCGGGTGGAGAAGGCTTTAATACATAATTAACAACAGCCCAACCACCAAAGCCCGCCAAAATGATTGCACCTATAAATAGGGCAATTAAGACCAATGGATTATCCATGGTCTCCCGGCGTTGTGTAGACGTTACCACCCGCGTCTTAGGGGTACGAGACGCGGGCACTGACTGAGTTGGAACCCCTGTAGTCGCCATGGGGCTGCCCACTGCAACTGTACGCATCTCAGAAATTGGCGATTGCTGCTGCCCTCTGGCCACAGGACTTTGAGGAGCTCCAGGCGCAGCCACCCCCCCTTGCAATGCCTGTACCATATCGCTGACAGATTGATAGCGATCGCCAGGCCGATAACTCAACGCTTTATCCAACACAGTAGCTAACTGATCGCTGACTTGAGTAAACGACCGCCATTTCCAACCTAGAGTCGTATCGTCAAATAGCTCATGGGGTTCTCTACCCGTCAGTAGTACTAAAACAGTTACAGCCAGCGCATATAAGTCACTACTGGGATAAGCTCGCCCTGACTGTAGCTGTTCGCTAGGGGCATATCCCGCTTTCCCTACCGTTGTCGCTTGCACAGCCGTTGTCCCCGTCTGTAAGCGAGTGACGACTTCTTTAACAACACCAAAATCAATTAGTACAGGCTTTTGGTCACTGCGTCGCAGAATAATATTGTCAGGGCTAATATCTCGATGAATAATGCCTTTAGCATGAATATGAGCCAAAACCGGTAGCAACTGTCCGAGAAAAGCCCGGATCTCTGTTTCCGAAAATGCCTGTCCCGGCCGCTGTTGCAAAATTTCCCGATAGGTCAGGCCTTCAATATGCTCCTGGACCAAAAATAAGCGCTGATCCTGCTCAAAACTTGCACGAAACTCAGGAATCTGAGGATGGCTAATCTGATATAAAATTTCGGCTTCCCGCTGGAATAACTGAGCCGCCTTACTCGAAAAGCGATCGCCCCCTGCTGGAGGCATGAACTCCTTAATTACGCACTCCTCCTCAAAGCGTCCCTGATCTTTGGTTAGATAGGTTCGCCCAAACCCCCCCTGACCAAGCAACCGGACAATACGGTATCGATTTTGCAAAAGAGTGCCGACGGCTAGGGCAGGTTGCATAGTAAACGTCCCAAAGTGTTGACATCAAACGATTAACCCCTGGGGTCTGAGGCTCCAGACAGGCTATACCACTCTACCCCAATGCTCTATCAATGCTCCATCGCTTCAGACTCTATCAAATTGATTAGCTAATGACTAACCAATGGCATCGGTTTTACACCACATTACCCCGGCCATTCGCAGTCCTGTACAAGCCACCCATAGAAGCTGTTACTAACGCTTTCAGCTTACATAGATTATGTATCCATACAACAGCGTCTTTAGCGTATTCATCATCAGCATGTCGAGTACCCTATCTTCATTAATCAATGGATAGTGTTATCGATTTAAAGAGTTGATTAAAGATTCAGTGTAAAACATCCAAATTACTTGTTTTATAGGGCTTTAACGTTCAATAACATAAAGTTTCGGGAACGATGTAGTCATCAAGATCCCACCCTTTTAGTAGTATTGCAATGCACTACGGCGTTACCCCAGCTGCAACAAATAGTCAGCCAAGTCAACAACCCATTGGTCATCGACCCGTATGTTCACTGGATGGAACGCCCCCCATGGCACGAGAGCAAATACGTCTAAGTATCATTGAACAACTTAGACTGGATACATCCAAGCCAATTCCTATTTTTGAAGAAGCAGCCCAAAGCGTTTCTCGTTTGCTAGCAGCCCCGATCTGTTTAATTAGTGTATTTGACAGACAAAACCAACTATTCAAAGCCACCATGGGGTTATCTAGCTTAGGGTTAATGAATCAGCTAGCTGCTACCCGTGAACTGCCAAAGATAGAATCCTTTGGCATCCAGGTAGTAGATAGTGGTCAGTCATTGATGCTATCGGATGTCGCTCAACATCCAGCATTTAGAAAAAGTCTTTTGGTACAGAGATATGGTGTCCAAGCATACTTAGGGGTGCCCCTCATGACGTCTGAAAGGTGCTGCATTGGCACATTGGAGGTCATGGATATCATGCCACATCAATATACTCAACAAGATTTAGCGATCCTAGAACTCAATGCACGATGGGCAATGAGTGAATATGAGAAACAATGCTGGCTAAAAGATGGAAAGATTCAACAACCTACAGAAAACAACGACTATTTAACCTCCTCAGATAAGCAACGCCAAAGTCGCATCAACACCCTGCGCACAAACTTGATGTCCCAGCTTACTCAGGATCTACGCACCCCACTAACGGCCATCACCGGCATGGCTAGCATGTTAAGCCGAGAAATTTATGGGCCACTGACTCAGAAACAACAGGAATATGCAAACATTGTCTTACACAGCAGTCAAAACCTACTCTCGTTAACCAATGAGATTATGGAATTAGGGGCACTCAACAATTCCCCCTGGGAGTTACTACTCGCTCCCGTAGACATTGAAATGCTAGCTCAGCAAAGCCTCCAACCCATTGAGACAAGATCTAAGCAGCAAGAAATCAATTTTAATCTAACAGTAGAGCCAGGATCGCGCATCTGGGTGCTTGACAAACGCATTATTAAACAATTGCTCTATCACCTCATCCTCAGCATTACTAAAGCCTCCACTAGCGGTAGCACCGTACGTCTCCACATCTCTCGCAAAGACGAGCGTCTAACTCTGGCGATATGGGTCTCTAATCCATGGCTAGGAGATGACTTACCTCAATCAGTCTTAAGCTGGGGGCAACAAAACAAACTTTTGTCCTCGACAAAACCGTTAGACACCACCTATGGATTTGAGATCGTAGAGAACCTGTCTCCATTGAACACAAACGACCTAACAGAAGGCTCTACACCTAACGATTTACGACAAGAATTAGGTCTACTATTGAGTCAACAGCTAACCGATATCCATGGCGGTGAAATTATGATTCAAGGTTCATCCAATCATGGTTATCGATATATCGTGAGTTTTCCCCCCTTTGAAGTTGAATAGAGAAAAACGACAATATCACCAAACGATAAAAAGGCGAACCCGTTAAACGGGTTCGCCTTTTTTTGATACCAAGTAAATATCCTGACAAAAGATACCTCCTCATAAAGGAACAAGGAAGAACACCTACGTAGGATCTCAAAGATATTTGCCATTGCTTTTAAAGATAATTTAAACCCACAAAAAAGTCATATTCCTATCTGTAAAACTACGTTATTTTAGCTGTCAAAATAAGTGATGTGACTTAGCTACAAATTTTACAGAAAAGGGTATCCAATATATACGGAGGTTCAATCACAAATAAAAAGAGCGATAGATCTTCATTTTTTTACCAAGAAAAACAAGTCTACAAAACTCTTTTTATTTGATACAAATTGGACGGATTCTTCCTGAAATCTCTCTAATAATCAAAATCAATTATTAGTAGAAAGTCTAGGGAATTTTAGAAAATTAGGCAAAAAACTCTCTTATGTATACTTGAGTTTTATTCTCCTGAGTCTAGAACTACTGAATTGCCCCTCACATTGAGTAGTTCCAGTCTTAATTATCTGTCGCTGCCCCCTAATAAGCCCTTTGATTTCAAGAAAGTGGTTCTCTAACCTGCTCAATTTATTCATTGGTTCTCAGAAATAATGACAAAGAATAAACAGTCTAAGAAACTGAGCTGGCAGCTTTGCAAGCCAGTTATTGCATCCGCACTTGCCATTGGCGGTGTGTTTAACCTAGTGGGTATTGTGTTGGCAGAAGGGACTGCTGCTGGCACACAAATTAGTAACACTGCCACTGCCACCTATCGTGATCCCGATGGCACACCGCAAACCTCTACGTCTAACACAGTAACGGTTGAAGTCGCTGAGATTGCCGGTATCACGGTTGTTAACACGGCTGCGCAAGAAGTTACTCCAGATGCAGATCCACCAGGACCTGGTGAACAATTAGAGTATATTTTTGAAGTTACTAACGTAGGTAACGACGAAACTGACATTAGTTTACCTGCGGTAGCAGGCTTCACTGGTCCCGTAGACAGTGTGGTTAGCATTATTGCCGACCTTAACAAGGACGGCAATTTTGACCCTGCAACAGAAACGATTAGCAATCGGACAGATATTGAAGATGTCCAACCGGGTGAGTCCTTTGATGTCCAAGTAATTGTTCAGGTTTCCACCAGTGCCCAAGATGATGATATTGTTACCGTGACCTATGGTGACACCCCTGGTAACGGCCAAAACCAACCCTACGATTCCTCTGGTGGTAGCGTCTTCACCGATGATAACGATGCAACTGATGCGGCCAATCCAACAGGTGCAGCGGGTGTAGACACGGATCCGTTAGCCAGCAATACTCCTGGTCAAACTGATTCTGAAGCAGGGCCTGATGCTCCGGCTAACGGTGAGCGTGAAGCCAGTGCTACGGGTGAAATTACCATTGGTGAAGATCCTCTACAACAGTCTTTGGTTGAGATTAAGAAGTCTATCGGTAGCCATACCGTTAATGGGGCCAGTCCAACAGACGACACCATTACCTACAACCTGGAAGTTGATGTTTTAGATCAGGCGTCTATGCCGACAGGTAGTAATGCGATCGCAGCGGATCTACAGCCCATTAGCATTAATGGATTGCCAGATAAGCATGTGTTGGTGTCCGATGCCATTCCAGTTGGCACATCGCTACAAAGCGCAACCGCGCCTGGTGGCTGGACCGTTGTTTATTCCACCAGTAACCTCTCCGATCCGCTTACTGATACAGCCCTTGAGGCGACTTGGACCATTGCTGATCCAGGAGCAGCGGCAACAACACGTGTCGGTTTCATCGGACCTGCTAACACAGCGATCGCAATCACCGATCCTGCAGTAACTGGGTTCACAATCACAGTTGTGGCTGACGGCGTTGACCCCACCGCCACACCTTTGACCGTTGCTAACATTGCCCAGGTTGTCGGTTCTGGTGCAGTAGATGATCCATTAACACCAGAAGATGAGTCCCTCAGCTTCCCCGTACTGGATGAATCTGGTGATGACACCCCCAGTAACTACGATCCTGATACGGATACCTTCAGTGACTTTAATCCTGAAGTGATTGATGACCCCAGCACACCTCTACCAGAGGGCTTCACACCAGACGATGGCCACATTGGCGATCCTTCTGATCTCCTAGAGAAAGGCGTAGACCCCGGTAGTGACACCCCCACCGTTCCCGGTGATGACAACACCGGAGATAACACCGACGGTGATGGTGAAGCTATCATTGTCACCCTGGTATCAGAACCTGAGCCCGATATCCTGAATGGTCCTGACGGTGCCCCTGATGCAGTGGGTCCCACTGGCACCAACGATGACTTTACCAATAAGTCTGCACCCTATTCTGATGGTGATCCACCGGTTGTGTCCTTTACCAATACGGTAGCCAATAACGATACTGACCCCGATCCGGCAGTCAACACCACTGAAGATGGTTGGGTCCGTTTAGAGCCCATTGCACCTCAGGATCCATCCGACTTACCCGATGAGACGACAGCCACAATTATCGCTCCTGATGGTACTCGGGTTGAATACGAGTACGATGAGCCCACTGGCACCTGGTCTAAGAGCAATCCAGCCGACCCAGATATAATTGTTCCCCTACGGGCCGATGATGGTGTTCCCGGTGGTGACGACGAATTTGACTACGGTGTTGAGGTAGATCTACCCAACGATCCCACGAATATCGACGAGCTCGATAGCTTCCCCGTACCCATTGAAGCCACCTTTGTCGGCGTTTCTGAGGTCACCGATCCGAGTGATCCAGCTAGCATTGATACCGGTTTAGATGCATCAACCACCACCAACGTCACCATCGACCGTGTTTACACAGGCTTCCTGGAGCTAGTAAAGACTGCTCAGGTGGTTCAGGGAGATGGTCCCGCAGTCTCGGGTAATCCTGCCCCTGGTAACCATATCCGCTATCGGGTGACTTACCGTAATATCTCTGAAACTGAGATTGCACCCATGCAGGGCAACGTACTATTGACAGCCTCTGACCTGACTATCCTTGAGGATGGCACTGAGTTGGGTTGTTCCGGTGCAGTTGCAGACGCCAATAACTGGGCCTTTGACAATGACATAAATGGCGACCTGGATACTCGTCATGTTCCCAGCTCCGTGGATTTAACTAATCTAGACGATGGCTCCACAGGCAGTGTCGTGTTCTACAGTGGTGGTCCAGTGTGCGACGGCGGCGGCACGACTGGTAATCCAGCCTTTAACCCAGACACGGCTACACCAACGACTGAAATCTCAGGGACGTCTTATAACACAGACAGCACTAAGTATGCCTTTGACATTGAGGGTGATATTGAGCCCTTAGAGACTGGCTACGTTGAGTTTGAACGTCGTATTAACTAAGTCTGATGCATTCCCTGGAGCAAGGGAATGATCTAATAGAGCTTAGCCCTTGCTCCAAGGTCAAACCTTGAACCTTGCAAAATCTTTGAAGTTAAACGAGAGTAATTATGATGCAGCGTCTTTTTGCAAAGAAGCGTTTGTTCTTGGGCTTAAGTGCCCTTGCCTTGGTGGGAACAGTTCCATTTGCAATGAATCAGCCAGTGTTGGCACAATTGCAAGATGTTACCGATGCTATTGTCCAGGCTGTTCTGCGTCCTGAGGTCAAACTGACCCTCAGTGCCGCAAAGCAGGTTGTGGAACTTAATTCTAATGGCCAAGAGACAATTTCTTGGGAAGCCCTTGAAGGTAAAGTCACTGTGCAGCCGAATGATGTTCTACGCTATACCGTAGATGGCTCTAACTCCGGTGATGTAGAAGCCAAAGGATTGTCCATTACTCAGCCTATTCCTGCTCAGACCGTTTATGAGCTGCGTTCTGCTGAAGTTGATGGCAATGCTGAGATTATCTATAGCATTGATGGTGGTGAGAGCTTTGTGGCTGAGCCCATGGTCGAAGTTACATTGCCCGATGGTACGGTTGAAGAACAGCCTGCCCCTGCTGATATGTATACTCATGTGCAGTGGAACTTTAGCGATGATCTCGCTTCTGCCCAGGCCGTTAAAGCATTCTATAACGTGAAGGTTCAGTAACCCCAAACTTGAGGAGGAGAGTTGAGAACTCTCCTCCTACAAAATCTTTCATTCCAGAACGATTCTTCTACATCGAGCAATACTCTCATTATTACAGGAGAATCAATTAGGGATTCTATTGCTACCCATATCTCTCTGAAGAACTTATTAACAGTTTTACCTTTGACGATTAACCCCTGAGGTCAAAGGAATCTCTGCCATTCAGTTACTCTCAGAAGATAGACTGCACATCTTAGACATTGAGCAAGGTATTCTTCCTAGCAGGATAGGTGAGTACTTGGTTTCTGATACCAAATCCAAATTCAGTAAACCCAGTTAAAAATGGACAATTTCGTAGAGGTCATTCCTTGTGATTGCTCTGCGAGATCGGGGACAAGTAACCAGGATTTTGTAAATTCCTTAAACCCGATTCAAGATAGACCATTTTTTATGGGCTGTGCCTTGTGTAGTTCAGCTGAGCCCTTCGACTTGAGCCCAGGTCGAAAGCTCACGTCATGGCACAGTCTGGGATATCGGGGTCTAACAGCCAAGATTTCTATGACATGTTCAGCCAGCTAGTCCTTTCCTAAAAGTGTCTGACAAGATTGCAAACATGCATGAAGGGCATAAGCCCTTAAAAATTGTCGTGCTTACTCTATAAATCTTGTTGCGATCGCATCAGTGCTCCCTGGCAAATTTGCACCAAGTAACAACTGCAATTACCGCTAGTTCTTTAAATATTCATCAGGTTTGAGGCTAAAAATGAAGTTATCCCAACCACCTAAACCCAAACCAGGTGCTTGGCGCAACTGGATGCATCGAATGATAGCTGTCTTATTGGCAGGCAGCTTTGGTCAGGCACCATTTATTGCGATCGCAAGAGCTGCTGAAATCAATAACCGAGCTGCTTTTAGTTATAGAGATGCTGAGCGCAACATCTCTCTTGGTGGCACATCTGCAGAGATTGTTGTTGAAACTGCAAGTTTGATCGATCCACTGGGGCAAATTTTAGGCTGCAACGGAGAATTGCTGCCCAACTATGACGGCTTCTCCGTTGCTCTATATGAGCCCGATGCTAGTGGTTTAGAGTTAGGTCCCATTGTTCCACTCACGGGTACAGAGGTTCCCGACATTGAAGACAATGGAATTCCGGGTGGTAAAGCTCCCAACATAGAGAACAGCAATCCGTTTTTCTTAACCAATGCCGATGCCGGACAATATAACTTCTTATTTGATCCACAGACCCCCTTACAAAGTCCGATCAATACAGGGTTAACCCAAACCAGTACGGATGCTGTATACATTTTAGTGGTCAATCCACCAGCAGATTCTGTTTTCCCTCAGCGTCGCATCAAGTTAGAACTTGTTACCAGCACCGGTGGTGTTAACAACTCGATTATTCGCTATGTAGCGACCGCCTTAGATGGTATTCCCATCGGGACTAGTGGCGGCAGCCAAGTTAGCGAAACTGTTGTGGAAATCTTTAATGCTGAGACCCAAGGGTTAAACTTATTCTCCCTGGCCCTTGGCATGGTGATGTGTGATCCCAACCAAGTTAGCATTACAAAAACAGCTGATCGAGCAGCAGCACAACCAGGCGATACCGTTGTTTATCGATTAGAATTGCGCAATCTAACCGATATTGAGCTCGAATCTATTACCGTTGAGGATATTCTTCCCCAAGGATTTCAACTCATTCCGGAGTCCGTTACAGGCGTACTTAACGAACAAACTGTTGCTCTGGATGCTCAAGCCTCGGGTTCTGAAATCATCTTTACAACCACCACACCTTTACCAGTGGATGCAAGCATGAGCGTTCTCTACGCTGTTCGCGTTACCCCCGATGCGTTGCGTGGTGATGGCGAAAACTCCGCATCCGTCTCCGCTGAACGTAGTGACAATCAATTCTTTGTGCAAGATGGTCCCAGCATTCATCGCCTCGTCATTGACCCAGGTATTCTCACAGATTGTGCCACATTAATTGGTCGCGTCTTTGTTGATAAAAACTTTGATGGTGAACAGCAGCCAGGTGAGGCCGGTATCCCCAATGCCGTAGTCTTCTTAGATGATGGCAACCGGATTGTTACCGACGCCGATGGTTTGTACTCCGTAGAGTGTATGTTACCAGGTACTCGCAGTGGAGTTCTAGACTTAACAAGTTTACCCGGTTATACCCTGGCCCCCAACCTTTACTTTAACGAACGCAACAGCCAGTCTCGGATGGTGAATATTGCTCCCGGTGGCATGGTTCGCATGAACTTTGGCGTCACGCCCACGTTCCAGGAGGAAGCTAAATAATGTCATTAACTCGCCACCCTAAAGTTTATTATTGGAGCGTTTTAGCTAGCTCAGTTGCCTTATCAGCAGTATCAATTGATAGTTGGGCCTATGCCTCCCAGGATATACCTGAGCCTGTTTCACCTAATTCATCTTATGAAGCTATTCCTAGCAGTTTTACGGCTATCTCTCTCCATGGAGATATGCCAAACACAGCAGGTTCTGAAACATTTTTAGAGCCAAAGTTCTCATCCTCCAAAACAGGTCCTGATCTGCTCGGACTATCTCTTCGCAGTACAGCTATAGAAAGCGGTGACACAGCCACATTAGTCTTTCCATCATTAACCTCGGGCATTCCTCAGTTTTCTAACTTATCCTCCCCTGAGATCTCGCCTACAGTGCTGGCTGATAACCAGGGGTCAGATGACCAGGAATCAGACGAGCAATCAGCAGAGTCACCAACGCAGTCGGTGGTAGAGGCCCAAAACATAAACATTGAATCTCCTCCATCCCTAACCCCAATTAGGCCACAATTCTCAACCTCACCTTCCGTTGAAGCGAAACCATCTTTTACGGAGACACCTGAGACCGTTGAACCTGAGCTATTTTCTCCAACGCCCCCTGAAACAAATGTGACTGTATCAGAACAATCGGCGGATATAGAAGATCTGCTTGGACCTAGCCCAGATCTATCCCAAGCTGTTTCTAGCGATCAGATTGAAATCTTAAATCCAACGGTGGGCAGCGTTGTAGATGTCCCTGCAATCACAGTTATTGTTCGCTTTCCAGCCACGGCTGATATTCAGTTACAGGTAAATGCTCAGGCAGTTAGCAACGATCTCATTGGTCGGACAGAGTCTAACCCCACTACAGGTCTAGTCACCCAGACCTGGTATGGTGTTGCCCTGGCAGAGGGTAACAATACGATCACAGTAGTGCATCCTAGTGATGGGAGCATATTACAGTCGACTGATGTAGAGGTCAGAGGTGCTCCGGTAGAGATGACGCTTCGCTCTCGGGAGTCTCAGATTCCAGCCGATGGGCGATCGACGGCTACACTACAAGGTCGCTTAATTGACAGCCATGGCAATGTCTCTCACTGGGATGCAATTGTTACTCTTGAATCGACTGATGGTGAATTTGTCGGTGTAGACCATGCCCCGGATCAGCCAGGGTTCCAGGTAGAAGCCAAAGGTGGACGCTTTTCAGCAGAGTTACAATCATCGCTGGAATCCCATATGGTCCAACTACAAGCCACCACCAATGGTCTGGAAGCCTTTAACCAGGTGCAGTTTATCACTCCCCAACGCCCCAGTATTGCCACCGGTATTGTTGACCTGAGATGGGGGGCACGGGGTACTAACTTCCACAGCAGTCTGCGAGATTTCTTGCCCCCAGATGGAGATAACGACTACAGCCTCGATCTAGACGCTTCTCTCTTTACCATGGGGAACCTGGGTGAATGGTTGTTGACGGGGGCCTTTAATAGCGATCGACCTTTGAATGAAGATTGTCGTGGAGAAACAGCTCTTTTCCGTCAAAGTTCAGGCAGCTGTAGTAATCTTTACCCTGTCTACGGTGATGACTCCACACTGGATGTTACCACCCCTTCCACCGACAATTTGTACCTGCGTTTAGAACGAACATCACCGGTCGAAGGTGCAACTGCTGACTACATTATGTGGGGGGACTACAACACCGAAGAGTTTGCTAACTCATCCCAGCTATTTACCTCTACCTCCCGACAGCTCCATGGTTTTAAGCTGAACTATAACCTGGGTGATCTGGCCATTACCGGTCTGTATGGCGACAATGTTGAAGGATTCCAACGCGATACGATTGCTCCAGATGGCACCAGTGGTCTTTATTTCCTCTCACGGCGGCTAGTCATTTCCGGTAGTGAACAAGTCTATATCGAAACCGAAGAACTCGATCGACCTGGTACCATTGTCGATCGAGAGCGGCTCTATCGCAACACAGATTATGATATCGACTATGATCGCGGCACTCTGTTATTTGACGATCCAGTCACCCAAACGGCAATTGGTGAATTTGGTACAGTGTTGTTACGCCGCATTGTGGTCACCTATCAGTTTGAAGGGGACGACACAGATACTAATATTCTGGCTGGGCGACTACAGTACAATTTTGATCGTACACTCAATCAAGAATCCTGGTTCGGCGCATCCTATCTGCGAGAAAACCAGGGAAATCGAGACTTTACCTTATTTGGTGCCGATGCCCAGTTCTCCCTGGGAGAAAGCAGTCGTCTGGTGGCGGAGATTGCCCATTCAGAAAGTGATTTTGACCTGTCTGGTCCCATTAGTGGTTCCGCCTATCGCGTCGAGTTAGATGGCACAGTGGGTGACTGGTTAAATGGTCGGGCCTATTGGCGTTCTACTGATTCAGGCTTTACCAACGCTGCCACCACTAGCTTTGTGCCCGGACAAACCCGATACGGTGCCCAAGCTAATTTCAAAGTCAGCAGCGATACGACGATTCGTGCCCAGTTTGACCATGAGGATAACGATGGGGTAGCACCACGACCATTAATCAATCTCGAAGATTTGTTAGAACCAGGCCAAGACCCGGTACCCGGCAGACGGGTGGATAACTCACTCACCACTTATTCATTAGGTCTGGCACAGCGGCTAGGCAATAGCAATCTGGAGTTTGATTGGATTCATCGCGATCGCACCGACCGCACTAACCCCGATCGCTTAAGCGCTAGTTCCGATCAACTGCGTACCCGACTAACCACCCATTTAACCGATAAGTTAACACTGCGTGCCCAAAATGAGCTGAATCTCTCCTCCGATAGCGATCCGCTTTACCCAAGTCGCACCTATTTTGGTCTCGATTGGGAAGTGATGCCTGGCATTAATTTGGGATTGGGACAAATCTTTTATGGTGACAATGGCTTTAGCGATCGCGACTCCTACACCATTGTTGATCTCTCTGGAGAACATGCCTTGGGCCAAGACACCACACTGCGAGGACGCTTTAGCAGCATCGATGGACAACACCTGGGTGGAGCTGTCGGAATTGAGCATGGCTTTAATCTAGCCCCTGGTTTACGGCTTGATTTAGGCTACGAACGCACGTTTAATAGCATCTTCGGTGGAACAGCCGCAGGGTCTCAATTTAGTCAGCCCTTTGCTGTAGGTACAGGTGGCTCATCCCTCGGCACCATCAATGCTAATACTTATAGTGTTGGACTATCCTATACAGACAACCCAGACCTACAAGCCAGCGCCCGCTTTGAGCACCGTGACTCTTCCCAGGGCACCAATACCGTTCTCAATGCCTCAGCTGTAGGACGATTAACACCAGCCGTCAGCGCTCTGTTCAATTATCAACTGAATAGAGCTGCAAACCAGCACATCAGCGACATTGGCACCACTAGCAACCTGAAACTGGGTTTAGCGTATCGTGACCCTAACGACGACCGATTTAATGCCTTACTCCGTTACGAGCATCGCATCAACCCCAACACGTTACCCACTAACGCTCTATTTGGTCGCAGCATTGATACCTCTGAACATTTATTCTCAGCAGAAGCCCTCTATACCCCCAACTGGCGTTGGGAACTCTACGGCAAATATGCCTTCCGCACAACCCAGACCCGAATTAATCTACCAGCAGATGTGGGCGGTGACTTTGTTTCTAACAACAACTTACACTTAGCTCAGATGAGGGCGACGTATCGGTTAGGGTACAGCTGGGATATTAGTGGTGAAGCCCGATGGTTTGGTGGTCTTGGAGACTACAGTGAGATTGGCTATGCCCTCGAAGCAGGTTATTATCCCACACCTGATATGCGCATCTATGGAGGCTACAGTGGTGGCGGTGCCTACGATGACGACTTTGGTGTAAATCGCACAGCCAGTGGTTTTTATATAGGTGTGTCAGCCAAGATTAATAGCCTATTCGATGGCTTTGGCTTGCAAGACATTGCCCCAGAACAACAACAGGAATCTGCCTTGGAATCTGAGGAACCGATTATCTTCTTTGAAGATACCACCGACATCATCTTTCCAGGTGAACAGGCAGTAGAGGAAGCATCTTTCGAGGCCCCTGAATCCATGGAGGAGCCAACGGAGGAAGACGTATCTGAGGCTTCACCTGATAATAGCGAAACAGATACAGGGCAGCTCTCTATTGATGGGCAAGCGCTATGAAACTGAGTGCTGTAATTCCTCAATACGCAGGCCAATATCTTCTTCTCTCCTGGGAGGGAATTAAATGGAACACCCTAATCAATACTTAGGCCTAAATCATCTTCTATTTTCTCTTCTTTAATGCTTCGGATGCCAGAGCCATGACCTATCAAAAATCTATTCGTACCTTAGCCACTGCTCTTCTGTTAACAACAGTGACAGCAACTACTGCCGTTGCTGAAACTTCAGTCGCATTTGATTTTCCTACGGTACAGGCTACGGTTAATAGCTCTCAGGATGGGCCAATGACTCCCGATGAGCAGCTGACGTTGCGAGAAGCGATCGCAATTACCAACGGCACCCTCAACTTAGCCGATCTCAGTGCCGCAGAACAGCAACAAGTAACCCCTAGCTCTGGCAATTCCGTCATTGCCTTTGATTTACCCGCAGATAACACGACTATTGAACTACAGTCACTGTTACCAGTTTTAGCTCAGCCTGACCTAGTCATTGATGGCACCACCCAGCCTGGTTACGATGCCACCAAATCAGCCACAGCAGAAATTTTAGTGGCAATCCCAATGGTGGAGATTACCCCGGCTGACAATACTGAGGTTTTTCGAGGCTTAACTATCGTTGCAGACGATGTCACCATTCGTGGCCTCAGTTTGTATGGATTTACCTCACAGCACAGGGCTACCGAATCTACTCCACCGGCTGATATTTTTATTGCCCATGAGCTGCCCCCACCGGATATTAGTCAGCAGCATATCCCGGCGAATAATTTCTCGTTCCATGATGAGAATTATCCGCCCCAGGGTATTGTCATTGAGCAAAACTGGATTGGTATTCCTACGGATAATACGGTACCTGAACAACCCTCTGCCTTTGGGGTATCCGTATTTAACAGTCAGGGGGTGAAACTGCGCCATAATCGTATTTCCTACCACGATGGCAGTGGAGTGATTACAGGGGCTCGGGCTGAGAACTTAGAAGTTGTTGAAAACCTGATTGTCAACAATGGTTTAGCGGGTATGCCCGATGCCATTCGCCTAGAAGGTCACATTGATAATAGTCTCATTAGTGGCAACTTGATGTGTGGCAATGACGGTAGTGGTATATTCCTGTTTAAACCCCAGGGTGCCGTAGAGATTAGCAACAACGACATTCGCTTTAATGGTCAACGCCTGAGAAGGGCGGCTATTTACCTGATGGGTAATGATCACCGGGTGGTGGATAATCAAATCGCGAACCAAAAAGGACCTGGTGTGGTGGTTACTGCCTTCAGCCAAGGGGGCACTACCCACAGCCAGCGTAATGTGATCGAGAACAATCGTTTTGAAAATCTGGAAGGTTTGAGTATTGACCTCAATACCCGTCGTAATCGAGGTGTGCAAGACTTTCAGCGGGGAGATGGCCCCAACCCACTACGAGATTCCAATCAGCGGCGGCGAGATACGGGTAATAGTGCTATCAATCCTCCCCAGTTTGATAGTCCTGAGTTCTTTGTCATTGATGGTCAGGTGGTGATCCAGGGTAAAGCCGATATTGGTTCCACGGTACAGCTCTATCTCACCCGAGGTAATACAGGCGAATATGGTCCTCTGACAACACCATTGGCGACGTTCAGTGTAGATGAGGCGGGAACATTTAGCTATCCCTCAGCGGACCTACAACCTGGCGATGTGATCAGCGGTATTTCCACTGATCCTAACTACGGTACCTCTGAGCCTGCCCTCAACACCACAGTCGTTGCCCTAGGCGAAACCAATCCAACTCGCCCCAACCGTATGGGATCAGTGACTGCGAAGAGTGTTGAATGCACGACTGCACCAGCTCCTCCGGCACCACCTGCCCCCCCCGCACCTGAACCCGAAATCATCCGCCTCCAAGTTCCTCGCAATGTTCACTATGGTCTTGACGAAGACTCCATCAACCCGAATAGCGCGGTAATTTTAGACCAAATTGCTGAGGTAATGCAGCAATACCCATCGATAGTTGTTGATTTGCACGGGCATACTGATTCTCGGGCAAGCGTGGCCTATAACCAGGACCTGGCTCGACGTCGGGCAAATAATGCACGACGATATCTGATGCAAAAAGGAATTGCCCCTGAACGGATGACGATTCGGTCCTTTGGAGAGACTGAACTTTTAGTGGAGGAAATTGACCGGGTGAACTATGCACGCAATCGCCGGGTAGAGTTTGTGTTCAGCGATGTCCGAGGTGTGGAAATTACCTTTGTGGATCAAGAGAATGATCTGCAAATAGAGCAGTAGTTCGCCTAAAGGCAGCATTGTACTTAGGCTACTGGCTGTGAACAACTCAAGCATTAATTATTTACTGGTCCTAACAACTCTGAACTTGTTATTCCAGGATGACGCTATGCGTCTAGGATATACCGAGGAGATTTTTAGCTAATGTCACATTCTGTTCTTAAATATTTATCCCCAAGCACTTCGGTTAAATTAACCGCTAGTTTATTTCTCCTCATGGTCGGTATTCCTACCAAGGCCCTTGCTAATCCCTCGTATCCTAATTTTGACCAGCGCTACAATACTGAACTATCTGGCAATATTGAAGCGATTGGTAATGCGTCAGTGATTTGCGATCGCAACAACGCCTCCTGTGCAGATGGTCTTGCCAACGGAACAAGAGGCAATAATAATGGCGGCTTAGCCATGCAGATGCTGGATATCGATAGTGATGGCTCCACCTTTAACTCCAGTGCAGCAGAATTAAATATTCCTGCCGGGGCAAATGTGCAGTTTGCAGCTCTTTATTGGGGGGGCAGTCTGGAAGGATTTGGCACAACTCCAGCTCCTAACCTGACTGGATTTAACCAAGTGTCACTGCAAATTCCGGGCAGCGGTACCTATCAAACAATTACTGCTGACGATCAAAACGACCGTACTGACTTTGGTTCCTGGCATACCTACGGAGCTTTCGCAGACATTACAACTCTAGTTCAAGGGGCAGGTAATGGCACCTATACTGTCGCAAACGTTCAATCTAATACGGGTGCAGGATTTACCTATCCCAATGCAGGTTGGTCGATTGTAGTGGTCTATGAAGATTCGACTCAACCAATTCGTAATATCTCTATCTTCGATGGCCACGATGTGGTTCGTAACAGTCTTAAAACATTTAACTTAACTGGTATCCGAACTCCACCTACTACAGGGTTTGATGTTTTCATGGGGGCCATTGCTAACGATGGAGAAGTGGACCAACCAGATGATTTCCTGCATATCAACAATAACAATATTACGGATAGCCTGAACCCAGCCAATAACTTCTTCAATGGCACAATTTCTAAATTTGGTAACCATGTGACTAGCCGAACCCCCAATGACCCCTACAACATGGTCATTGATATTGACTATTTAGATCTAACTATCTGGAACCAAACGAATAACGTAATCCCTACCAATGCCACAAGTATTGACCTGACCTTAGAAAGTCAAGGAGATGGTATCTGGCCTCTCGCCTATTTCTTTGCTGTAGAGGTGTTTGAGCCCAATTTGGTCACCCAGTTTGAGAAAACAACTCCCTCAACAACCTACACCACAGGCGATACGATGCCTTACACCATTTCGGTAACCAACACGGGGAATGACAATTCTACAAATACGGTGATTACGGACGCGATCCCGACGGGAACTACTTTTGTGCCGGGGTCTTTGAAAATTAATGGTGTAACAAAAACTGATGGTTCCGGGGATGACGAAGCGGAATTTGATGGCAGTAATGTGATCTTTCGTGTGGGGACGGGGGCTAATGCATCCCAGGGGGGGCAGGTCAATATTAATGACTCGGTGACAATGACCTTTGATGTGACAGTGACAGCGACAGCAGGGGAATTGGTCTGTAACCAGGCGAGCATTGATTATACCGGAGCGACCAGTGGAAATACGGGTTCGGGGGTATCGGATGATCCGAATACGTCAGCGGTGGATGATTGTACTGAGATTACGACGACAGCAGTATCAACTAATCCAGATGTTGTTCTGGTTAAACGCATCACTGCCATTAATGGGCTCACCACCAATCCTAATGACAGTCATGACCTCACCCAGATTGTTAATGATGGTGTTGCTAACTCTGCCGATGACGAAAGCAATTGGCCAGCGGGTTATCTAGTGGGTGAATTGGATGCAGGCCTAGTAAAGCCCGGTGATGAGATTGAATACACCGTCTATTTCCTCAATGCGGGAGATAGTGCAGCGGAAGACGTGAGAATCTGTGACTGGATTCAGCCGAATCAGAGTTTTGTAACTGGCCAGTATGGCGGCAACGATATTGAGCTAGTGATTGGCGGCACCACCTACAATCTCACTGACGATAGTGATACGGCCACCGACCGGGGAGAGGTGACCACGGTGGGCAGTCTGCCTGCGACACCCACCTGTAATCTCTCTTCGTTTAGTACTACCGCTAGCGATGAAGTAGTCGTGGTGGATATTACGGGAACAACGGGTGATCCGACCGGGTTGACCACATTCCCGAATACCACTGGACAAGGGACTCCCACCAATGCCTATGGGTATTTCCGGTTTACCACCAAGGTAGATGAATAGGAGATCCTGGTGATGTTAACGATGGCTTATCGCAACAGATTTAAGGGTACCTCCATGCGTTTACCGCAGAGGGACTATAGACGAGCAGGTGGTTATTTTTTGACCCTATGCACCAAAAAACGGGAGTGTTTTTTCGGTGATGTAGTGGATGGTGTTATGGAATTTTCAGCTATTGGTCATATGGCAAAACGGTGTTGGCAAGAGATTCCTGACCATTGTGAGAATGTGCGAATTGATGAATACGTAGTGATGCCCAATCACCTCCACGGAATTTTGATAATTGAACGTCGTTTGGATAATCCTCTTGTAGAGACCTTCCATGGAAGGTCTCTACAAGAGGGGTCGTCGTTGTCCCAGAAGATGTCCGCGATTTCCCCAAAACGAGGTTCCTTAGGTGCCATCGTACGGTCCTATAAATCTTCGGTAACGCGATGGTGTCGCCAAAATGGGTATTCTCGGTTTGCATGGCAATCTCGGTTCTACGAACACATCATTCGTGCCGACAGATCAATTGATTATATTCGGCGATATATCGTCAAAAATCCGAGCAATTGGGGACGCGATCGCAATCATCCCCGCAAATTATTGCCCCCAATAAAATCTCCCCCAATAACGTAATCCGCCCCAACGATCCCTTTGTAGAGACCTTCCATGGAAGGTCTCTACAAAGGGATCGAGGACGATTATCCGTATTACAAAAAATTCCAATTTTCAGTATTACACAAAATTTGGTTATTGAAAATGTCTAACCGTCGCCTTTCACCCAATCAATCAAAACCAAACCGCCGTCAGTTAACCAATCGGGCACGGACTATTATCGCCGCCATATTGTTGTCGGGAGGCGTATTGTCACCGGGGATGATGGCCTGGGCCAATAGTCCTGCCCCAGGGACCATTATTCGGAACCAGGCGACAGGTAGTTTTGTTGATCCGAGTGATAGTAGCACCCAGACCATTATCTCCAATGAAGTACAGGTGGAAGTGGCTGAGGTAGCAGGTATCACTGTGGTCAGCAATGGTTATAACGAACCCACTGACGGCACCGTCAATGAAGGCGATACGGTATATGTAGACTTTGTAATCACCAATGTGGGTAACGATCCTACCCAGTTTGTACTTCCGGGCTCTGCTTCAGTGACCAATGGCACCCAAGCAGGAGATATTCAAATTATTGAGTACGATGCCGATGGGATAGGGGCAGGGGCTGCGGTTGATCTGACGGGCAACAATATTACGGTGCCCGGTGGGGGTGAGACCACTGGTAATTTGTTAAGTGGTGTGGCCAGTGCCAACAATGGCTCTATTCCAGCAGGGGCCAGCATTACAGTACGGGTACCGGTAACGGCAGGGACTGCAGGCAATGATTTAACGGTCACCCTGGGGGATACAGCGGCGACAGATGGTCAGAATGAGGCCTATGTGGCAGGGTCAAATGATGTCTACACCCAGGATAATTCGGGCACGGATAATGGGGACACAACAGGTGCACCGATTAATGGAGAAAGAGAAGCTGAGGATAGTTTAACGGTCGAGATCACAGCCGCACTTGATCCCAATGTGCTTTTGGTGAAAAGGATTACCGCCCTTAATGGGGGAACCACTACCACCGAAGGTGATGACATAGCTCAATACCTGGATGAAGCCAGTAACCCCTATGATGACAACGACATTACGGTTGCAGATCCGGTCAATCCTGGAGATCCACCAAAAGATACAGATCAGTGGCCGGATATCACAAACAATCTACTAGGCGGTATCAATGGCGGTAACGTCATGCCCAACGACGAAATCGAATACACCATCTACTTCCTCTCTTCCGGAGACACCACCGCAGAAAACGTTCTCTTCTGCGACTATATTCCCACATTTACCACCTTTATCCCCAACGCCTACACTGGCAACAACCCCCAAGCCACCGGCGGCATCGGCGGAGCCGACCTCAGCATCGAACTCTTCCGCAATGGCACCACCGACTACCACACCGGAGCCAACGACGGCGATAGTGCTACTTACTTTGCCCCCGGCGTTGACCCCGCCAACAGCTTTCCCGACATCGACTGCGACGGCGACGGCAATGGTAGCAATGCCAACCCCAACGGTGCCGTTGTTGTTAACCTGGGTGATTTACCTGACGCTACCACCAACGCCACCGGAGCCTACGGCCATGTGAAATTTAGAGCCCGAGTGAAGTAACCCCACCATGATGAATATTTTCTTACATGCCCCATAGGTAAATTGTTCTTTCCTGGTACAATTCAACCCGTTCAAAAATCTTATCGTCCCAGCTCACCTGAGAATCGCGATTAAAACAAATCAAATGGGCTTCTGCTGCTCCAGATTTATCCGCATAGTCAGCCGTTTGCGCTAAACCATTAGCCACAGTGGCCTCCAAAGACCGGTATAAAATCTTAAGCTCCAACACCACTCGCTGCACTGGCCCGAGAAACCCCTGCTCCTGAGCCAAGGGCCATTCAATTAACAAATCGGTACGTTTACGTCCCAGACCATATTCTCTTGTCAGTCTGCCACCCCCATTAAGAATACGTTGTAAAAACGCTTGCAACAGGAGTTGAGGACCGGCCTCTTTATAATCAAATCGTTCGATCCAGACTTCACTATTCTCCCGAAAAAACTGTTGGAATGCTCTCAGTAGCTTAGGCATATCCAGTCGTTTATCACTCTGGATATACCAATTGGGTTCCTGTTGAATCGTATATTGACTAGTCCAAATTAATTCCCTAGGGATAATCTCCTGATAGATAGGGTTAGCAATCTGCCAGGTAGGTCGACGATGAATCAATCCTAAATCTTCAATATATTGGGTATCATCCGTAGGAAACTCATCCACCTGCACTTCTCCAGCCAGTATCTGGGCAATTACCCGATGGACTCGGGGCTCTTTGAGTTTATCAGTGAGCTGGTCCAGGTGGGTGTCACGCCGTTGAATCAGACTTTCTCGGGCAGTTTTCATAAGTTCCAGGGTGATGGGTTGGGTGCGCTTTTTACCGTCCCCTTTAAAGCAAACCTGATAAGCCAGGGCATTTACCAACCAGGGTTGCCCCTGGGTCTGCTGCCATATGTAAGTTAGTGCTTCTGGCGTAAACACCTGCTTCGTCAGATCCGTGTGCTGCTGGAGCAATGCCTGCACCTCAGACTCAATAAAATGACCTAATCGCAGGGATTCTGCCTTAATATTAAATGCACTGCCCCCGGTAATAATGTCCTGTCCTGTGGTTTGAATGCGATAGTCCCGCACATCCCGTACCCCACAGAGAATAATTGATAGAGGAAAATTCTGAGGTCGTTGGGTATAGCCTGCTCGCAACTGACGCAACAGGGCAACCAGCGTATCCCCCACCAGTGCATCCACTTCATCCAAAAATAGAACAATGGGTTGGTCCGTTTGAGTAGCCCATTGGGATAATAGGCTACGCAGCATATCATCGGCTGGTGCCGATTGCTTGAGCATTGCCTGTCGCCAGTCATGCAATCGAGCATCTTGCTGATAAAGCTGAGCCATTGATGCCAGGGTATAGACAACGGTGTCAATGCCACGAAAAACATCATTTCTAGCGGTTTGGGCCGTCTCAATATTGGCATAAACCGCCTGGTAGCGCCCCTCAGCATTGAGATACTCCATCAGGGCCAGCAAACAGGAGGTTTTCCCTGTCTGCCGGGGTGCATGCAGCACAAAATATTTTCCCTGGGCAATCAGCTGGAGAATGTCATCCATAGCCCAACGGGTCAACGGATCGATCAGATAGTGCCAATCAGCCCGCACCGGACCCGCCGTATTAAAGAATCGATCTGTGAATACCGGTGCCATAACCTGCCAAAGGAAACGTCCGCTCCTCTATCATGAAGCAACTTGAAGCGGATTACGCCATCGACAGCCAGAGGATCTCGCAAAATCAGTATCTATTGTACAACCTTCCAGACAATGCCCTATCGCTAAAGCCGCTAAATGGGCATCTGGAAACAGGTTGGCATTTATATGGGCATCTTGCAGCAAGCCCCTTAAAACAGTGGAATATTGATCGGTGGATAACGGAATCCAGATATTAGGTAGAGCCAACCCTTCTTCCACCTGAGCCCAGGCATCATCAATTCCTAAAGACAGGGATATCAACTTTCTCATCACATGAGAAAACTATGGGTGGGCACCTTAATGAGAGCACTGGGATAACCAGGCACATTTTGTCAGGGTTGCGCACAAATGAAATGTCAGTTACTCAGTTGGGGCCTCAAACATGCCCTAATTGTCATAATATTGTTATCTCATGGAGCATTGATTGATCGTTCAGCTCGGGCAGATGCTCCAGCACCTGGCACTGCGCTTAAAAACGAAGCCACAGGGAGCTTTATTAACCCAGTTAACAACTCACAAGAGACACGGACAAGTTCATCTGTCATGGTGACCACCGACTCAGACGGCTGCACCATCGGTAGCGGTACATCTGACCCTAGCATTATCCCTTATATCAGCGGTGAGGTCAGACGCAATGTCATTGCCACCCGCGATTTAGTAGACATCTTGGACGATGATTGGCGAACTGCGGTTGGTCAACCAACCGATCCTGCGTTAGAAAACTGGTTTGGAACCGCTAGTGTTCCTCAGGGTAGCGTTAACAATTTTAGCTATCACGATCCTGTCATCGACAATATAGTCAATGTCTCTGTTGAGTTGGTACAGATTCCCATAGGGGAGACTGCATGTGCTGGAGAGCCTACGATTGCAGGCTCAAGTCCTACCCTCAGCAGTAGTAGTTCTTTGCAAGGTTCAGCACCCCGTCCGACCAGCCTTTATGAAAGTAATGACCAACCTCGATTTTGGAATGAGACTCACGCCGGCGCTTTGAGTGATCTCAAACGCAATACCGTTCTCCTATCATTTGACCAACCAGTTAGCTCGTTTGGCTTCTGGGTAGGAGACTTAGAAACTCGCACTGATGGCAACGGAACACCAGCAATTTTAAGGCTTCTGGATGCCTCGAATAACCGCATTGGCAATGATATTGAAATTGCGCCAAATTCTCTCTATGACAGTAACGAACCCGACCCAGAACTGGTTGTTCAAAGCCTGTGTGGCGGCACAGCCAATAACGAACCAGGCTGTGGCAACCAATCAACTCGCTGGATTGGCTTTGTTGATAATGGTGAGATCGAACGTATACAAAAAGTCATGCTCATTGTCGGCGATGATGACAGTACAGCAGGCAACAACAATGCCGATAGCGAACACCTTAGTTTTATCGGTGCTAATGTTTTCAGACCGCCTGAAGTACTCGTCGTCAAACGGATTACGGCTATCAATGGCAACCGCACGGTTAACTTAAACGACAACACGCCTCTCAACACTGAAGTCAATGACAATATCGCTAATTCCGCTGATGATAACAGGAACTGGCCTACAGATTATCTGATTGGTGAGATTAATGCAGGCTTAGTAAAGCCCGGCGATGAGATTGAATATACAATATATTTTATCAATACTGGGGGCAGGGAGGCTATGGATGTAAGGCTCTGCGACTGGATACAGCCTAACCAGAATTTTGTTACTGGTCTGTATGGAGCTTCTGCGCCCAACCTATATGATGGAAAAGACATTGCGCTTGATATTGGTGGTAGCACCTACCAGTTAACCGCTACGAACGATGTAACTGATAGGGCAGAATTAACAACTGTAGGTAGCTTGTCTACAAATCCTACTTGTAATCTATCTGACGACACTGCTCTCAACGATAATGTATTGGTGTTGGATGTTACTGGAACAATCGGTGAACCCACTGGGTTAACTACATTGCCTGGTATATCTGGACAAGATTTGCCTAGCAACGCTTTTGGTTTCTTTCGATTTACGACCCAAGTAGTTGAATAGCCGAGCCAGTAGAATTAACGTTTTTTTATCTAACGCTTGATTGCACATTATTTGTCAACAGCAAAAGCTCTTAATACAAAGTTCCGGCATAATACAAGTTCGTAACCTTGACAAAAAATACGCATGGTTACTGAGAGAATCAAAGTTTTTTTGTGTACCCTAGCGTTATTAGATGAGATCACTTTAAAGCCACACGAATTGGAATAGTTACAACAACTTTTCTGGGTAAAACATCTCAATTCGTGTGAAGTTATTCCATTAGCAGATGGACTTTGATTATTCTCCATAGGAGAAGAGTTAGCTTACTGCATATGCCGTTCCTGATCAGGTCAGTCATCTACCATGCAAATTCCATTCCTATCTCTAAATTCCTTGGGGATTCATCATCATTTCGCAAAGAAAGAAAACAGTTGTCCTAACTCTAGAAAAAGCCACTATTTTTTGTCTTCTCGTAATTACTTGTTAGCCACATTGGGGCTTGCAAGTATGATGGGTGGAATATTTGCAACGACAGCAACAGCAGAGGTGACAACATTTGGAGTAAGTGTTAGAAGTGATGGTACTGCAAACTTCTCGGGACCTGATCCAACCTACCCTGGCTTTAGTAATGCGGGGAATGATGCTAATGATGAGAATGGGATTGTGCGGACCTATGATACTGTCACCTATCGGGTTAACTATGCCACCGATACTCAGCCCAATGGCAGTACGACGATCACAGTCACCATTGGCGATGATTATCATTTGTGGGAAGAGAACCAAAGTTCATGTCTTGGGAGTGTGTCGGTTAGTAGCGATCGCAAAACCCTCACCTGTACTGAACCCCTACCCACCTCAACCACCGGCTTCTTTGACTTTACAGCCGCTGTTTTAGGCACAGCCCCCCATGGTGCAGATCTGGAAGTAAACGCTAATCTCACCTCTAGTGCCGGTAATCTCTCAGCAGGCCCTACCCAGGTGAAAGTTTCAGCCACACCACAAATGGACCTGGCGAAGGATGACTCCGGCGCTCCTCGTCGAGTCGGTACATTAACCGAGGGGCCTGGAGGCGAAGAAGGGGTGCTTTATGTCTGGCCCCTGTCAATTATTGCTCCAAAAGGGAGCGAGGTCTTGGGTGATGACGATCCGAGTACCCCAGGCAATCAAATGATTATCACTGATGTGGTGAGTGGCATTTCCCCCAATGCCCGTTTATATACTTGGGGTGGACGATCGGGCTGTGCCCCCAATACCAAAGACAACAGTATTGCCGGATCTTGGATCAGAGAACTCCCATTGGGCTCCCTAAGTATTGCCGGGGCAGGACAAGAGACAAATGCTGTCACAGATTCTGGTACCTGGAGCTGTAGTCAAAGCGGTGCAGGCAACGACATTACTATCACCATTACCGATGCCGACTTGTCTGGTCAACATCGTCCTACCCTAAATGCCAATGGAGGTACCCTCAATGTTCATGACACTCATCTAGTCGCCGGAGTTGTAGAGATTTGGATACCTACGAGTGATTTTCCAGCCGGGGGAAATCAGCTCACAGTTACAAACTATTATGACTTTCTCGATACCCCAAGTGTTACCAATCAGTCCAATATAGAACCGGACCAAGGAGGGAATGTCACCGTTCCCATCAGTAACAGTGATGATGTAAACAATGATCGAACATTTGCGTTGCAGCAGCCCCAGTCAGGGCGTAGCCAGGACAAATATTATCGTACTCCCTACAGCGGTGGTAATTTCAATAACAACAGCGTGTTGTATCCTATGACAGACATTGAATCCGGCGATGGTGTCGTGCTCCCAGGTGAGAGCGTTGGTAGTTATTTCACTATTAGGAACACGGGTGTTGGCGATTTAACCAATGTTATGCTGTGCGACAAGTTTGATAACCGTACCCAAATTTTGGCCCCTAATCCCACCAGTGGTCAATATGTGGAATTCCGCACGGGAGGTCAACGGCTGACAGAGTCAGATGTGATTATTGAGTATGGTGTAGGAGGCGACACTGCAACAGATAGCTATTATGGGGGTGAAACAGCGGCGATTGGAGACGTGACTCGGTTTGAGGCTCAGCGCAACGCCACCTGCAATGATGGTGATGCCACCTGGTATAGCGAAGCTAACCTGGCCAGCAATCCTGGTTTGATTCCTCAAGTCACCCGAGTACGGATTCGGCCTAGCGGAGTGGATGGTGTTCTGCCAGAAGGCTTCCGTATAGACGCTGTGCTTCACCTGCAGGTTCTTAATATTGATCCAGTGACGGGGATACAAATCCCCGATCCGACAATTCTTGCTAATTTTGTTACCTCTCGGGTAGATGAACTCAAGAGTGGCAATTGGGATGTCGGGTCTTATAACCCCGTTGACCATAGCGGTAATGATGACGGTGATCGCCTGCAGCTCACCCGTGCGATCGTCCGAATTGATAAAAGCACCGATGATCCAACTAATGGAACGGAAGCAGATGACTCCGTTAATACCGTTAAGGCAACTGAGAATATTACCTTTGCCCTAGAGACCACCCTCACAGCATTAACCAGCGATGTCTCTGAGGCTGAGATTGTGGTGACCGATACCTTGCCCACAGAACTCAGCTACGTTACCGGATCTGCCAATATTACCCCTGACAGCGTGATCGCGAATGGAGATGGAACTACGACTCTGAGCTGGAGCTTAGGCGATTACTCTCCCAATGTGCCGATTCCGACGATCACCTTCGAAGCTAAGGCGGGGTTTGATATTGTCGGTGGCACCAGTATTGCCAACCAAGCATCTGTTGCTGCTCTAGATGATACTGGTTCGGACCTTGACTCCTCTCCTTTAGAATCGCGTACCGATATCCGTTCGGTTACTATCGTCAACAATGCAGCATTTACCATTTTCAAAGAGGCGGTCACACCAGAAATAGAGCCAGGAGAAGATATTGTTTATGATCTGTATCTGGCCAATCTCAGTGAAGATATTGATGTAACAGCAGGCTCTGAATTCATCGATATCCTTCCCTATGAGGGCGATGGCTCTATTCGAGATGCGTTTGATGGTGTGGGTACCCCGCCCACAGATTATACAGCCACGCCTATCTTTAAAACTATTCAGGATGTAGATAATGCGGGTTTTACCTTCCAATTCACCAACGATAGTCCCAACAATATCAGTGATAACCCAGCGACTCAAAATGGCAGTACAGTCTGGTGTACTCCTGCTGATATTACTAGTGGAGCAGGAGGTTGTCCTGCGGCCGATTATTCTGATGTCACGGCAGTTTTGATCACAGCACCCGCTATGAATGCCGGGGATCCGACGCGGCGGCTGCGACTAACGATGTCATCTACGGGTAGTCTCGGCGGTGACATTTATACCAATAATTTCAAGGGAACTCCTGACCATCCTAGTTTAGGCTTTATTCCATCTGTCGATGCTACGGTGAGAACTCGTGCTAGCACATTTTCTGGTCCCACCTTTGCCTGCGACACTTCCGCCTATTCCATCATCAACAGTCCATCCGAATTCGGTATCTTTGACCCAACCACCCTGAGCTTTAACTCAATTAATACCGCTACGTCCCCAAACTTTGATCCTCCCATCGAAGTCAATGGTTTAGCCTATAACATTTTGGATAACTACCTCTATGGTGTTGTCATCAATACTCTAGGTGAGTCCAGTTTCCAACCGCGCGAGATTGTGCGCATCAGCGCCGATGGCACCCTTGAAGGGTTAGGTCGAGCCACCTTAGTGAGCGATCCGTCTACCGAACTGAATACCCCCGCCTGGTTTAGTGGCACCATGGATGGCCGTGGTAATTACTACAACATGGTAGATGGCAACACACTGCGAGTTGTTGCGATTGGTGACACTCCTACCGATGGTAGCCTCACCTACCAAACTTTTGCTATTACAGGGCTACCCAATGATCCCGATGACCTTAATTTCAATCCTGTTGATGGTCAGTTATACGGCATCACCCAGGGAAATCTCTATCGTATTCCACCAACAGGAGGAGCTGCAACCGTTGTTACAACGACAGGTGACCCCGTACCCTTTAATTCAGGAGGGTCTTGGGCCACCAGCAGCGGCATCAGCTACTTTTATCGCAATGTGGCTGGTGGTGATAATGCCCTCTTTGCCATTGATTTGACCCGGTCGCCCGCTGTTGTCCACCGGGTGGGACCAGTGTTTACCAATGATAAATTTGATGCCACTTCCTGTACTCCACCCGCCCTCACCAAAAATGTTGAACCTGAAATTGCATTTCCCGGTGATACGGTCACCTATACCTACGTGTTATACAACGGGTATGGTAGCGACATTTTTATTGATTTTGAGGATGTCCTCACGGACCCCAACATTACCTTTGATACCAACAGTCTGAGTGTTGCATCCCCTGGTGGTGGCACCGTCACCACATTTAATGACACTGCACTGAGCATCAGCAGCATTAACATCCCTAACGGTGTGGATAACATTACCAACAGTGTCACTTTCACAGTAAATGCTGTTGTTGATAACAATGCTCCAGTGGGCAACATTGATAACCAGGCATCCCTCTCCTTCGGTGCACAAACCTTCCCTAGCGACGACCCGGACTCACCCCCCATTGATGATCCGACCACGTTTACGGTCGTGTCGAGTAACGCTGATGTAGTATTGGTGAAACGGATTACGGCCATCAATGGCGATCGCACCAAAAATCCTAACGACAATACCACCCTCAATGGGATAGTCAACGATAATGTTACAAATTCGGCTGATGACATGAGTAACTGGCCAAATGGTTATCTGCTAGGTGAACTTGATGCAGGATTGGTCAACCCTGGTGACGAGATTGAATACACAGTGTATTTCCTCAACGCAGGTGGCACTACAGCCGAAACCGTGAGAATCTGTGACTGGATTCAGCCGAATCAGAGTTTTGTTACTGGACTTTATGGTGGCAACGACATTGAGCTAGTTATCGGCAGCACCACCTACAATCTCACTGATGATAGCGATGCCACAACTGTTGATCGAGGCGAGGTGACCACAGTGGGCAATCTACCTGCGGTACCGACATGTAATCTCTCTGGGTTTAGCACATCCGCCACCGATGAAGTGGTGGTGGTCGATATCACTGGCACAACCGGTAATCCAACCGGATTGGCCACATTACCTAACACCACCGGGCAAGGGACACCCACCAATGCCTATGGCTATTTTCGGTTTACCACCAAGGTGGATGAATAAGCAATCCGATTTTTACCAATGACATCGTTGTAGGGACATTCCGTGGAGTGCCCCTACAACACAAATCAGTATTGTCCTGACATTGCAGAGTTGCTACAATAACAAGCCATATTCTCAAGGAGTTTCACCGAAGTCAAACTAGCAACTATACAGGCATCATAGGGTCTGAAAGGAAGAATAGCTATCTATGTCTTTGTTGCCACCATATCTAGCAAACCTTAGCCAGACACCTGCAAAGCAGGCAGTTCCCTCTTTGATTATATACAGCGGCATTTTGGTCTGTGGGGCACCTGTGTTAGCCAACAGCAACGACAAGCCAATGATTCTGATTGAGAGTCAGGCAGTGGGAAGTTTCATAGAAAACGTTGATAATGATGTGCAGCAGATTGAATCTAATATAGTTGATGGTGTGGAGTTAGAAGATGTTGCAACAAACAACTCAACGTCTTCAGAGCGTACTAACTTAAACCATAATCAGACAAGAGATACATCAAGAGAAACTGTTCAATAGATATAGCGGTTTCCAGTTGAGATGAATACATTTTGTGATGTAAGTAAGTACTGACAAGTATAAGATCATGGCTTTGGAGCTTGATGGGTCATACTAGTAAAATCACGTATTTAGTACTATCTTAAATTCAAGTTTATAGACAAAAATAAAGAATAGGCTGATTAGATTCATATGAAGGACTTTGAGCCCCAAAATGCTTAAATATCAAAGCATTTTGATTAAATCTCTTCTGTCTTTTTCAGTATTTTATGTCAAGTATTTTAGTAAAATTCCCGAGAGATTATCGCTGATCTTTAAGGCAAGCTAAGAAAACCAAGGCAAGTATTTTTTTATACAGTGTTTTCATCATTACTTGAGCGTCTCGTCGCTCTAAATCCTCACAGGGTCAGAGTTCGAAAACAGCTGGCAGAAAAGTCTTTGCCGCTGGTTAGTTTGATTCAGCAGCGGTTGTTGGGTGCACCCTCGAAAAAAATACACAATGGGAAAATGGTCGCGGCCCATTCTTTGGCACTGGCAACGAGTATTGCGACCACGTTAATGACAGCCTTACCTGCTCAAGCAAATAATCTGCCTGTAGAGGCATGGCCGGATAGTTCACCTCAGGCTCCTCTCTCTTTGAGCTGTCACGATATGGCATTTGGCGACTTTGTGCCTGACCGTGAGCCATTTGGCATGACTGGAGGAAGTAATGCCAGGCCTAAGTATTCTGTAGATACGGTATGGACAGCAACGGCCCCTAATGGAACTACGGCCACGATGCGTACTGTTGCCATTAACAACAACAGTGGTAAGTTTATAGCCACTGGCAATGATCCAGATGTATTTTTTATTGAGTTTACCGATCCAAGAACAGGGATTAGCACTCCCAGGCTGACGGAGCGTGAAGGCGACCCTGGTGATAGCTGGGTTCTGGAAGTTGAATACAATCGCCCCATTGGTAATGCTCGTGTCCTGGCGGGGGATGTTGACAGTCAGTACGTTAACAGTAATGTCCGGTTTCGAGACATCCTTGAGGTTGAAAGTTTTTTGGGTGGGACATCCATTAGCTCTACCAATACCTATGTTGGGTCTATCCTGGTGGAGAGTCTCTCAGGTAATAAACACACATTCACAGATGATTCATCATCAACGGATAATCCGAATGCCTCTAATACCGAGGGATTAGGTCCCAACCCCTCAGAAAATGACCCTAGTAATCGAATTGTCGTTGATTATCAAAATACGTTTATTGATACTACCCAAATTACCTATGCAGTGGGTGCATCCTTAGATGGGGGAGCTACTCAATCTATTTTTATGACTTCTGGTATGGCAGCGGGCTGCCACATTAGTGGTAATGCCTTTGAGGACACGAGTCAAGATGATTTGCTGAGCAGTGGTGAGCGCGGACTAGATGAGGTAACTGTCACACTTTATAAGGATGACGGCGATAATATTCTAGAAACCAATGGTGACGACTTACTGATTGAGGTTAAGGAGACGCAAAATGGCGGAGAGTATTCATTTACTAACCTGGCGGAGAATACAAACTACTGGGTAGATATTGATGAAACCGATGGAGATCTGAAAGGATTGCTCTATGGTGGGGGTGATGCGGAGGCGTCTCAAATAAATCCGCGCCAAGTAACCCTTTTGACAACAGATATTTTGAATATTAATTTTCCATTTGACCCGGCGGGCAATGCTCAAATGGCTTTAGTTAAAAGAATTACGGCTATCAACCGAGGACAGGCTGATGAACAGGTATTTGACGACACCTATGTAGATGTGGGTAGCTCCGATGATGACGATAATGCAGCCGAGTGGCCAGCTAACTATCTGAGTGGAGTTGTAGGTGGTATCAGCGTGCAGCCAGGGGATGAGATTGAGTACACGATCTATTTTCTCTCTAACGGTAGTACTGTAGCGCAGGATTTTCGACTGTGCGATCGCATCCCCGACTATCTCACCTTTGCCGACGATGCATTTAATCCTGACACTGGCATCATGTTAGGGCTGGCTAATGGGAATCAGGTTTTCACTAACACTGAAGATCTGGATATAGGGGCCTATATTGCCAGCAATAGCGCTTCTTTAAACTATTGTCGTTACGATTTGACCCTGGGCAGTCAGACCCAGGACAATGGCTTCATTATTGTCAATGTGGGAGATGTACCGCCTGCATCGAGTGCTCCAACCGGTGCTTATGGATTTGTCCGATTTAGAGCTACGGTTAATTAGCGCGCTGCCACTGGCGAATCACCTCTTCAACCACAGAACGATCTGGGGGAGTACTCACCCGTCCAGTTGGATCTGTTGTTGCTCCAGGAATATTTTTACTCCAAGGACTGTTGGGAACGGAATTAATATCAACTTTGGCATTCATTGGACGAAAGCCATGCTGCACAAATACGGCCTGCTGCCCGGGCTCCATCAAAAAGTCAATAAATGCGCGAGCAGCGTTAGCTTCACCACCGTTTACATCACGTCGCACAATGACAGCGGTGGAAATAGTCTCGATGGTCGGATCTAGGTAAAGGATTTGATAGGGCTGGCCTTGGGTTGCGCTGGATTGTTCCCAACGGTGGAGGGCAATACTCTCATATACGGTGGCAATGTCGGCATCGTTGGGACCGCGAGTAATAAACTCTTGCAATAAAATGTCCGTAGATCTAGGCGGCTGATAAACAGAGCGTTTTACCAACCCAAACAAAGTTTGTACATTGTCTTTGCTAAAGTCACCCGTATTGAGGCTGTTGCTATTAGCCTCAGATTGTGACCATAAACTCATCGTCAGCTGACCACTGTTAGAGCGGGTAGGATCAGTCGTTACAAAGTCAAAACTGCCCCAAGCGGCATTGCCACCAATTTTGTCCCAATTACCACCCGTCATGGCGTCTTCCACACGCTGCCACTGAAACTCACCGCCAGGGAATAGTGCCTGGGCTCGTTCTGGCCAGGAGACTGCTACAAGCATGGTTTTTGCAATGGGTTGGGGCGTTTCATAAAAGGGCTCATCACCGTACTGTGCCTTCCAACGTTGGCTTAGTTCGTCCAATAGTTGACCATTGGCCGGAATTAGCACTGTGGGTTCAAAGTCATTGTTATCATCAATATATTTGTTGACAATATCTTGGGAACCTTGGAATTCAAGATTGATTTGAATCGAAGGATTCTGTTGTTCGAAACGAGTTTCGAGAAGTTTAAGAGGTTCCTGAAGTTCGCTGCCGCTAACAATGGTAATGGATTGGTTAACACCGGGGAGAGGGGCGTAGGCGAGACCGGCAGAGGCGACGATGATGGCAAGGGAGGTAACGGGTTTGGTAACCATGGTGGAGAAAAATGGGGAATGGGGCCAATTGTGTAGGGTCGTTCCATGGAACGACCCTACACAATTGGAATGGATGACAAATTAGGCAATTAAGACATCGACATTTTCTTGGAAGCCCTTGAATTCATCGCTAAGCTCTCGCAGTTCATCGGCGGCTACCGAACTGGTGAGATCAGCGGTGCGGAGTTTGTTCTGAAGTTGTTGCAACACACCCCCTGATTCGGCAATTAGGGTAGACAGGTTGGCTAGCTGGGCCTGGCGAGCGTCTTCACCATGCTGGGCAAGGGAAATATTGCGCTTAAGGCTGTTGGCAAGTTTGCCCCATTGTTCTTGGGCAATACCTTTGCTGTTGCGAACTTTAGCTTCGGCTTGCTTTAACTGACGTTGGAGTTCATCTACTGAGAGAAGGGCATCGTTACCTTCCAGACGCAGGGCCAGCTGAGCGATCTTGTTAGGAAGCTCTTGGGTGCGATCGCACGCATATTGCACCACACCTAACAACTCAATCTGGTCGCTATCAGTCAGTAACCGAGTCGCCTCCTCATTTAACTCATCGGCCCGAGCCCCCAGAGCAAGAGCCTGCTGCCGCACCTGTTGAAACTCCCGATTAATAGATTTGTTGGCCAACTCAACCTGGTCAGGTTCACGAGACTTCAGGATCGCTGCACCGGCAGTGGCAAGAACCGCCGCACCGGGTATTGCCACAACGGCAGGCAAACGTCCCAAACGCACACCACCTATCAGAAAAATGCCTCCCGCCAGCACCGCCAACGGATACTGTAATGGATTGGCTAGCTTCATCAGCGCTCCTAAAACTCTACCTGCAGATCGGCCATCAACTGGGCAATGGTCGCCGGATCACCCTTACGATAGTAACCTCCATTCAACTGAGCAATCTGCTCTAGAGCCTGGGGATTAAACTCTCCCTCCTTGCCATAGCCCACTGTAAAGAAAGCAATGCGCTGGTCCGATGAAAATCCACTGCGCGCTAGTTCTTGTTCAAGTTGGTCCAGACTAATGCCCGATTCTGAATCTTCACCATCGGTCAAAATCAGTACTGCATTGATGGCATTTTGCCTCAGGTTAGCCGATAGCCAATTGCGCGCTGCCAATGCCGAATCGTAAAGTCGGGTGCCGCCATCGGCCCTTAACCCAGCAATAAATTGTAGTCCTCGCGATTTACCCTCGGGTGTACCATCCGCCAGCACTGGCTGACGAATATCACTATCAAAGTCAATCAAAGCCACCTGGTCTTTAGGACCCAAGGCATCGACATAGGTCTTCAATGTGTTTTGCACCGACGGCAGCTTGTTACCCTCCATGGAGCCAGAGGTGTCCACTACTATCACTACTAAAGAAGACTTCTTAGCCACCTGACTCCAGGTGGTCAACATGGCTTCAGCTACCTCTGGTGCAGGGGGGCGGTACGAATCGTAGCTAGCCTGGGGGTCCACACCAAAATTGGGACTAAACTTAGGCCCCAGAGCGACTCCGGGTACGCCTGGTCGCAATCCCAATTTTGTAGCGATTTGCTGCGCTGGCGGAGATTGCAGATACTCTAAAATCTGGTCAGCCGCTTCCTTTTCTTGGTCGCTGACCCAGGGCGCATTGGGCACAATGCCCCGCATATTGGAGGTGAAGGTGGATTTGGGATACACCGCTTCATAGCGGGTACCCCCGGGGGGCAAATCAGTATTAGCTGCAATCACCGATGACTCATATACCGAGCCAATGGAGGCCCAGAAGGGGCCATTTTCCACCATAGACTGGGCCAGTGTAGAGGTGGACTTACCATAGCGGGTGATCTTGCTCTGAATTTCTTGGACTTTTGTTTGGTGCTGCTGCACGTCTGCCACCGTTAGTTCTTCAGGACGTTTGCCTGAGACTGAAGAGAACTGCGACACCAGGGTTTGTAATCCAGAATTAGACCGGGTAGGTGCGGTATGAACGTAGTAGATGGGCTGCTCAGGACTGTTGGCATCCAAATCCTTATGGGTTTTAGCCGTTACTAGCTGGGCAAACAGATCGTCAACGTTGCGCAAACCAGAAGCCAGATCCGATGGCACCATAAACACCATGGGGCTATTGGCCAATAGTGGCGCATCGGCAATCGCTGGAATGTAGTTTTGGCCAGGATACAGCTGGTCCATGCGGTAGATCAGCTGATTCTGATAAATCTCACCGTCTACAGACAGAATAGTGGGAAAGTCTGGAGCCTCAGCGGTGAGATTACCTTGCTGAAATTGCTGTGCTAGGTCGACCGTCCGTTCTACAACATCGCCGCTACCTGCTGCCTCACAGGTCATATGAAATGCGTCACCATTCTCCAGCTGCGGCTTTGTTTGGTTAAACTGAACCGCTGCTTCATCACAAAAATGGTGTAGTGCACTACCCACCAGCAGCTTTACTTCAAACCCACGACCGTTACTGGAACTGGTGCCACTATTACAGCTGGCAAGTAACAAGGCACTAACTAAGGAATTAGAAATAACGCGAACAAAGGTTTTCAATCGGTTCTCCATAGCTGCCAATGTGACATTATCAATAGCTACATAACAATTGATATGAAATTCGGATTTATCCTGCCCACTTAATAGGTGTGAAAAACCGAACCGTAAAATGCGCTCACAGGTATTTAACGATCTTCACAATCAGTTTGAATATCTACGTCTAAGGTCTCTTCGTCAATTGTGATGTAAAGAATATTGGGTCGACAACATACCTGACAATCCTCAACATATTGCTGGGTGAGACCGCTGCTGATATCGATAAAGGTGGTGTTGGGTTCGCCGCAGTAGGCGCAATAGTATTCGGCGGTGGTTTGCATATGTCGTAGGGGAATAGGGACCAATTTTGTAGAGATGTTCCATGGAACATCTCTACAAAATTTTGGGATGAAAACGAACCTAATTACGTTGAGGTTGTTTGCGGCTCCGTTCTAGTTGTAGACGAATACGATGATGGGCCTTGCGGGTTAAGGGATAACGATATACACAATAAACACCACCACAAATTAAAAGACTCGGTAAGGCGCTGGCTAATAATCGGATAATCAGTAGATGAGCGTTCGGTCCAATTTGACTGGCCCAATCCAGCATCCAGCCGGAGAGAAAGATGGCGATCGCCACACCCACTTTCTGCAAAAACACCATCAGGCTAATAAACATGCCTTCTTGACGTTCACCGGTACGCAGTTCTTCGTCATCAATGACATCGGGCAACATGGCGAAAGGCACTAGATAAAATGTGGATAGCCCTGCCCCAATCACCACGCCGATGACGTACATGAGACCTATCTGCCCCGGTTGCACCAGACCTAATATACATACGCCGATGAGCGCTAAAGGTGCCCCAGCGTAGTAAACCATCTGCTTGCTCGTGCGCTTGGTCACCCACAGCCAAAATGGCATTAGCACCACGGAACTACCCTGAACCGCAATGGCCATCTGGGTAAAATGCTGCTCTCCCAGGTTCATCCAATCCGTCACGAAAAAAGGCAGCATCGCCGCTGTTACCTGCACTCCGACCCAAGAACACAGGTATAGCCCCATCACCCAACGAAATGCCCGATTGGCAAAGACCCGACGCAGCTGACGACCCATGGGGTGGGGCGATAATTCAGGCTGTTTACGCATCACCGGACGGTATTGACCGTAGGTGCCAACGACACACACAGCAATGGCTATCACAATAAAGATGCCGCTGGCCGCACCCAGAATCATGTACTGGCGTCGGGTGTTTTCCACCAGGGCAAAGATAATCTGGGCCAGCACTAGCCCCACCACCGAGCCGATAATATTGGCTGCTGAACGCACCGACATAATGCTGGTGCGTTCGTCATAGTCGGGGGTAAGTTCGGTTGCGATCGCAACCATTGGCAAAATAATTACCGAAAACGCCGCATAGCCCCCCACAGCCATCAGCACATAGTAAATAAATAGGCTGGTCTCTGACTCCAGGGGAGGCACCAACCAGAGCATGAAGGTGAAAAAGCCCAGGGGCAAAGCGCCCAGCACCAGCCAGGGATAACGACGTCCCCAACGGGACTGGGTGCGATCGCTTAGCCAGCCAATAATCGGGTCATTAACGGCATCCCACACTCGTCCAATGAGCAGCACTGTCCCAGCCAGTGTGGGAGACAGCCCCACCACCTCTGTGAGAAAAAACAGTAGATAAAAAATTGCCAGGCCAATGGGAACAGCCGTTCCTAATTCACCAACACCGTAGGCAAATTTTGTACGGAAAGACAAGCGGGTAGACATAACTCAGACAGTGACGCTCGGTATTTCACAATACCGAACAGCGCCATAGCCTGAATAGTACTAAACAGTTCTAAAACAGCCAGTTCTAAAACAGCCAGTTGATCGATGCCGCAACTTCTGCATCTGTATCGTTAGATTTGAAAATCAGATTGCCTTCTACATTCAGAATGAGGCGCTCACTGACAGCCATATCAACCCCCCCCGTAATCATGGGGTCAAGGTCACTGTCATCAAAGTTATAGGCAAAGCCGCCGCCGCCAAAGACCAAAAATTGCTCATCTAACGCCAGATCAAAGGAGACGGGTAAACGACCTTCAAAGTCCTCACCGATCAAAATAGCAGGGCGTACTGATAAACTCCCCTGCTCAAACGGAATCACCTCCAACTTGGAATCAAGTACGGCTGCTGTATCATCGTTAAGCCCCGTTCGTACACCTACCCCTACATAGTTCTCAATCTCACTTTCGGCAGAGGGTAAGGCCAGGGTGGGTGTAGCGATCGCCAATACTCCCACCAACGCCCCTGTCAAAGGCTTCACACAAGCGGCAAAATTCATAGTCTTAATTAATAAAGTTATATATACAATGAATAGCCTCAATCCATTGGAATACAGGCTATTCGACAATTTACAGCAACACCTTGTGATCACTTAGAGACTGCAGATGTATTTGAGACCTTCTTTATAAAAGCCGGTCCAAAATATTTTTTGCGATAAGTACCGATCCCAAAAAGAACCTGCTTAAATGGTGATCAAAACATTTTGTGTTGTATTGAGTTTCCGCTAGCTAGCGAGTAACTCTGATCTTCAGAATCCTTTTGATCAAAGTTATTTATACCGACAGGAGCGCATCATGACCGTTGAAACCTTGAATCATATGATGACCTACGTCATTGAAGGATGGGCGATTATGAGCGCGACCTACTTGAGCGTAGGATTTACTTTATCTTTTTTGACACGGGCCCAGAATGGCCTGAAAGCCAAGGAAGCGGCGGCAGCCAAAGCTAAGGCTGAAGAGGTTAGCAATGCTAAGCGGGTGGCTGAAGTAACCGCTGTGGCTGAGAAATATGCAAAGAGTGCAGATAGACAGCAGGTTCAGAGTAGTGTGACGGTGCCAGGTAGCTAGGACGAGCTTGGCGATTCTCTGGGAATTTACCTTTAAGACAGAGTGAGTTGAAGCAGTAGCGCTAACGGTTAACCCGCCCCGGAGACCCTCCCAGAAGGGGAGAGTGCTCAGATAGTGGCGTCGTAGATTTAGGTAATAACCGTAGGCTTGTCAAACCCAGTCAGCTCTTTAATCTTGGCAACTTCATCAGCTAGCTGAATCAGAGGTGCAAGAGCTGCTTGGGTATCGATGTCATGCTTAGCAGCATCGGGCTCGTAGTTTTCGACATAAAGTCGTAGGGTGGCTCCTTTGGTGCCGGTGCCGGAGAGGCGGAACACAATGCGGGAACCGTCGGTGAAGCCGATGCGGATGCCTTGCTTTTGACTCACACTGTTATCGATGGGGTCGGTGTAGCTGAAATCGTCGGCATAGTCGACGGTGTAGCTGCCCAATTGCTGGCCCTTCATGGTGGAGAGCTTGGCTCTTAAGCCATCCATCAGCTGATTGGCTACAGCCGTTTCCACCCCTTCAAAGTCATGGCGGCTGTAGTAGTTACGACCATAGGTCGCCCAGTGCTCTTTGACGATTGCTTCAACAGACTGGCCTTTCACTGCCAGAATATTGAGCCAGAACAGCACGGCCCAGAGGCCATCCTTCTCACGAACGTGGTTAGAGCCGGTGCCAAAGCTTTCTTCACCACACAGGGTGGCTTTGTCAGCATCTAGCAAGTTGCCAAAGAACTTCCAACCGGTTGGGGTTTCGTAGCAGTCGATGCCCAGTTTTTCAGCCACACGGTCCACGGCCTGGCTCGTGGGCATAGAGCGGGCCACACCTGCAATGCCGTCACGATAGCCGGGAACCAAAGTGGCATTAGCCGCTAGCACCGCCAGGCTGTCACTGGGGGTAACGAAGAAGTTGCTACCGACGATCATGTTGCGATCGCCATCGCCATCAGAAGCTGCACCAAAGCTAGGGGCATTGCTACCAAACATGACCTCTACCAGGTCATGGGCATAGACTAAGTTGGGGTCAGGGTGCCCACCGCCAAAGTCTTCTAGAGGCTCACCGTTTTGCACGGTGCCTTGAGGAGCGCCCAGTAGACCTTCAAAAATGGCCTTGGCATAGGGGCCAGTTACTGCATGCAACGAATCCATGCACATGTTGAAATTGCCGGAGGTAAGCAGCTGACGGATTTGCTCAAAGTCAAATAGAGTTTCCATCAATGCGGCATAGTCATTGACCGCATCAAGCACTTCAACGGTCATATTGCCCAGGGAAGTAGTGCCCACCCGATCCAGGTTCACATCTTCAGCATCGAGAATCTCGTACTTATCGATGACCTTGCTGCGATCAAAGATGGCACTGGTTACTTTTTCTGGAGCGGGGCCACCATTACCGATGTTGTACTTAATGCCAAAGTCACCATCGGGGCCACCAGGGTTATGGCTAGCAGAAAGGATAATGCCACCAAAGGCTCCATACTTGCGAATAATGCAGGAAACTGCCGGTGTGGAGAAAATACCACCCTGCCCCACAAGGGCTTTACCAAAGCCGCTAGCAGCGGCCATTTTTAGAATAATTTGGATCGCTTGGCGATTGTAGAAGCGACCGTCTCCACCCACAACCAGCGTTTGGCCCTGGTAGCCCTCCAAGCTATCAAAGATAGATTGAACAAAGTTCTCTAGATAATTAGGCTTTTGAAAAACAGCGACCTGTTTACGTAAACCGGATGTGCCCGGCTTTTGATCTGAAAAAGGCGTTGTCGAAACCGTTTGGATGGTCATGATACTCCTTATCTCTGCGTCGGCGAGCCGATTCATCCTTAACCTTACAGGATGCTGTGGCTGCGATGTGTTCGACGGACTGCAGTGGCATGCGTTCCACCGATCGATGGGTTGCGGGCATACCCTTTTGGAAAACCATAACTACACGAGGGAAACCATAAAGGGATACCCGTAAAAATACGGCCAGAATAGTTAGCAGCAGACCTGTTAAACCCACTGGCGCTTAAGCTGCCGCAAAAATGTAAGCCAATATTGAGCTGGCTTACCGTAAAACGTAAAGACATCACCATAGGCCAGATTTGCATTTCTATGGTGGAGGTGATGGCGCTCAGGCGTGGTAATGCATAGCCAACGGCAGATGGTTTTAATCCAGTTAGGCGTGCAATAGTCTGGGTTGAACTGGTGCCGCCAGATCACGTGCAGCTCAGCCAGTAACAGCCCAATCACGGTCCCCACGGGAGACAATAGCCAAAGCAATGGCACCCACATTAGGTAGGGCAACGCGCCCAAAAATCCTGGCAGTAGGGCCTGGGGGCAATGTTTGCGGAAGGCGTAACTCACAAAACTACGGTTGGGGCTATGGTGCACGATGCTGTGGTAACGGCCAAACACATGCTCCGGCACGTGGTAAATAAACGTAGCGACAAAGTCCCCTAGCAGTAGTAATAGCAGGGAAATTCCCAATATTCTCAATAGTTCCATTGCTGATTGCCTCACAACTCCCCGGCAACCTAGCAGAGTGAATTTAAAGTTTATTTAACGTTTGATTTAGAAATAATTTACATTTCAAGACCAGTGTGCATTATCCTATCGAGTGGATTGCACGCTGCTAAAGAGTGCGATCGCAAAACATGTCAAAATCAGCAACCAGATAATAATGCCCGGCAGAAATGACAGGAGGCCCGTACCACGCAATATCCAGACAATGGCTGTCATCGCGATGGTGGCCAGCAACAGTTGAGTAATTGGACGCAGACGAAAACGATTAGCCATCGGTTCGGAGTAGGTACATGTATCGAGGGAACAACAAGGTTTACTAAGGTTTTACGCAAAAATGTGTTTGCTTGACACTTGTCTCATATCGCCTGGTTAATAATGGGCAACGAATCGGTACAAACTTGCAATCTACATTAAGCTAATGGATGCTTTGGGGCGTCTCAGTTATTCGGCAGATTTATTAAGCATATATAAAGTTTTTCCTTATTGAATCCTATGGTTTCGACGACACAACAAACAGCTTTGCTGCGCGGCGATATCTTAATTGCGACCGATACTAACCACAAAGGTAAAGGTGCCGCTGTTACTGCTCAAATGTATGTGCCGTTAGTGCGATCGCAACTTTGGGAGCAACTCACTGACTACAGTCGCTGGGTTCATTACTTTCCCGACATTACCCACAGCCGCGAGTTAGAAGCGTCCGTAAAACACCACGTCAGACAGCAGTCCCAGCGCATTACTCGCAAACTCTACCAGGCAGCCCGCAAAGCCTTTATCCTTTTCACCGCTCAGGTAGAAATTTACCTTCACGTCGTTGAGCATCTGCATCAGAGCATTCAGTTTCGGCTAGAACGCGGCACTTTTGCAGACTTTGCCGCCGACCTTGTACTAGAAGATTTTGGTGAAGGTACGCTACTGACCTACTCGGTCAAAGCCACACCCATGATTCCAGCACCTAAGTTTTTGCTAGAGCAGGCCATGCGCATTGACTTACCCGGCAATATGAAAACCATGCGTCGGGTGCTGTGCCAGCCCTAAATGGGTAGCAGACAGTAATTTTTCTGAGCTAATTACAGGCTCATCTAAAAAGTAAGGGTCCTAGGAAAATGCATTCCTAGGACCCTACTTCTTACTAATTTAATGCCAATAGAATGCCAATAGGCTATTCAAAGACTTCTAAGCACCTAATTCCTTTCAACAAATAATCTGCCTGCGGCTAGAGCGGCACTGCTAGTGGCGTATATGTGCCCATCACTCAAGACATCCAATTCACGGTTGATTACCCAGCAGCGATATCCATCGTCTTGCTGGCTCACTTCAATGATCCACCCCACCCGTGCAGATACCTGCACCACCTGGGTCACATCCATTAGGTGTTCCTCACGCTTTGTACCTTAGGTTAGCAAACCGTCAAACGATATCAGCATTAGCGTTGCAAAAGAGAACCATTGAGCTCTAAGTCTTGTAGAATCGCCCCTTCTTACTCAATTGAATATCTTTAAAGGCTGGGTTGTTTCCCTTAGAGTTTTCTAGTTTATGATGTGCATGCACTCAGAATCCAAAGTCCCAGCAGCCTCTTCAATGTCTACTCAAATTCTCACCCTCACTGAAAATCTCTATGACTATCTACTGTCTGTAGGCGTTCGAGACAGTGAGATTCTCCAGCAGTTAAGAGAAGAGAATGCTCAGCACCCTAGAGCAGTGATGCAAATTGCCCCAGAACAGGGTCAGTTTATGGGGTTATTGGTACAGCTATTAGGGGTGAAAAAAGCGCTAGAAATAGGCGTTTTTACTGGCTATAGTTCGCTAGTTGTGGCCATGGCACTGCCCGACGATGGTCAGCTTATTGCCTGCGACATTAGTGATGAGTATACAGGCATGGCTCGCAAGTATTGGCAAAAAGCTGGAGTTGACCACAAGATAGACCTACGCATCGCTCCGGCACTCGAAACCCTTGACCACCTCATTGCCGAAGGTCATAGTAACAGTTTTGACTTTGCATTTATCGACGCAGATAAGAGCAACTACAACAACTATTATGAGAAGGCTCTACAGCTCGTACGGTCAGGCGGCTTAATCGCTGTAGACAACGTTTTGTGGTCAGGGCGAGTCGCCAATCCATTCACAGAACAGGATAATCGCACAAAGCGTATTCATGCCCTGAATCAGAAAATTCACTCGGATGAGCGTGTTTCCATGAGTTTATTGCCAATTGCAGATGGGCTGATGCTCGCCATGAAACGCTGATAGACCCATTGCTCATCTCCATAAGATTTCTGAAATCCCTAGGATACAGACTTTTCAGCTATCTTCTCCACTAGACGGCACCAGTATCGATTGGGTCAAATGACTAAAAACGGCCTGAATGTTTTGTTTGGCCTGATGAAATTCAGGGATATCCCAATCGGGAATACGAGGCTGTTCAAGTTGTTCTAAATTGAGATAGTTGTGATATCGAAGCTCAATCTGTAACGATTGCACACCTGGCATTGCACCATAGTGGCGAGTGATATATCCGCCATTAAACACATGGTTTTGTGCGACCTGATAGGCCTGTGATACAAATGCTGCTTCAACAGCTGACATCAGCTTGTCAGAACAGGTTTTGCCATTACCATTACCCAGGCAAACCTGATCCACAATCGGTCCTGCAAAGCTGTGTAAATCTAACAAATATGCATAGCCAAATTGGTCAACTATTTGTTGTAGAAGATATTCCAGCTTTTGATGGTAAGGGCGATAAACGTGATCAATTCGATCTTGAACCTGATGGCTTGATGGTAAGTGACGATACAGGGACTGCTTGTAAGCAGTCTGTCGTGGTACTGCCGCTTGCCAAAACCCTCCCATAAAAGGTGCTTTAGCAGCTCGATTGAGATCCACAACATAGCGACTGTAGTTGGCAGCCAACACCGTAATACCCAGCTTGGGTAAATTGTCATAGAGCTTATCCAGATGCCAGTCTTGGTGGGGCAGAAAATCTTGATACTGAGGGTTTAGCGAGGTGATAACCTCTTCCGGAATCACCAAGCCACTATGGGGAATACTGGCCACAATCGGACATAGCCTGGTCGTAGGATGATGAACCCGAAAGGGAGTAGCCTCAAACAAGTGTGGATACCTCTGTCAGCAATTCATTGATTGTACTGAATAATGGGCGTTCACTGGGAACCGCGTCCATACAACGCTGCTGCAAATCCCGAAGAGCTTGAAATATCTTTATTTCCATCTCATCATTCTCGGAAATATGACGTGCTAGCAAATCCTCTAAGAGACAACCATAGGCCCTAGATTCAAGCTGCTGGAAAGATTGCCCGACCTCTGTATCTGTCGGGGCGTAAAAAGACGCTGCGCCAAAATCTCCGAGAATACTCTTCCCATGAGTATTGACTAGAATGTTATGGGCATAGAGATCGCCATGCATAATACCGTGGCTATGGAGGTGTGCAACGACAGAGGAGATGCCCCTGGCAATTTGGAGAATAACAGGGAGTCTAAATGTAATACCATCGGCATACGTATCTCGAGTGCAGGTTTCTAAACTGGGAGGGTTACCTAAGTTACCGTACTCAGCGGTAATAAAGGAGAATACTAAACCCGCCTTGCCATCAATGGGGTGGCTTAGTTTACCGAATACTTTGACTAAATTAGGATGGGAACCCGCTGCGATACAGGCCTGCATTTCATCTAGAGGCAAACCGTCGCTAGTAATGTCACCTTTGAACAGCTTAACTGCCACATCTTGAGCTGGAGTCGATGCTGTTTCAGGCGTCCACAGGCCTTTATAGATAACCCCAGAGGCCCCTTGGCCCAAGACTTCACCCAGCTGTAGTTCTGCTGGATCAATGGTGGCTAGGGTATTATTTTGTTGAACTTCTGTAGCCTGACTACATGGGTTGCCGGCATAGGCCAACCAGGTTAACCGGGGTAAATCAAAAAGCCAGCTAGGCAAAGTTTGTAGCTGATTAGCTGCGAGTCGCATGAGTTCTAAGCTTTGACAATTGGCCAGTTCGTCCGGCAACGAGCGTAACTGATTACCTGCCAGCATACACTTTTGTAGTTTACTGAGCTTACCAATGCTCTTGGGCAATGATGTTAGCTGATTGTTAGTCAGAATTAACCAGCGAAGGTTGGGTGACAGGGCCGTTTCACTAATCGTTTTCATTTTGTTGCCCTTAAAACTCACCATAGAGAGATTTGGGCAGGCGGCTAATATCTCTGGAAATTCTTCAAACTGATTGTTATTGAAAAAGGCAATTCTCAGCTTTTTTAACTTAGAGAATTCAGGTGGCAGCGTCCTGAGGTGATTATTGGATAGATCTAGAATTTCCAACGAATCGGCTTGTTCTAAAATTTCTAGGGGGAATTCGGTTAAATCTTGAGAGATCTTTAAACGGGGCTCTTCTGCGGAGTAATTTAAGGTTAAGGCTGTCATGTAAGTGTTTATTTTAATAAATCGTTTGAGTAGCGGGCATCGCTCAAATGAAGCATAGCTTTGAGCATGAGGCAGCCAAGCGACCCTGCAAACCCAGTGCAGTGAAAGGGTTTATGGGTAAGAAATCAAATTGTGGCAGCGTCTAGGGCTGTTTATACTTGCCACTCCAATGCATGTAGCCGAAATACATCAGCACTCCCAGTTGTATCGGCACCAGAATCAAATAGTTTTTTAGAAAAGGGTTGATTTCCATATGGGCAAAGATTTGACAGTAGGTCAATCCTGCGATGGCCAATCCTGCTTTAAGAGGTAGTGTACGATTACGCATAGTAATTATTTAGCTGCTTTAATTTAGATTAGAGAACTTAGAAAAGACTGCTGCATGTTTGTAGCTAGTGCCCCTGACATCCAGAGTTGGTATAACCGGAAACCGTGATATCCAAACATTAGTATAAGCCCGGTACTCCATAGACTGCGATGTCGCCACCAGCGGCTCCATAGGCGCTTAGTCCAAAGCTCAATACTGACCTGAACTAGGGCAACTGCCCAGAGTATGACAACCAAAGGAGCCAGGAGATGGTAATGAATAGCCGCTGACCACTGACGGTTTGCGATCGCAAACACCGCTCGCGTCATCCCCCAAGTAGGACAGGGGATGCCCACCAATGCATTTAGCGGACATCCCCACAGCGTTATTTCATATCCAAATGAAGTCAGCACCACGATCAAGAGCGGTGTACATAACGCTCCTAATAGACCGAGGCGCAAATAAATTGACGATTTTGCAAGTACCATGACTCTACGTTAGAACCATGGCTTTTTATTAGTGATATAAGTGCTGACAAATTCTTCATCCGACTTAGTCAGATACAGAATACCTTCAACTAGACCAATCACACCCACTACAGCAGAACCCACACCACAGGTCACAGTGCCACCAATCAGGCAAACCAGCAGCATGATAATGCCTTCGTTGGTATACCCCAGATAAAATTTGTGTATGCCAAAAGCACCCAGCAAAATCCCTAAAATACCGGCTACAACTTTCTTGTCAGCCCCTTCAACGCCACCAGAATTTGTCATATCGATTCAATTCCTCTTTAAGTGCATTTCCATCATGCTGGTCGTTATGACGACCTCTCTTCAAAATTGCCCGATTTTCGGCATAGAAAAACCTTGTTATAAAGATTTAATCAATATGAACTGATAAAAATCCGGATGAACTAGCGGGAAAAACAGCATACTGCACCATTACTGCCCATAATCACCGTTTATCAGAGACAGAAATCAGTACACCTAATTTTCTCATGTGTCATTAATCACGTTCGTTTAGGGCTCCCAACTTAGCTTTTTGTTCCTTATAACGTTCTTTAAAAACAGCCTGTTGTTTTTTGTGATCGACAATAGGCGCAGCGTAATCAGTCCCCTCTAAATCTAGGGGTGAGAGTTTACCACTCACCAGTGCACCCGTATCCACATGGCGAATCTCAGGCAGCCACTGGCGAATATAGTCTGCATCCGCATCAAATTTCTTAGCTTGGCTAGCCGGGTTGAAAATTCTTAACGGCTTAGGATCCATGCCGCTAGAGGCACTCCACTGCCAGCCACCATTGTTGGCACTGAGATCACCATCCACCAGCTTTTGCATGAAATATTTCTCACCCCAGCGCCAGTCGACAATTAAGTCTTTGGTGAGAAAGCTGGCCACAATCATGCGACAACGATTGTGCATCCATCCGGTCTCATTTAACTGACGCATGGCAGCATCCACAATGGGATAGCCTGTACGTCCCTCACACCAAGCTGCAAATTTCTCTTCATCATTGTCCCAAGGAAAATCTTTCCAGGCATCACGGTAGGGACCATGTGCTAACTCTGGGAAGAAAAACATTACATGCTGGTAAAACTCTCGCCAGGCGAGTTCCTTCATCCAGGTTTGCACATTGGTACGACCCTCATCACTGTTACAGGCATCGTAGGCTGTCATTGCCGTCTGCCACACCTCACGCATACCCACTGCACCAAACTTAAGGGCCGCACTCAGCAATGAAGTACCTGTCACCGCGGGGAAATTGCGTTGCTCATCGTAGGCTTCAATGGCTTTATGACCAAAGAATTCTAGCTGGGCACGGGCGGCCCGCTCGCCGGGTTCTAGGGGTAATGGGGCATCCCACGTAAAGCCCAATGCTTTAGCCGAGGGCAGTGCGATCGCATCTACCAACCCACGTTCCGCGTCACTCAGACCCACCGCCCCCTGCAACGTTGCAGCTGGAGGTAGTTTGACTAAATTTTGCCAGTTTCGCCAGAAAGGACCATACACCGTGTAAGGTTTACCAGCTCCAGTCAGCACATCCCCCGGTGCATGCAGCAGTTGGTCCCAAGTTTTGGTCCGCATTTCAATGCCTTTTTCCGTCAGGGCTGCTGCCACTGCGTTATCTCGCTGGCGGGAATAGGGTTCCACATCTCGATTCCAATAGACAGCCATAGCTCCCAATGTCGAAGCTGTCTGAGGGATTTGTTCTACAGGATTACCCTTGAGAATCAGCAGTTCACTCCCGACTGCTTGATAACGCTCCTGTAACTGCGCCACACAGCCAAGCATATAGGCCACCCTGGCTGGGGCTACGTCATCTGCTTCTAAGATGCCAGGATCCAGGCAAAAAACCCCGACTACTTTAGGACTCCGTTCCCGAGCAGCGGCCAGGCCTAAATTATCACTAATGCGCAGATCACGACGGTGCCAAAACAGGATCAGATCAGCCATAAACTTGGTAAAAAGGGGAGAATCCGATCAGTATAGGTGGTTTTGAGTGGGGGGTTTAATTGCACTACACCCCAAAACTTAGAACTCAGAATTCAAAACTTCTTCACAGGGACGGTATTCTACACCCATGCATCATGGCTTCCCAGGGCTTAGCTCAGTATTCTAGAAGGGCACACGTTCAGGGAGTTAAAGTTTTGATGACGTCTGGAGCCCCTATCGCCAAAAAACAGCCGAAAACCCTTGAAAAACATGGGGATGTTCGCATTGATGATTATTATTGGCTGTGCGATCGCGACTCCCCAGAAACCCTGGATTACCTCAAAGCTGAAAACACCTACACTGACGCACAAACCTCCCATAACAAGAGCTTTCAGAGAGCTTTGTATAACGAAATGCTAGGCCGCATTCAGGAAAGTGATCTGTCGGTACCCACAAAAGACGGGGATTATTACTATTACAGCCGCACTGAAGAAGGCAAAGCCTATCGCATCCTATGCCGTAAACAAGGTAGCTTAGACGCCCCCGAAGAAATTTTGCTCGATGAAAATGAGCTAGCTGAGGAGTATGAGTTTTTTGCCTTGGGAGACTATGAAACGAGTCTTGATCATCAGTTGCTAGCCTATGCTACAGACACCAATGGATCAGAGCGCTGCACCTTAGTATTCAAAGACTTGACCACTGGAAATCTTTATCCAGAAAAAATTGAAAACATTAGTGAAGTTATCTGGGCTAACGACAATCGTACTGTTTTCTACACTCGACTAGATGATGCCCATCGCCCCTACCAAGTATGGAAACATCGTTTGGGAGAAGATCCAGGTAACGACCAACTGGTTTACGAAGAAACCGACGATGCTTTTTATCTCTCAGTGGGCGGCACCCGCAGCGAAGCTTATCTATTCATCTCAATTAACAGCAAAATCACCTCCGAAATCTGGATTTTAGATGCCAATAATCCAGATGGAGAGTTTCAGATAGTTTGTCCCCGCAAACATGGCGTGGAATACTCCATTTCTCACCATCCTGGCAACAACAACACCCTCGACCGGTTTTACATTGTTACCAACGAGGATGCCATTAACTCAAAGCTAATGGTGACACCAGTCAACGCACTTGGCAAAGAGAATTGGGAAACTGTCATACCCCATCGCCCTGATGTACAGCTGACAGGTATTAGTGTATTTATCGACCATCTGATCATTTACGAACGCCAGGGGGGGTTGCCCACCATTCGTATCCACAAACTTTCCACAGGAGAAGACACAGCCCTAGAGTTTCCAGAACCCACCTATTCGGTCTGGTCTGGTGCCATGCCTGAATTTGACAACAAAACTCTGCGATTTACCTACACGTCATTAATCACTCCGTCCTCAGTATTTGATTATGACATGGACACCCATGAACGAGAGCTCAAAAAAGAGATGCCGGTACTTGGAGGCTACGACCGCAGCCTATATCAAAGTGAATGGTTGATGGCGAAGGCTCCCGACGGCACCGAAGTGCCAATCTCGCTGGTGTACAAAAAAGGAACTGAGCGAAATGGCAACAGTCCCCTCTTTCTCTATGGCTACGGATCCTATGGCGCATCATCATCGGCCTATTTCTCCTCTATCCGGCTCTCCCTATTAGACCGAGGTGTCATCTATGCCATTGCCCACATTCGCGGTGGTGGTGAAATGGGTCGGCCATGGTACGAGGACGGCAAGTTTCTCCATAAGAAAAATACGTTTACGGACTTTATTGCCTGTGCTGAGTACCTGATCGATAACCAATGGACCAGCGCTGACAAACTCGCTATTTATGGTGGTAGTGCCGGTGGATTATTGATCGGTGCCGTATTAAATATACGACCCGAGTTATTTAAAGTTGCCCTCGCAGCTGTCCCCTTTGTGGATGTTGTAACAACCATCTTAGACCCCAGCCTGCCGCTATCAGTGATGGAATGGGACGAATGGGGCAACCCTAATGAGAAAGCGTACTATGACTACATGAAGTCTTACTCGCCCTATGACAATGTCACAGCCCAGAAGTATCCTGACCTGTTGATCACGGGTGGACTTAACGACCCACGAGTCTCTTATTGGGAACCTGCCAAGTGGACAGCAAAACTGAGAGAGTTAAAAACCGATCAGAATAAGCTTCTTCTCAAAACCAATATGGATGCAGGCCACGGCGGTGCCTCCGGGCGTTATGGATGGCTCGAAGAAACCGCCTTTGAATATGCCTTTATGCTGGATAGCCTAGGTTTAGCAGCTCCAAGCTAGCGCCTCCGGAACACTGAACGTTTGTGGACACGAGGTCCAGTGCAAGGACAGCTTAGCCACACAATTAAGCAAATATTAAATTACACTTTAAGGTTTACTAACTTAGCCTTAATGCATCCCGATAGCATATAAACTGTAACCAATTACACAGTTTGATGTTTTTGGCGGGAAGTTTTAGCGATTTTCTTGCTGTCCAAATATTTCTGTCATGGCATCTACACATTTGGAGGAACCGAGATGAAACTCTCATTTCTTGGCGCTCTCTACGAAGCGCACTTCGAAAATATTCAAGTAACTGATACTGAAAAGATTGGCACCTACCGTGGTGCGCCCCTTAAGCGCAAGGCATTTAAGGTTCCTAATCACCCCCATCAGCGTGTACAGCTCACCTATCGTGGCGTGAAATATAACCAAGAAGTCTAAAAGAGGGGTGGCAACCTCGCATTAGATTAAAATCGCAGGTATTCTAAGTTGAACTCAGGGAATGTCATTGCCGACTCTTTCCTCTCAGTAGAAACAAAGTATCGTATTGCCCTCTTTCTTCATTGATAGTGAAGAAAGAGTTTTTTGTGTTTTTTGTGTTTTTGGCTAGGGAATTCTTCACTCCCCTGCACACCAAAGTTAGTGAAAGCAGCCATAATTTAGATCAAGATCACTCATGTTTTTTTCAGACTGCCATCACGTTTATTTCATATGAGCGCGTCAACCTAGGAACTATCAAGGTTCATTTCAAGCATCTACCAAGGGTGCATCACCTCTAAATCCACCACTGCCCCCATCCCTCTACATAGCTTTAAAAGCTGGAGGTCCCATGAAACTTTATTGGCTACCACTCCTAATTTTGGGCGCTCATTTCAGTGCTCTTACGCCAAAAGCCGCTGCCTTCGAGTTTGAGACTGTTCCCAAGACACCAACAGAAATTATTAATGATTCTACAAATAACGTAGATAAGTTGGCAGATCTAGAAGATGGGGAAAGCCCATGGGTAAAAACAGAAGATACTAGTATCTCCTTAGAGAAAGGATTTCATAGAAGACGATCCGGGCGCAGTCGATTTCGTCCTGATAGATTTCGGGGAGATATTTTCTTCCGAAACGGCAGCATCCGTCGAATCCACTTCAGACATGGGGAATTTCGGCGGGATGAAATTTTCTTCCGAAACCGGGAATTCCGTCATGGCAGTGTCCGCCATCATAATTTCTACCGTGGAAGATTTCGACATGGTAGACGTCATGATTTCCACCATGACCGGTTCCGACATGATCGATTTCGACACCATGATTTCTATCGCATCAGGATTCACTAAACTCTGGGTATTGACTACAACCCAGTGGCTAATCGTCTTATTACTATCAATGTCTACACCATTTTTTGTCTTCATTGCACCATAGAAATCCCAAATTATCCTTGAAAACAAATAATCAGCCCTCCATGTCGTCCCATAAAGGGCTGATGTACTGTCGGCACTTTGAGAAGCCAACATCAGTGTATGCCTACATAAGATGAGTGGATGTCTTCTAAAACTCTCGTTTTATTTATTCAAAAACGGTTTTGCCATAAAGTACCCGGCAATCGATTTTGCATCCACACCTTCACCACTAAGAACAGCTTTTTCAAACTCTTCTGGCGTCATCAAAACAACTTCAATATCCTCATCTTCATCCTGGGCTGGAGCTGTTTCTAGCTTCTCAAGGTCGCTTGCCAAAAACGCAAAAATATATTCATCAGAGTAACCGGGGGCCAATGGAAACTTGCCAAGATTGGTCCATTCGCTGGCACTATAACCAGTCTCTTCTTCTATCTCTCGTTGAATGGTTGTAAATGCATCTTCCTCTCTTTCAATCGTACCTGCCGGGAACTCTAACAATCTTCCTTGCACGGCAAAACGATATTGTCGGACCAGCACCAGCTTACCGTCAGGGGTAATGGGTATAGCCATCGCTCCCCCTGGATGGCGAATGCATTCCCACTGACCTTCCACTTTGTTGGGTAGACGGAGACGGTTGACTTCAAAGTCAAACTTACGTCCGGCGTAAAATAGACACTTTTTGAGTAGCTGAGGCGGTTCTAAACCAAGAGACATAGTGTTGGATGCAGTGAGGTAACGGGATCAGGTTACACCATGAGCCGCTGGCTAACTCCATTAAAGGCGCTTCGCTCAGCCAACTAATGCGATGAGAGCTGAGCGTAGTCAAAGCCCAGTCTCTAAGCCACCAGTGGATACACTCCAGCCGTATCAACCTGTCCCAATAATTCCTTCACGGTTCGCTGCCTGACGGGATGTCGCCAGTCCGCTGCAATTTCCGACAGGGGCACCAACACAAACGCCCGCTCATGCATTCTCGGATGCGGCAAAATCAGTCTGGGCGTATCTATGATCTGATCGCCATAGAACAGTAAATCCAAATCTAACGTACGAGGTCCCCAACGCTCACGCCGGATACGACCAAAGCTCGCCTCTGTCACTAGCAGTAACTGCAGCACCTGATCAGGACGCAGGGTGGTATGGAAAACAGCACTGGCATTGATGTAGTCAGGCTGGGGGGGACCCACTGGAGCGGTTTTGTAGAGTTGCGATCGCCGCCTCAACCGCATACCACCCCGATCAAGCTGTGCCAATGCTGCTTCAATGGTTTGCTCCGAGTCTCCCAGGTTACTGCCCAGGGCAATGGCACACGCCGTTTCCATACTGTTTTGCTGAGTCGTCACGAGCCCAGGCATGCCTGGGGACTCTCAATCATACCCGTTGCTACCAAGCAGTTGAGTCAGCAGTTCCCAATTATAAATTCGGCCGTAATCGCGTAACCAATTGAGTAGCGTTCATGGCACCTTCAATTCGGTCCACTTCTTGACCATCCTTAAAGAGCACCATAGTCGGTAGCGCATGGATCTGATACTTGGATGCCAGCGTGTCGTAGCGATCCGTGTCAATTTTCACGATTTGCAGCTTATCCTGTAGCTCATCCTTAACTTTCTTCAATTCTCCTGCCATCAACTGACAAGGACCACACCAGGTAGCATAAAAATCCACCAGCGTAGGCTTATCAGACCCAGCTAACATATCCTCAAAACTAGAAAATTGTTGTTTTACAGCCATTGTCCTAAATCCAGGCTAGGTTCAGCCTTCATGCTAAGCGAGCCCCATCAAAATGGCGGGAATTTAAGGGAATTCTTGGCATTTTTATAAGCATTTGTAAGGTACTGGATTTTAAGCTAACTATTTGGGTCAAGATGGGCAGTGAAAAGAGGGTAATTGATCCCCAACCCCCAAAAATAATAGAGTGATCGAGCCGTTAACCATTTCCCCTCACCATGACTGGAGCAATGCAAGATCAGGTCGCTATCATTACCGGCTCGTCCCGTGGCATCGGTAAAGCAGCTGCCCTCGCCCTCGCCGCAGAAGGGGCCAGCGTTGTGGTCAACTATGCACACTCTAGTACTGCTGCTGATGAAGTCGTTTCTGAAATAACGGGTGCAGGTGGTAATGCCATTGCCCTTCAGGCTGATGTCTCTAAAGAAGATCAGGTAGAGACCCTGATCAAGGGCACTATGGAAAAGTTTGGGCGCATCGACGTGCTAGTCAACAATGCCGGCATCACCCGAGACACGTTGCTACTCAGAATGAAGCCCGCCGACTGGCAGGCAGTGATCGATCTCAACCTCACAGGCGTATTTCTCTGCACCCGTGCCGTTGCCAAAATCATGCTCAAACAGCGTTCAGGGCGCATCATTAATATTTCATCCGTGGCCGGTCTCATGGGTAACCCCGGTCAAGCTAACTATAGTGCCGCTAAAGCAGGTGTCATCGGTTTCACAAAGACTGTGGCCAAGGAAATGGCAGGCCGTAGTGTGACCGTCAATGCCGTTGCACCTGGCTTTATTGAGACTGATATGACCAGCGAACTCCCTAACACCGAGGAAATTCTCAAGTACATTCCGTTAGGTCGCTACGGTCAAGTAAGTGAAGTTGCTGGACTCATTCGATTCTTAGCAGCTGATCCCGCAGCAGCTTACATCACCGGTCAGGTAATGAATGTGGATGGCGGCATGGTGATGTAATTGAAATTCAATTTGTAGGGGTGTTGGATGTAGGGGTGTTGCATGCAACGCCCCTACATGGGTGCCTTCATCTCATTTTTTGCTAACGCTGCCTGCACCGCCGCCTGCTGATCTCGGTAGGTCATCCAACGGTGGTACGTCCGATTGTGTACCTGTACCGAGTGGCCCATCATTCTGGCGGCGACGGCATCGGGTAGGCCCATTAATATAGTGCGCACAGCCCAGGCATGACGCAAGTCGTAGGGTGAAAACGGAATTTTGTAGCGACGAAACTGGGTGGTCACCTGCTGACCGACACGCTGCAAAGTCGTTGCATCTAGATCGGTATTGACGTTTGGGAGTTCACCAGTGGTGAGGTTAAAACGCTCTACCCATTCGGGGTAAAAGGGCCAAACTTCGTGGTGGCCGGTTTTGGTGGTTTCGCGGACAATGATTTCAGCGTTAGGGGTGCAGGTGCGATCGCAAAAGAACACCTCATGGTTCCGTAAACCATAGGTGGCCATCATGCCGTAAACATACTGCCAACGAGGATTTTTGAGGCTATCGTAAACTTCAATAATCTGTTCATCAGAGGGCAGCTCCCGTAATTGAGTGTGACTATTGCCATAGTTACCCCAAAAGGACTTGAGATCTGTAGGCAGATCCAAATTTAGAAACTCCGCTAAGGCAGCTAAAGCGGTGCAGCAAATCTGACGGCTACGGGAATTGGCCTTGGTACTTTGCACTGTGGCATAAATGGCCTCAGGCAAACTGAGGTTACGATGATGCTCTGCTGTGGCTTGCAGTTTCCGCAGGTAAGGCACGTAAGCTTTTTCCCACGTCGTTTGCAATGAAGCAGCTGAGGATTGTGAGCGCCGGGTTTCAAAAAAATACTGCTCAAAAGCATCAATCTGCGCAGATAAATCAGCCCCTGCCATGCGCAATCCTGCAACAACTCCCAGATAGTTGCGCCAATCAAAGGTATTTTGCAATAACTGAGCCGCAATGATTTTAGCCGTCTGCTCACATTGCTTCAGACCCGCTTTAGTCGCAGGCAACTTTAAAGGAACTCGCTGTTGATAGGGGCGTAGCTTAGGGCTACCAGGCCGTGGTGGCAACGTACCCCGCAGATTTAAGCGATCTCCTCGCCGTTCGATTTGCAGCCCTAATTTCGCAGCTTTTAAGCGCTGATTCACCTGCGCTAATGACTTATCTATGGAATGCGCTATGGATACATCCGCCATACTAAATGAAAAAAATTCTCAACTTCTACAAATCTGATATGCCTATCGAGTAGTTAGTTGTTACGATAAGTCAAAGATGATTAAAACTTCGTTTATAAAGGTAACTGCGCTGTCATGGGTCGTACTGGAGTCTTATTACTTAATCTTGGAGGTCCAGAGCAGTTAGAGGATGTCCGTCCTTTTCTGTTCAACTTGTTTGCTGACCCAGAGATTATCCGGCTCCCATTTCCCTGGTTGCAAAAACCTCTCGCTTGGCTAATTTCCACTAGCCGTGCTAATAAATCCCAGGACAATTATAAGGAGATTGGAGGTGGTTCTCCCCTACGCCGTATTACTGAAGAGCAGGGGACAGCCCTCAAGGAGTACTTACAAAAACTGGGGCGCGATGTCAAGATTTATATTGGCATGCGCTACTGGTATCCCTTCACTGAAGAGGCTGTTGCTCAAATTAAGCAAGATGGCATTGAAGACCTCGTTATTTTGCCTCTATATCCTCAGTTTTCCATTAGTACTAGTGGCTCTAGTTTCCGGCTGCTAGAAAAACTTTGGCAGGCCGACCCCGCCCTACAGAAAATTAACTACACCCTGATTCCGTCTTGGTACAACAGCCCTGGCTATGTCAGAGCTATGGCAGATTTGATCATTCAAGAGCTGGATAAACTACCAAATCCTGAAAGTGGTCACATCTTCTTTAGCGCCCATGGTGTACCCGTTAGCTATGTCGAAGAAGCAGGTGATCCATACCAGCGAGAGATGGAGCACTGCGTTGACTTAATCATAAAAGCGGTCAATCGTCCCAATGACTTTACACTGGCTTATCAAAGTCGTGTAGGCCCCGTAGAGTGGCTACAGCCCTACACAGAAGATGCCATTGAAGAGTTGGCAGAGAAAGGCATTGATGACCTTGTGGTTGTGCCCATTAGCTTTGTATCTGAGCACATTGAAACTTTGCAGGAAATCGATATTGAATATCGCGAGTTGGCTGAAGAATCTGGCATCAAAGGATTCCACCGAGTTCCTGCCCTGAATACCTATCCTGTCTTTATTGAAGACATGGGTAACATGGTGGTAAAGGCGTTGGAATCTCCCCGTAAGCTATTTTCTGACGCTGCGCAGTTGCAGAAACAGGTACGTATTTACCCTCAAGATAAGTCTGCATGGGGGTTAACTCCCTTTGCCGAGGTCTGGAATGGTCGCCTAGCGATGGTGGGTTTCTTGGCACTACTGCTGGAAATGGTAAGCGGTCATGGGCCGTTGCACATTGCTGGACTGATGTAATTCTGCAAGAGCAATACAAAAATGCCGGAGGGTGGGCAATGCCCACCCTCCGGCATTTTTATCACCGTTTTTTCTGCCATTGCCGCCAGACAGCTGAACTCCGGATAGCAAACCAAAGTAAAAATAAAGCAATTAGGCCACCTTGTTCCGGTGCATCAAAGGCAAAGAATACCAGGCAGATGCAAAGGGCATCTTCCACAAAAATCATCCACATGGGCGGGCTGTTAAAACGATATAGCCAGCCCACTTGAACCATTTGAATAACCAAGGCAAGCACGCCTCCTGTCACGGCTAAAAGGACAAGGGTGAGGCTGTCATTGATATCAGCGAGGCGTGCGATCGCAACGCCAGCAATTGTGCCAACAAACGGACTGATAAACAGCTCCGCACTTTGCAAAAATCGACGACTGACCCGATCTTTAGAAATCGTCAATTCTAGCAGGGACCAAATCACCAACACGGCAACCACCAACATCTGAGGAATGTTGGCCAAAATTGGCACAGCGGCCCATAACTGTTCGCCTGAAAACAGGCCAATCAGCAGTAATGGTAACGCCAGTCTGAGGCCAGTGGCTGCCGAAATCGAGAGCACCGCTAGCAGTTCTGGAAGGATCACGTCGTTTCTGTAAATGGAGTGAAGGGAGTCAAACGTGAGATGAGGGTGGTGACGCAGGTAGGGCGGTAGAAATGCAAATTTGCAAGAGAAGCGAAGGCAACTTTACGGTAGTTGGCTTAACCTAGGAACTAGTGGTTATTCCAAGCCTGTGCCGCATAGGTTGCCCACATCCTGAGTTAATGCCATCTCAAAACATGTCATCCGATCGTCCTCTCTTATCTGAACTGAAATCTGCTACCGTAGCTCGATTTCAGCTATTGGGTATCGTTTTGATTACCCTATGGTGTATTGAAATTATAGATTTTTTAGTGTTTGGTGGGCATCTCGATCGATACGGTATTCGCCCCCGTTCTATAGATGGGATCTGGGGAATTCTCTTTGCCCCATTTCTCCATGGTGGATTTAATCATTTATTAGCGAATACAGTACCCATGCTCACCCTCAGCTGGTGGGTGATGCTGCGCTCTATCGACACCTGGATCAAAGCCACAGTGATGATTACGATCCTGGGGGGAGCAAGCACATGGTTATTGGGCAGTCTCTTTTCTCTAGGTTCAACCGTCCACATTGGGGCCAGTGGCCTAATCTTTGGCTATTTAGGATTTTTAGTAGCCCGAGGATATTACGAACGAACGATGGGTGCGATCGCAATATCCTTATTTATCCTAGTTACCTATGGCGCAATGTTTTGGGGAGTTTTACCCACACAACCTGGAATTTCCTGGGAAAGCCACCTTTTTGGCTTTATCAGTGGCATTGTCGCCGCCTACTGGTTAACGTCTAAGCCTGACATAATCTCTGATAGATAACTAGATGTGGCTTCAACAGCTGCAATTGTATTTTCATACAGCATCCGAGTGGGTCCCATCACCCCCACACTACCCAACGGCAGAGAGTCCCGATTATAGGTCGCTGAAATCAGAGCACAGCTTTGCATTGGCTCCAGCGGATTTTCCTCTCCAATCCAAATCTTAAGCAGCGGGCTATCGTCTGAGTAGATCAAGGGCCATAGCTGCTCGCGTCCATCTGCCAACAACGACACCAGGTTTCTCAGCTGACTTTGCTCTGCAAACTCCGGCTGACTCAACACATCCGCTACACCTTTTACCAAAATATGGGTTTGGGGCTGACGCTTACGGCGCGACAGGTCATCAATGGCCTGACAAAGGGCTACAACATGATGTTCGGCTGTATCTACTTCATCCCAATCTAAGCTAGAGATCTCAGACAGCTGCCTGCCACATAGCTGAGCGGTTAAAAAATTGGATAAAATCTGTAGCTCTCGATTCAGCACTTCCTCGTCTTGGGTTCCCCCGGCCCCCGTAGTGCCTCTAGGCAAACTAACCACCATAGACTCAGTACCGTAGCTATCTAAGACCACCACTAAAAGCACTTGCTCAGCCGATATTTGCACTAGCTGTAAGTGCTTGACCACCATTTTTTCTAATACAGGCATGGTCACTAAAGCCACATAGCCACTCAAGTGAGCCAGAATGTGAGCCGCTTCCTGCAACAAGGCCTCAATGCTCCATCCCTGCCAATCTAGATGCTGTGACAAAAGTTGATCGATCCGCAGAGCCGTTGGCCTTGAAGGCTTAATCAGCTGATCCACATAGAGCCGATATCCTGAGTCAGAAGGCACTCGCCCTGCTGATGTGTGGGGCTGATATAAAAAACCAGAGCGCTCCAGTGCCCCCATGACATTTCGCACTGTGGCCGCACTGACATTTAAGTCATAGGCATCCAGCAAGGCTTTGGACCCCACAGGCTCTGCTGTCGACACATAGTGGCGCACAGTGGCACGCATCACATTTTGTTGACGGAGATTAAGATCCCTAGATTTATCGACAGCCATCAATATCTAAAAATACAAGCAGCCACATCAAGTATTATCTGGCCGAGCCCTCAATTAAACCCATACTAAAGGGTGCTGTTTACCTAGAAAGCTCAATAAGATACTAAATCTTTTAATAAAGATATTAAATTGTCTTTCTCAAAAAGACCTTGAAGACTATGGGCGTAAACATATCGTTACAAAATAATCTAAGCAATACAGGGACCTGCCTACATAGTGCCGTCTACCAGATACCTACATTCTAGGTACTGTGGTTGAAATACTCGTTCAGGTTTAAATCGGCACCATTTGCAATTTTGCGTAACATCGACCGGGTAATTAATTTGCCCTGTTCTACCAGCACGGCACCAGTCAAAGGGTGCAGTAAGTCTTGGTCGGCTCGACGACCAATCAGAGACTCAATGTCCTTGATGGAGTTGACGTACATGCCAGGGGGTAACTCCACCACTACACCATTCCCCTTCACCCGAGCTTGACAGGCTAAACGAGAATTGGCTCTACAGGAAGTAATAATTGCTAGGGTACGTTGCTCCCGTCGACTGATGGGGGTCAATTCATCCATGCCTTCATTGACATAAACGTGGCAGGTAGCACACATACCTCGTCCGCCACATTCCTTTAATACAGTTAACTCTTGATGTAATAAGACCGATAACAGGTTGCCGTTAGTTTCAACGGCACTCTCCTGGGCAATCGGTTCTAACCGAACTGTCTTTACCATAGGTGTTTAAATATCGGGCAAAATTTTCCACTATTCACGTAAACATAGTGACTGGCAAGTGTTTAAAATTGACTCAGTGTTTGGTTTACCGTCACTAATATCCGCAACACAACAGTTATCCACCAAACAGCAGCTGCCAGTGCTCTTTAGGTAGTGTCTGCTCCACTAATACGTCGTAATCTCGAATAATACGGGTACATCGCTGATGAAATCGCTGAGTCCACAGACGAATCTCTGTGAGCTGTTCCGGCGAAAGTTTTGAATCTACATCCTTCACACTGATCGTGCCATCAACGGAAATACAAAATTTCTTCAGCCAGACCATGTCCTGGGATTGATAGGTGCGCCAATGATTAGCCACCAATTGCGTGCCTAAATATCGACTCGTTACCTGACTAAGACTATTCATCGCCGCTACAACATCATCAACACTAGCTGTTTGCCGCTGTGCAGAGAATGTTGTGGCAGGAGTTACATTGTCGGCATGAATGGACTGTATGCTCTCAACTAACGCTAAATAGTCAGCTTTAATGAACTGCATTAGCTCACTGACCGACTTCGAATACTGGCTAGAGAGTGTGCCTTCACTAAAAACTAGTAAGACAGCTCCGCTCTCAACCTTGTGCAACTCCACCTGATACGACCCAAATTGAAATGCACAAAATTCTAGCGAGGTGGGCGTTGTCTTGATAATCTGTTGAATTCCTTGTAGCAGTAGGGGATTTTTATCAGGCCCGTTCCCTTGAGGAAAGCCAACGCTATAAGCGTGATTGGAGGTGTCATTTAAAGGCACCAGACTAAAACCAATAATACCGGGCAGGTCTAGAAAATTTTGAATTAATTGGAACTGCATATAAGCAAGACTAGAGCAGATAGAATATGACCACAAACGTTCAATAAAATCGGTAAACTCATTGACAAGCTTTAAAAGTTTTCCTCACAAAAAATACTTTAGCTAACGTTTTGAGTTATTCTCCCCTCATAAGGAATGAATGATCTACGTATCCTGTGGACTTTAACGTGCTAGTAAGTGTGTTAAGCAGCGACAGGGTAGCTCTATTTGTTAGATACTTTAAAGTGCTCTTATTAGTAGAGGCCCTTATTGATCGTGCCACGGATTTTGCTTGAAATACCGGCGTTAACACCCTAACCGTTATGTCTGACCTCCCGTTTACGTTAGATCAACTGCGCATTCTAAAGGCGATTGCGGCAGAGGGTAGTTTCAAGCGAGCTGCCGATAGTCTGTATGTATCTCAGCCTGCCGTTAGCCTGCAGGTACAAAATTTAGAGCGTCAGTTGGATGTCCCTCTATTTGACCGTGGTGGTAGGAGAGCACAGCTCACTGAAGCGGGATATTTGTTGCTGGAATATGGCGATCGCATCCTCAGTCTTTGCCAAGAGACCTGTCGCGCCATTGAGGATTTGCAAAAACTACAGGGGGGCACTCTGATTGTGGGGGCCAGCCAAACCACAGGCACCTATCTACTACCAAGGATGATTGGCCTGTTTCGTCAACGCTATCCAGATGTGGCGGTACAGCTTCATGTGCATTCCACTCGCCGCACCTCTTGGAGTGTCGGCAATGGCCAGATTGACCTGGCGATTATTGGGGGTGAAGTCCCTCCAGAACTACAGGATTCGCTGGAAATTATCCCCTACGCTGAAGACGAACTGGCGTTGATTATGCCTGTCTTCCATCCACTGGCCAGTAGTCAAGCGATTCAGCGAGAAGATCTCTACAAACTAAAATTTATTTCCCTCGATTCCCAATCTACTATTCGTAAGGTAATCGACCAGGTACTCACCCGGTGCGGCATTGAAACCCGGCGGCTAAGAACCGAAATGGAACTGAACTCCATTGAGGCCATTAAAAACGCCGTTCAGTCTGGGCTGGGAGTGGCCTTTGTCTCAATCTCAGCCATTGAGAAAGAATTACAGATGGGAGTATTGCATCGAGCCAAAATTGACTCGGTCGTAGTCAAACGCACCCTATCGGTGATTTTTAATCCCAATCGCTATCGCTCAACGGCAGCTGGAGCTTTTACCAAGGAGATTCTGCCTCAGTTTACAAACCGGGAAATTGACTTTGATCAGCGCTCTGATCGCAAGAAAAATGGGGGAAATCAGGCAGCACCCGCTAAAGCAGATACCAACGGCAAGCAAGTAGACCAAAAACCTGTTGAAGAGAGCAATTAAGCTTTAGTTAAGCTTATTCTTGGGCGTTGCCACTTGAATACGTCGTCACGTTGCTGCTCCATGCAATTACACTGCACTAGACCCGGCTGTTCTCGACCAGTTAACTTCCATCCAAACCTAAAGGATTCGCTTCAAACAGCGTCTCAGCTCTTTTGCACGAGCTGTGGCATGCCGTTAATTTTAAGAGGACGGTATTTGCCACAGCGACTTTTAGGTCAAGGGGGGTTTGGGTCAGCTTATTATGCGTGCGATCGCGACACCCCCACCTTACGTCCCTGCGTTGTCAAGCTATTTCAACCATCAGCCCAACTCAACCAACAACAATTAAAGATTGCTCAGAAGCTCTTTGCCCGTGAGGCTGAGGTCCTAGAGCGTCTAGGAAATCAACATCCACAAATTCCCGATCTCTACGCCTATTTCCCCATCGTGGTGAAATCTCCATCATCGGGTCAGGATGAAGAATACTTTTACCTGGTCCAAGAATTTATTGATGGTGAAGACTTAGACCAAATTCTCGATCGGCGCGGCACCTTACCCGAAAGGGCAGTTAAAGCTATCCTCATCTCTATTTTAAAAGTCCTGGATTTTGTCCATAGTAACGGAGCTATTCATCGCGATATCAAACCTTCTAACATTATGAAAACAGTTGATAATCAGCTGTATTTGTTAGATTTCGGAGCAGTCAAACAGGTCACTGGAGCCGCTGCATCAAATCGTTCAACAGGCATCTACACCACAGGCTACGCACCTCCCGAGCAGGTTACTGGTGGACAAGTTTTTCCAGCGTCCGATCTCTATTCCTTAGCCGTTACCTGCATTATTTTATTGACTGGCCAAGAAACAGCAGATCTATTTGATAGCTATAGCAGCGAGTGGCTTTGGCAAAAATACATCACCCTTGAAGACAAAAATCTGGACCATGTCATCACCAAACTACTAAGTGCTAGTCCTCAAGATCGATATCACAGTGCCCAGGCCGCCTTAGATGTCTTGATGCCCAGCATCAGTCATTCGGTATCTGGTGCAGCGACACCTACGCCCCAAACACCGACGTCACCGTCACCACCCCCACCACCTCTCCCCAAACCCGCAACACCACCCGCAACGGCTACGCCACCAGCACCAAGGCTCAATACGTCACCACCTCAGCCACTCAACACAGCAGCCTCCCAAAACCCTGTTTCAACTCGCCAAACCAAACCAGGAGTCATACGGCCATGGATGCTCGGTCTGGCTCTACTCGTCGCATTGGTAGCTGGAGGAGGTTGGTGGATAAAACAAAAGGGTCTGTTTAACACCCCAACATCACAGCTATCCGACATCAAGCCAGCAGAAAAATTTGCAGATGTCGATGTACCAACCGGGCAATTCACCTATGGTGGTAGCACCACTTGGGCTCCCATTCGAGGCATCATTGATCCTCAGCTACAGCAGGCTATTCCGGGGTTACAACTAACCTACCAAGCACCCAGCAATCAAGCGCCAGGGTCGTCTGCTGGTATTCAAATGCTGATCAAGGGTGAACTAGATTTTGCCCAGACATCGCGCCCTCTCACTCAAGCCGACAAGCAACAGGCCCACCAACAGGGTATAGCGTTACAAGAAATTCCTGTGGCCATTGAAGGGGTTGCCGTCGTTACCCACCCAACGTTACCACTTTCAAATTTGAGTCAGGCTGACCTCCGGGATATCTACACTGGCCGTGTCAATAATTGGCAACAACTCGGTGGCCCTGATCTTCCCGTTGTACCCATTTCCCGTGATGATGCAGGTGGCACCGTGATGTTTTTTAGCCAGATCGTGCTGAATGGAGAAGCCCTAAGTACTCAGGTACAACGCAGCAATAACACGACTGAAGCGATTCGTCTCACAGCTAACACACCAGGCGCTATTTACTTTGCATCGGCTCCAGAAGTCATAGGTCAGTGTACGGTCAAACCGCTCTCCATCAATCAACAGCCTCCGTATCAACTCCCCTATATTGATTTACAAAACTGCCCTAATCAGCGCAATCAACCCAACCTAAAGGGATTTGAGTCAGGAAACTATCCTCTAACGCGTCAAATTTATATTGTGTCAAATATCGATAAGCCCATTGGCCAAGCCTATGCAGAGCTAATTTTATCGGATGAAGGTCAAGCCGCTTTAAGCAGCGTAGGGTTTGCACGCCTGCAATAATCCTAAGGAACCGTGCCAAGCTCCACAAATTCTAGAAACACCAAAACGTAGGGGGGTGCATGCCCCCCCCTACGTTTTGGCAAATAAAAATAAACTCAGCTCTTATCCCTGTTGCTTGAGGCTGGCACTAAAAGGAATACTAATCAAATTTTCCCCATGGCTCTGAATTAGACCCCGCTGACGCAATTTGCCCATCAGACGTGTGACGGTTACTCGGGTTGAACCGATAGCACTACCAATTTGAGCATGGGTTAATGGGAAGGGCAGGTAATAGCCATTTTCACAGGGCTCACCGTACTCATCAACCAGTAGAGTTAGAAAACCAAGCAGGCGATCGATGGTACGACGCTGCCCCAAAGTACTTAACCAAAGCAATTTACGCTGGTGCTGACGACGAAATGCGTCTAGCACCTCACGACGAAAATGAGGCCACGTGTCCAAATCGTTCCAGTAAAGCCAAACGATAGTTGTTTGATCTACATGGGAAAAACTTTGCAGGGTAAATGGTGGCTGCGCAACGATCTCAAACGGCTGACCTGCACCGACAAACCCTAGGAATGCTTCTTCAGCTGCCACCAAGGGGACCCTGGCAGATGAACTCTTCTGCTGCTTTAGCGTGGCGCTAACCTGAGCGCTTCCAACTAAGCGCACAGCTCCCTGTTGCACTAAATAAAGCAGTCCAGGGCGTGTCGGAATCCTCTCATCTTTACTAAAAGTGCGGCATCGATAGTGCTCTTGCGCCCAATCCAGAATGCGTTGCCATACATGAAATGGCCGAGCGTCATCTGATGGGATAGATGAGGACATGGAGGAGGTGCTGGAAGTTGTCGATAATTCAGATAGTGTCATTTACCTAGTGTCAAGCCATAGAGTTTGTAGACAAAACAAACAACCTGGAAAGCTTCCGATTAAAGAAAATTCCAGTTATCGATACGCCCTGAAAGCAATCATTTATGTAAATTAAAAAGAAGTAATTTAAAGCTCTATGTCAACTACCAAGGAACCACCATATCTGTCAACCGTAAAACCACGATCAGTATACGGAACAAACATGTCAAGTACATTAATACAAACGACTAACCTGGTTGGCATCCTAAAATTGATTTCTTTATATTTACTTCAGCTTTTATTGAAGGAGATGATTGAAATACAACCACTAATTCTTCAATAAAGCTAAAAAGGCCTGAACAGAGTCGGGTCTGTCCTACTTACTTTGACTATTACAAATATGACATGGTTTTCGTTAAAACGGACATTGCAGTCTAATCTAGCTTCCTCGATTGAAGTTCTTAATCCCATCAATCAAGATGTACCTAGATTAAACCTTCATACTCACCTTAGGTATTCAGCAGTTTTGTTAAGCATCGGTAAAACCACACAGATTTGTCATCAGAATATTCCCTTAAAAAAAGTTAACTGTAACGGAACAGTTACATACATTTCTGCAATTTCACGGAAGTTGGCGACAATCTGGCAGCAGCCAAGCGATGACATCGCAAATATGCTGTTATCGATCTTACGCCAACAAACCACTCCACCCCTATGGTCTAGTGTTCATAAGACCAGGGATGGTTGGTTGGAGTTCGTCATTTCTCAGCGAGGAATGGCACAGTGGCAACAGCAGCTAGAACAGTGGATACTGCCCTTGGCACCATCGCCTTGGCCGATTACGCCTGAAGACCTATGGCAACTGCAATCTGCTTATGAGCTGTGCTGTCGATGGCAAACCCGTGATCATCAGCGCGATTTTTTAACTACAAAAAGCGCTGCAAGGAGCATCGAAAGGGGCCCAACGGAAACGTTTCAAACTTCCTGGTCTCCTTTACAAGCTCTGATTCATTGTTTGTTGGATATCTGCGATCGATGGCATCAGACAACCTCACCTCAGCTTTTGCGACAGGTTCAACAGCTTGTCCTGGCATTAGCAGCCTGCACTACGCCAATCAATCAATCACCAGAAGTCTTTGCCCTTAGACCTTGGCTAGAATCAACTCGAATTGTCTTGAAACAGTCTGTGAACGGCAGATTAGGCTACCAACTAGCTGAACGATTGTAGGTACTCTAGATATCTAACCTATGCAAACCTGCCACGGGGGGATGACAAAGTCCACGATGTGCCCTAACATATGGATGTGTGTGAGGAGCGAACCAGTGAGGGTACCGAGACGAAACACGGCCAGTCGTCGGTACCCTTTCTGCTTTTAAAATTTTCAATTAGTCAATCAGATGCACTTGCTTCTCCCACATCCTTCTTAAAAGATTTAGAAAAGCATTCGCTGCAACCAACTTTTCTAAACTGCTGTCAAGGACTCGTATAGCTATTCGTATTGTCTGAATATTGAGCTGAAGTTTCTGTCTGCTTTTGTCAGCAAGTTACAGACGTTTGAGAAACATATGATGAGCGATGGCATCGGCTCGTGATGTCTTTGCCTGCCAGACCTGAAATTAATTTAGGGGTATCAGGTCTATTCTTACTATATTTACTCTAGCTACTGGTTAAATCAGTAGCTTTTTTATTGTTTCCTATAGGTAGGATCCAATGTTCATGGCTCATACGACATCTTGACTGATAGCGTTCGGTAGGGAAAATCATGGCTAACCCCACATTCAACTTGAAAGAAAATCCCCCATGGTCATAGATGCTGGGCAACAAAGGCAAACATGCTACCGCCTATTGCTCATGATGCTCTGGGCTAATTTAGTGATTTTGACAATTGAGGTCATAGCGGGTTGGGTCAGTCATTCTGTATGTCTATTAGCAGAATCACTCCACACTCTGATTGATGTATTTAGCACGGCTCTAAGTTTGACAGCGGTCGCTTCATCGCATCGTCCATTAGGACGCGAAATATGGGGCCATGGTCGAGGAGAAGCAGGAGGGGCGTTAATTTTAGCAGCTACGTTAGGGTTCTTTGGCGTCAGCCTATTAATCGTTGCTTTAAGGCAATTTCAACTAGCAATGCAAAAGATTACGACTCCTTTTCCAGTAGAAGTGACCGTAGCGCTGATGCAGTTGATGGCTGCCATGGTAGCCATTGCCTTAACTTTAGCTTTATTGGTGTCTTACCAAGGCAGATATCTAAATAGTTTGGCCCTTAAACTCACGACACAACATGTCTTAGGCAATGGCTGGCTCAGCATCATAATGCTGTTAAGCTTGGTAGGTATCTGGCGTGGTTATACTTGGCTCGATCCACTGCTTGCGATCGCACTTATCATCTTCACCCTTCACAGCTTCTGGCGCGTCCTAGACACCCAACTACCCACATTGTTACGTCCCACTGCCATTGCACCTGAAGCGATTGCCCAGGTAGCGACTAGCGTAGAGGGGGTCACCCGATGCAATCTCATTCGGTCACGGGGCATGGTCGGTCGCCAAGTTTGGATCGAACTTTATCTGGCCGTTCATCCAGAATTTTTAGCCATGTCCCACACTATCGGTGAACGTGTGGAAAATGCGTTACGCCAGCATTATGGACCAGTAAATACCCAGATTTGGGTAGAACAGGCCTACACACCACCCCCCGCTAGAAATTATTACTAGCCCTACCCCCACTCCTACTCTTCACTATCTCCCCCGCCAATCTTCGTTGCATTGGTCAGCTCGACTAAATTACTGGCAAACTCTTCAATTACCTGCTGGTTATTCGTAGCAAACATACGGGCCATCATGGCAATGGCAGCCAGCCGTTTAAGCCTTTTGTGGAGGGTTTGCAAGCTAGAACCATCCGTATGGGTTAGATCTGTGCTGAGGTCATCAAGTTCTAGCAGGACATCTTCCCGCTGTTCCTTAGGAAATGCTTGCGCTAGTTGACGCAAATTCACTAAACGGTCTTGGACCGTCTGTGACTCAGGCGAATGTTCAGAAGCGTTGCTCATAATGGAAATCCATAACTAATCCCTTCCTAGCATCTAAGAGTCTGGGACGTCCTTGCAACTCATCATTGACTGGCCCTGACAAACGTTCTAAGCGCTATCTTGATGCTGTACCTGCCACATCCGGATCGCCAACATAGGCCAGCAATCGGCTATCGGTAAAATCTGCAATCGTACACTGGGCTCCTAATTGACATAGGATCGTGTCGCTATGGGTAGACGTCACGCCAATAGTGGGAATGCCCGCCGCAGTCGCTGCCTGAACACCCGTGGGAGAATCTTCAAACACAATTGCCTCATCTGGAAGCAGCCTCAACTGCTCTAATGCAGTTTGATAAGGAAGCGGATCAGGCTTACCTTTAGGTAAATCATCCGCAATGACAATAGGATCAAAAACACCGTTTAAGGCCAGGGTTTTCAGCATAAATTCCGCATTGGGGCGGGGGGCATTTGTCACTAGGGCAATGGCATATCCTTTCTGCTCAATGGAGTGAAGAAAGTCGGTCAGCCCTGGCATCCGCTGGAGTTGATTCGCGGCCATTTCTCGAAACTGAGCTTCTTTATCAGCAATAAAAGCTACTCCTGCTTCCACTGAAAGCTGCGGTAAGAGATCTTGCACAATATCAGGGTTAAGACGCCCGCTGATAAAGCGATCATAAAATTCCTGGTCGACGACCATGTCATGGGATGCCAGCAATGTCTGCCACACTTGGAAGTGAATTGGATCGGTGTTGGCCAGGGTGCCATCTAAGTCAAATAAAACTGCTTTTAACATTGGAGTGGCGTTCTAAAAAACGATATAACTCTTCGACCATAGCGTGGGTTAGCCGTTGAGAGCTGTGTCGTGGCTATCCTCAAACCCTGTGTTACGATAGCGACCTACGAGACTTGAACGATGAAAAAACGGATTAAAGCAGATAGAGCTAGCGTGGTGATTGCGATCGCAACTCTTACCCTGGTGGCCGTGGTGGCTTTAGCGTCCCCAGCTTTCGCAACGTAGATTCTCCCTCCCATCAGATAGTACATCTTAACTATATAGTCTATATAGCACTAAGCCTGAGCTATGCAAGGTTGGGGCATCCATCACCAGTGGTGAGTATCATTATCTTTGCAAGAAAATCATCATGTTAAGTAGCTGCTTAAATCTGTCAGGTATGCGCTATATTTAGGGCTCTACTGAGAAAGTGCTACTAGATATAGCGTTTTATGGTTCAACAGCTGAGGGTAGATCAGAATGCCCGCCGCCCATCCCGCCTCTCGCCTGTTCCTGATGTTTCCCAAAACATTGCCAGCGGGGAGCGTCACCCATTTTTACAAGCCCTTGAAGGATCAATACGGGTATTTACATCTGTTCATCGCAGCTTTTTTACCAATGTCATGGTTCAAGCCCTGCACTCTGCAGACCAAGGTATGACGGTACTAGTAGCTCAGTTTCTCAAAGGCGGTATTGACCAAGGCCCAGGTCACATGACCCACATGGGGCAAAACTTAGACTGGTTACGCTGCGGGTACGCTGGTTGCATTTTTGAAACTACAGACGATGCCGATGCCCAAAGGGCAGTAGGTGAGCTGTGGTCCCATGTCAAGTCAGTTGTACAAAGCGATCAATATGGTTTGGTCATGCTAGATGAGCTCAGCCTTGCCATTGAATACGGTTTAATTCCCGAAGCAGAGGTACTCGATTTACTTAAGCACCGCCCCACTCAAATGGATATCATTTTGACAGGCCCTAAGATGCCCTATTCAATTCTGTCAATGGCCGATCAGGTCACTGAGTTCCGCCGTGAGTTTTTGCCCTAGTCAAAAGGCAATCAAGCCCATTTCCATATGGTGAGTCGTGAGTCGTAAACAATGATCAAAAATGATGCTTGGATCAACACCATGGCCAAAGAGGGCATGATTGCGCCCTTTGAAACCAAACTAGTGCGACGGGTAGACCTAAATGGTGCCAACGTGCCCGTCATCAGCTACGGACTATCTTCTTTTGGATACGACATCCGCTTATCACCTAAAGAATTTCGGATTTTCCGTCATATACCAGGCACGGTCATCGACCCTAAACACTTTAATCCAGAAAACTTGGAGCTCACTCAGCTGCAACGTGATGAATCCGGCAGCTATTTCATATTGCCTGCCCATTCCTACGGCTTGGGAGTAGCCCTAGAGCGACTTGCGATTCCCGACAACATTACTACTATTTGTATCGGCAAAAGTACCTATGCCCGCTGCGGGATTATCGCTAACCTGACACCAGCCGAAGCCGGCTGGCGTGGTTACCTTACATTAGAGTTTTCCAACTCCTCCAGCGCAGACTGCCGTATCTACGCCAATGAGGGCGTCGTGCAGCTTTTATTTTTGGAAGGGGATCCTTGCCAAATTAGCTATGAAACTCGCCAGGGTAAGTATCAGGATCAATCAGAAATGGTCACCCTGGCGCGGGTTTAGTTAACCGATACTATATATAGAGACGGTTCGTTGTTGTGGCGTTTCAATGAAACACAAGACCAAGAAACCC
>NZ_JASATU010000015.1:0-1636 GCF_032906605.1 Leptothoe sp. LEGE 181152
GTCGAACAATTCATTAAATCCAGAATGCCAAACGCCATCGTCATCGTGGTAGCCAGACCAATCCTCAGAGAATTGACCACACAACGCTGTTCTTGGGTTAGCGTGAACAACCGCGTCAATCATGCCCAGCCTGTAAAGTTCAACCGCCACACCAAACGACAGGGCCGTTTTACCGCTCCCTGGGAAAGGATTAGCGGTAGCAATTCGCGACCCTTTCTTGTACTTCTTAATAATGAGAGGGATACCCGTCTCTTGAAATGGCCGGTAACGAATAGAATCTGTCATCTCTGTTCAGTCAAACTCCGTGAAATTACGCTTACCTAAAAAGTCTTTTTCCTTCCATCCCTTTAAAATCCCACGACTAGCCGCACCTCTGGCACCGCTAGCAATTGCCTATTCACTTGCTCATTTCTGTTGGCCACAGTCTAGCACAACAGAATCGAAAAGATTGTTGGTTTAAGTCAAACTTTCGTATTTTCTGTCGTCCACTCTAGGACGTCGGAAAGCCGGAGTGGAAAGAGGTCTAGCTGCTGTTTGTCGCCAAGTTTTTTAATGGCATCCATGATGGCATCCAGTCGATCCAGGCTGGGTTTAGAGCTGCCCTGACGCCACTGGGAAACAGTCCCTTTGGTGACATCTAGCTCAACGGATAAGGCAGTCGCGCTGACCTTGTAGCGAGCCATTATTTCGGTGATGCGGAAAATGATCATGGTTATTCCTCTTAGACAGAGAACTCATAACCTTCTCACTTGCAGAAGCCGAAGCCTTAGAAAATTACCTCTACTCCACCAAACTCATCATCGACTGCAAAAATGCTGCTGTTCGCGTCTCTCGCAAGGAATGGGAAGCGATTGAATCTAGGTTGCTGACGCCTCCAGGTGAAAATAATCAAGAATGAGGAATAACCATGAGTCAAATAATCTTCCGCCTTACTGAGGCCATGGCCCGCTATAAGGTCTCGGTGAATGCCCTATCCGACGAGCTAGGCATCAGCAAAAGCTCGATTGCCCATTGGCGAAGCGGGAAGACGAAACCCAACTTAGATCGCGTTAACGAGATACTGGCTGCAGTGATAAAGATCGGCGACCAGGATCAACTTAAAGCACTTCCACTGCATCTGTCAGACATCCTAGAGTGGCGAGTAAGTAAACAAGAAAATCTTAACTAAGAGAACAATCTTCTAGGGTTTCTCTTTAGGTTTGTTGTGCTAAACTGTGGCCAACAGAAATGAGCAAGTGAATAGGCGATTGCTAGCGGTGCCAGAGGTGCGGCTAGTCGTGGGATTTTAAAGGGACGGAAGGAAAAAGAGTTTTTAGGTGAGCGTAATTTCACGGAGTTTGACTGAACAGAGATGACTGATTCTATTCGTTACCGGCCATTTCAAGAGACGGGCATCCCTCTCATTATTAAGAAGTACAAGAAAGGGTCGCGAATTGCTACCGCTAATCCTTTCCCAGGGAGCGGTAAAACGGCTCTTTCGTTTGGTGTGGCGGTTGAACTTTACAGGCTAGGCATGATTGACGCGGTTGTTCACGCTAACCCAAGAACAGCGTTGTGTGGTCAATTCTCTGAGGATTGGTCTGGTTACCACGATGACGATGGCGTTTGGCATTCTGGATTTAACGAATTGTTCGAT